>NZ_JBFTRZ010000004.1:0-289743 GCF_056399785.1 Brevundimonas sp. 01N35
CGTCGCTAGGCCCCAGCGGCGTCATGAATGGAGTGTGGTCTATCGCCCTTCGGGCTACTTGAGACCACGATAGGAAGAAGCGCGTTCGCGCCTGCTTCGTCTCTCACTCCTGAACCGCCCGCCTGATCCGTCGCCGCCTTCCGCTGGGTGCTCCCTTGCCCGGCGCGCGCGACGAGAGGCTGACGGTCCGACAAGACCCCCGGTCTCTCCGCTCCCGCCGCCGCTTCGGTTCGCCGGCCAAGCGAGCCCTCCCTTGCGACGGGACAGGGAAAGCATGGCGCAGGTTGGCGGTGGGGCGAGGATGTGGGGGATGGGACGGCGCGATCCCTTGGGTTTTCAGGGATTGGGCGGGGTGGTTGTGCGTGCTGCCGCCAAACTCCGCTCACCCCGGCGGACGCCGGGGTCCAGTCCTTTGCCCAGGGGCGGGCGTCCGGAGCTCGCACTGGATCCCGGCGTCCGCCGGGATGAGCGGGAGGTGGAGCATGCGAGACCCCTCATCCGAACCCTTTGGGCCCACCTTCTCCCGCAAGGGGAGAAGGGACGATTTCGGGCCTATGAGAGGAAGGCAAGGCGAGGCCTACGCCTCGGCGCGGAAAGCCGCTAAGGAGCGCCGCATGACCACTATTCTCTATGGCCGCCCGCCGGCGGTGTTCGATGTGCCGACCGGGGCCGTGCAGACCTCGCCCATCATTCCCGGCTCGACCGCGCTGGAAGACCTCGCTCCCGGTTCGGTGGACGAGGCGATGATTTACGCCCCGCCGGGCGTGGTGGAGCGTCGCTATACCCTGGCGATGGCGCTGCGGGCGCTGAAGGTCGGCGGACGGCTGGACGTCATGGCGCACAAGAGCAAGGGCGGCTCGCGTCTGGGCAAGGAGCTGAAGGACTTCGGTCTGGAAGTCGGCGAGACGGCCAAGGCCCACCATCGCCGCTGCATCGTCACCCGCCCCGAGATGATCGAGGGGCTGGATGCGGCCATCGCCGCCGGCGCCCTGCAACAGATCGAGGGTCTGGACGCCTGGTCGCAGCCGGGCGTCTTCGCCTGGGACCGGGTCGATCCCGGCACGGCCCTGCTGGCCGGAGTCATGCCGCCGCTGAAGGGCGCGGGCGCCGATCTGGGCTGCGGCTTCGGAGCGCTGTCGCTGGTGGCGCTGCGCTCGCCGGCGGTGACGAGCCTGCGTCTGATCGACATCGACCGGCGCGCGCTGGCGGCGGCCAGGAAGAACGTCGAGGACCCGCGCGTCGCTTTCGAATGGGCCGATGTGCGGACCCTTGAGACGGCGGGCGAACTGAACTTCATCGTCAGCAATCCGCCCTTCCACGACGGCGGGACCGAGGACCGGCGTCTGGGCCAGAACTTCATCCGTCAGGCGGCGGCCCTGCTGAAGACCGGCGGCGTGCTGTGGCTGGTCGCCAACCGGCACCTTCCCTATGAGGCCGAACTGAACGCGACCTTCAAGCGGGTCAAGCCGCTGCTCGACAAGGGCGGTTACAAGATTTTTGAGGCGGTGAAGTGAACCTGTCTCTCTTGCGCCATCCTCGGGCTTGTCCCGAGGATCCAGACGCGCAGGGGGTTGATGGGGGCGTGCTGTCGGAGACGTCGAGTCTATGGATCCTCGGGACAAGCCCGAGGATGACGGCTGTGGGTGAGCAACGGTGAAGAAAATCCCGACAAGCCGCGTCGACAAGCTGCTCGGCTCCATGGGCTACGGCTCGCGGGCCGAGATGGCGCGCATGGGCAAGGCGGGCGGGATCGTGCTGGACGGCGTCGACCTGACCGACGTGTCGAAACGCATTCCGGTGACGCCCGACCTGCCGACGCGGATGGAGATCGACGGCGAGCCGCTGGACCCGGTTCAGGGGTTGGTCATGCTGCTGAACAAGCCCTTGGGCATGACCTGTTCGCGCAAGGAAGACGGGTCTCTGGTCTATGACATTCTGCCGGATCGGTGGAAGCGTCGCGACCCGGCCATCTCGACCATCGGGCGGCTGGACAAGCAGACCACGGGCCTGCTGCTGCTGACCGACGACGGCGACCTGCTGCACCGGGTGATTTCGCCGAAACGCCATGTGGCCAAGGTCTATCGCGCGACGCTGGCGCGACCGCTGGTCGGCACCGAGGGGGCGCTGTTCGCCTCGGGCGATTTGGTGCTGGAAGGCGAGGACAAGCCGCTGTCGCCGGCCATCCTCGAGGTGGTGTCGCCGACCGAGGCCCTGCTGACCGTGACCGAGGGCCGCTATCATCAGGTGCGCCGCATGTTCGCCGCCGCCGGCAACCACGTCGAGGCCCTGCACCGAGAACGGCTGGGCGGGCTGGTCCTGCCCGACGATCTGGCGCCGGGAGCGTGGCGGCTGCTGACGCCGGAAGAGGTTGAGCTGATCTTCGCCTGAACCCTTCATATCCGCTCACCCCGGCGGACGCCGGGGCCCAGTGCTTTGGCTGCAAGCGTCGCAGGTGAGGCTCTCACTGGATCCCGGCGTCCGCCGGGATGAGCGGGAAGTGAGGTTGTCGTCTTGACCTCGCCTCTTCGCTCGCGCACCTCCCTCTCATGACCCTCGCCAAGATCTGCGGATTGACGACGCCCGAGACGCTGGAGGCGGCGCTGCAAGGCGGCGCGGCCTTTGTCGGGGCGGTGGTGTTTGAAAAGAGCCCCCGCCACATTCCGCCGTTGCACGCCGCCACCCTGTTCGATCGGGCGCGGAAACGGGCCAAGATCGTGGCGGTTCTGGTCGATCCCGACGACGCCCTGCTGACCGAGGTGGGGCTGATCCTGCGGCCCGACCTGATCCAGCTGCACGGCCATGAAACGCCCGAGCGCGCGGCCGAGGTGCGGCGGCTGACGGGGGCGGGGACCATTAAGGCCCTGTCGATCCGCGAGGCGGCCGATTTCGACGCCGCCGCCGACTGGGCTCCGTATGTCGATTATCTGATGTTCGACGCCAAGCCGCCGGCGGGCTCGGACCTGCCGGGCGGGGTGGGGGCCTCGTTCGACTGGTCGATGCTGGCGGGTCGCCGCTTCGACAAGCCCTGGTTCCTGGCCGGAGGCCTGAGCCCCGACAATGTCGCCGAGGCAGTGCGGATTTCCGGCGCAACGCTGGTCGACGTGTCCTCTGGCGTCGA
This sequence comes from Brevundimonas sp. 01N35, assembly GCF_056399785.1. Classification (NCBI taxonomy): domain Bacteria; kingdom Pseudomonadati; phylum Pseudomonadota; class Alphaproteobacteria; order Caulobacterales; family Caulobacteraceae; genus Brevundimonas; species Brevundimonas sp. 01N35. The sequence goes on from NZ_JBFTRZ010000004.1 coordinate 3,119, forward strand.
AAGCGCGCCGGGTGTTAAGGACCGTGGCCGGATCGACGCCTTTCTAAAGGCCGTATCCCGGTCCTGATTTCGTCGCCTTCCCGCGAAAGACTGCCGCTCGTGAACGCAAACCTGTCCAATACCTACGCCTGGCCTGACGCCGAGGGCCGCTTCGGCCCCTATGGCGGCCGCTTCGTGCCCGAAACCCTGATGCCTCTGATCCATGAGCTTCAGGCGGCCTATGACGCGGCCAAGGCCGATCCGAGCTTCCAGGCCGAGCTGGACGGCTTTCTGACCCACTATGTCGGCCGCGAGAGCCCGCTCTATTTCGCCGAGCGGCTGACCGATCATTTCGGCGGGGCCAAGATCTGGCTGAAGCGCGAGGATCTGAACCACACGGGCGCGCACAAGATCAACAACTGCATGGGCCAGATTCTGCTGGCCCGGCGCATGGGCAAGACCCGGATCATCGCCGAGACCGGCGCCGGTCAGCACGGCGTGGCCTCGGCCACCGTCTGCGCCCGCTTCGGCCTGCCCTGCACCGTCTACATGGGCGCGGTGGATGTCGAGCGGCAGCAGCCCAACGTCTTCCGCATGAAGCTGCTGGGGGCCGAGGTCGCGGCCGTGACGGCGGGGGCGGCGACGCTGAAGGACGCCATGAACGAGGCGATGCGTGACTGGGTCACCAACGTCGAGGACACCTATTACATCATCGGTACGGCGGCGGGCCCGGCCCCCTATCCGGCCATGGTGCGCGACTTCCAGTCGGTCATCGGCAAGGAAATCAGGCGTCAGTCGCTGGCCCAGATCGGGCATCTTCCCCAAGCGGTGGTGGCCTGCATCGGGGGCGGCTCCAACGCCATCGGCGCCATGCACCCCTTCATCGAGGACGAGGGCGTGCGCCTGATCGGCGTCGAGGCGGCGGGTCATGGTCTGGATACGGCCGAACACGCCGCCAGCCTGAAGGGCGGTCGTCCCGGCGTGCTGCACGGCAACCGCACCTATCTGTTGCAGGACGCCGACGGCCAGATTCTGGAGGGCCACTCCATCTCGGCCGGGCTCGACTATCCGGGCATCGGGCCCGAGCACGCCTGGCTGAACGACCTCGGCCGTGGCGAATACCTGTCGGCCACCGACGACGAGGCGCTGGACGCCTTCCAGATGCTGTCCAAGCTGGAGGGCATCATCCCGGCGCTGGAGCCTTCGCACGCGCTGGCCCGCATCGGCGAGATCGCGCTGGACGTGGGCAAGGACGGCGACGTCGTGCTGGTCCTGTCGGGCCGGGGCGACAAGGACATTTTCACCGTGGCCAAACACCTGGGCGTGGAGCTTTGAGCATGAAGACCCTTCTGATCGCGGCCCTGGCCGTCGCCATGTCGCCGACCCTGACGATGGCTAAGACCCAGGCGGCGCCGGCTGCTCCGGCGCCCGCGGCGCAGGCTGCCGCCCCCGGACCGCAGGGCGCGCCCGCCGCCGACACGCCCCTGCTGGGCGCCGCCCAGCCGGCGCCGGACTGCGGCAACCTGCATGGACTGAACGGTCGCGCCTTCTGCGTCACCGCGCCGCTCGCCGGCGTCGGCGCTCTGGCCGAGACCTATATCGCTCATTTCGAAAGCCAGGGCTGGCTGGTCGCGGACGGCGACGACAATCGCGTCGTCCTGATCAAGCGCAAGGACGGCGGCGTCTGCGACGGTCTGCAGATGGTGGCCTTCTACGACACCGCGCGCCCCTCGGCGCCGGAAACGCCGGGCTACCTCGGCTTCGCCACCATCCCCGGCAACGTCTGCGCCGGTCAGCCGGCGGCGGCTGCGGGAGCGACGCCCCAGTGACGACCGCTCGCATCGACGCCCGCTTCGCCAAGCTGAAGGCCGAGGGCCGGGCCGGCTTTATTCCCTATGTCATGACCGGCGATCCCAGCCGGGACGAGGCGCTGGAAATCCTCAAAGGCTTGCCCGCCGCCGGGGCCGATCTGATCGAACTGGGTCTGGCCTTCTCGGACCCTATGGCCGAGGGGCCGCCGATCCAGCGCGCGGCGCTGCGCGGATTGCAGGCGGGGATGACCCTGCGCGGCACGCTCGACCTGGTGGCCGACTTCCGCAAGGGCGACGACGCCACCCCGGTCATCCTGATGGGCTACCTCAACCCGGTCGAGAGCTATGGCTACGAGGTCTTCGCGCGCGACGCGGCGGCTTCGGGCGTGGACGGCCTGATCGTGGTCGACTGTCCGCCGGAAGAGGCGGGGCCTCTGGCCGCCGCCCTGGACGCCGCCGAGGTCTCGCTGATCCGTCTGGCCACGCCGACCTCGGACGACGACCGGCTGAAGGTCATCGCGCGCGGCACCTCGGGCTTTGTCTATTACGTCTCGGTCGCGGGCGTGACCGGGGTGAAGGAGGCGCAGGCCGCCTCCGTCGCCCCCGCCGTCGAACGGGTGAGGAAGGCCGCCAACCTGCCGGTCGCCGTCGGTTTCGGCGTCAAGACGCCCGAGCGCGCCGCCGAGATCGCCCGCGTGGCCGATGCGGTGGTGGCCGGCTCGGTCTTCGTCGATGAAGTCGCCGCCGCCCTCGCGGCGAACGAACCCGCCGTCCCCCGCGTTCTGGCTCGAGTGAAGGCTCTGGCCGATGCGGTGAAAACCGCCCGGGCTAGTGCGTCAGTCGCGGAAACCGTCTAAAGGCGCGCTCATGGTCGACAAAAATCCCGAGAACAAGCCGCGCGGCGGCTGGCTGTCCCGCTTCGCTCCCGGCGTGCGCAAGATCGTCAGCCGGCGCGACACGCCCGACAATCTGTGGGTCAAGGATCCGGACAGCGGCGAGATGCTGTTCCGCTCGGACCTGGAGGCGGCCCTGTGGGTCACGCCGTCCGGCCGTCACATGCGGATCAATGCGCCGACGCGTCTGAAGGCCACCTTCGACGACGGCCAGTTCGAAGCCATCGACACGCCCGACGTGCCGGAAGACCCGCTGAAATTCTCGGACGGCAAGCCCTATCGCGATCGCCTGTCGGCGGCGCGCAAGGCGGCCGGCCGCAAGGACACCATGGCCATCGGCTTCGGCCAGATCGACGGCGTGGCCGCGGTCGTCATCGTGCAGGACTTCACCTTCATGGGCGGGTCGCTGGGCATGGCGGCGGGCGAGGCCTTTGTCGCCGCCGCCCGTGAAGCCGTGAAGCGCGGCGTGCCCTTCGTCTGCTTCACCGCCGCCGGCGGCGCGCGGATGCAGGAAGGCGCGTTGAGCCTGATGCAGATGGCCCGCACCACCCTGGCCGTGCAGGAAGTGAAGGCGGCGCAACTGCCCTATATCGTCGTCCTGACCGACCCGACCACGGGGGGCGTGACCGCTTCCTACGCCATGCTAGGCGACGTGCATCTGGCCGAGCCGGGCGCCCTGATCGGGTTCGCCGGTCCGCGCGTGATTGAGACCACCATCCGCGAGAAACTGCCGCCGGGCTTCCAGCGCGCCGAATATCTGCAGGGCAAGGGCATGGTCGACAAGGTCGTGGCGCGCGGCGAGCTGCCGACGAAGCTGGGCCAGATCATGTCCATGCTGATGGGCGGCAAGCGCAAGGCGGCGTAAGCGCCTTCATGGATCCGATTTCGCAGCGCCTTCTGGCCCGCCATCCGCAGCGCATCGACCTGTCGCTGGACCGGATGCGGGCCCTGTGCGCGGCGCTGGGCAACCCGCAGGATCGGCTGCCGCCGGTGGTCCATGTCGCCGGCACCAACGGCAAGGGCTCGACCGTCGCCCTGATCCGCGCCATCGCCGAGGCGGCGGGGCTTCGGGTCCACGCCTACACCTCGCCGCATCTGGTGCGCTTCAACGAGCGCATTCGTCTGGCCGGCAACCTGATCAGCGACGAGGCGTTGAACGAAGTGCTGGACCGGGTCGAGGCCGTCATGGCTGAGACGGGGGGCCAGGCCACCGTGTTCGAAAGCACGACCGCCGCCGCCTTCCTGGCCATGAGCGAGGCGCCCGCCGACCTAGCCATCATCGAGGTCGGTCTGGGCGGGTTGCTGGACGCCACCAACGTCATCGACCGGCCGCTGCTCAGCGTCATCACTCCCATCGACCTGGACCACGCCGAGTTCCTCGGCACGGTGCTGGAAGGCGTCGCCGCCGAGAAGGCGGGCATCCTGAAGGCGGGAGCGCGGGGCGTCATCGCCCGCCAGTCCGAAGCGGTCATGGCGGTGATCGCGCGGCGCGCGGCCGAGGTCGGCTCGCCGCTGACCGTCATGGGCGTGGATTTCGACGCCTGGGCCGAGCGCGGGGGCCTGGTCTATCAGGATCAGGAACGCTTCCTCGACCTGCCGGCCCCGGCGCTCAGCGGCCCGCATCAGTTCGACAATGCGGGCGTGGCCATCGCCGCCGCCCTCGAACTGGACCTGCCCGCGGCCGCCGTCGCCGAGGGGCTGAAATCCGTGCGCTGGCCCGCGCGAATGCAGCGGCTAACCGCCGGCCCCTATGCCGAAAAGGCGCAGAAGGCGGACGCCGAACTGTGGCTGGACGGCGGGCATAACCCCCACGCCGGACGCGCCCTGGCCCGGACCCTGGCCGAGCGGCAGGCGCGGGCGCCGCGCCCTCTGGCCCTGATCGTCGCCATGCTGGCCAACAAGGACGCGGGCGGCTTCTTCGAGGCGCTGAAGGGGACCGACGCTCAGGTCTTCACCGTCGGCTTCGACGGCGCCGCGGCCGATCCGGCGGCCTTGGCTGCGGTGGCGCAAGGGCGCGGCTTCGGCGCCATGCCGGCGGGTTCGGTGGACGAGGCGCTGGACCGCGCTCTGGCGCTGGGCGCTGGACGGGTGGTCATCTGCGGCTCGCTGTATCTGGCCGGCGAGGTGCTGGGCGCCAGTCCCGAGACCTGGCCTCAATGATTCTCCCTTCCCCCTCGAGGGGGAGGGCTTTGTTTCACGCATGAAAAAGGCGGCGGGCCTTTCGGCGCCGCCGCCTGATCTCATCCGCTGAGACGGATCAGTCCGCCTTGACGCCGGCTTCGGCCAGCCATTCGACGATCTTGCCCTTGGGCATGGCGCCGACCTTCATGGAGGCCAGTTGGCCGTCCTTGAACAGCATCAGGGTCGGGATGCCTTTGACGCCCATCTTGGACGGGGTCATGGGGCTGTCGTCGATGTTGATCTTGGCGATCGTCACCTTGCCCGATAGTTCGTCGGCGATCTGTTCCAGCGCCGGGCCGATCTGCTTGCAGGGGCCGCACCACTCGGCCCAGAAGTCCACGAGGACGGGGGTCGAGGATTTCAGGACGTCGGCGTCGAAGCTTTCGTCGGTGACTTTGACAGTCGCCATGAGTGGTCTCCTTTAGGGCGCTACGCTCGGCCCGCGGGGCCTCGCTGCTTGAGCGCATTTAGTGGCGCGCCGACGATGGGGCCGACGTTCAGTGGCAGATGTGGGTGCGATTCCCGCACAAATCAACGCGCATTTGAAAGAGCATCGTCCATCAGGCTTTGCGGCACGGCCATCAGCTTCGGCCCGTCGGTCCAGACCAGGGCCGCCTCGACCGCGCGGTCGGGATAGAGGCGCTTCAGCACCGCCGTATAGACCGCCATCTGCAGCACATAGGCCGGGTCGGCGTCCTCGACCTGATCTGGGGCCGGACGGTTGGATTTGAAGTCGACCACCAGCACCCGTTCCGGCGTGACCACCAGCCGGTCGATCCGGCCCGAGATGGAGACGCCAGCGGGCAGGTCGGGCGAGGAGCCGGTCAGGGCCACCTCGGCGCGACAGCCCTCGCCGAAGACGGGCGCGAACCGCGCATCGTCCAGCACGGCGAAGGCGGCGCCGATCATCTCGGCCCGCTGATCGTCGGACAGGTCGCGTTCGCGGGCCAGCATCCGGGCGGCGGCGTCGGGGCGGTCTCCGCTGGCGATATCGGGCAGGCGTTCCAGCAGGCGGTGGATCAGGTCGCCGCGCCGGAAGCGGCCGAGACCGGCGCCGGGGCCTTCGCCGCGCGCCAGGGGCGAGGGCGCCGGGATGCGTTTCTGCTCCTGCATCTGGGACGGCGAGGCGAAGCGAGCGGCGGCGTCGCGGACGGGCGTCCGGCGGGTCCAGTCGGGGGCTTCGGGGCGGGCTTCAGCCGTGGCGGTCACGGCGGGCAGGACATCGAGATCGACGCCGTAGCGGCGGACATTGTTGTCGAGCGTGCGGACCTCGTCGCCGAGGCGGTTGAAGGTCTCCTCGATGACCGACCACCAGTCGCCCGGCTCGGGCGACCGCTTGGAGCCTCGGCCCATGACGATGACCCGGTCGCGGGCGCGGGTCAGGGCGACGTAGAGCAGGCGCAGGGACTCGTCGCCGACCCGCGCCTCGCGGGCGTCGCGGGCGGCTTTCGAGGCGGCGCAGTCTTCTTTCGACGAGCCGGGACACATCAGCCAGGCTTCACCGTCTTCGGTCGTGACCGGCATCAGGGTCGGCCCCTGGGCCTTCGCCTTCATCGTGGTGTCGGGCAGGATGACGACGGGCGCCTCCAGCCCCTTGGCGCCGTGGACGGTCATGACGCGGACCTCGCCGCGCGGGCCTTCCAGTTCGCGCTTCACCTCGACATCGGCGGCCTCCAGCAGGGCGAGGCAGGTCTCCAGATCGACCCCGCCCCGGTTCTCGGCGGCCAGCACCTGATTCAGCGTCTCGTCGATGGCCTCCTCGGCCTCGCGGCCCAGCCGTGTCAGGACGCGGGCGCGGCCCGAAACGCCCGTGTCGTCCACTCGGTTGAGCAGGGTCGAGAAGAAGCCGAACGGGTCGTGGTCGCGCACCGCGCGGGCGGCCAGGCACAACTCCAGCGCCCGGCGCCATTCGGGGCGCTCCTCGGCCCGCTGCTTCAGTTCACGCCACAGACCCTGACGCTTCTCGCGCCCGGCCAGGTCATAGAGCGAGGCCTCGTCCACGTCGCAGAAGGGGCTGCGCAGCACCTCGGCCAGCGACAGGTCGTCGCCGGGGAAAAGCGCAAACCGGGCCAGGGCGATCAGGTCGTCAAAGACGATATGGCTGCTGAGTTTCAGTCGGTCGGCGCCGGCGACGGGCACGCCCGCCGTCTTCAGGGCGCGGATGATCTCCTCGAAGGTGGCGTCGCGGCGGCGCACCAGAATGAGGAAGTCGCCATAGCCGCTGGCGCGGGGCTGGCGGGTCGTGCGGTCATAGACGGTGGCGCCGGTCTCGACCTGACGTCTGATCTCCTGGGCCAGGGCGGCCGCCATGCGCTTCCTCGCGCCCGACACGCCTTCCTGATCGACCGGATCGTCCCAGGCGTCGCGCTCGGGCGGGGCCTCGTCCATGAACAGGGGCCAGAGGTCGACGCTGCCGCGCTGACCGACGCGGGCGGGCAGGTGACGGGGGATGTCGCCCGCTTCGCCCACCAGGGCGCGGGTGCGTTCGGGATCGGCGAAGGCGTGGTCGACGAAGGCGAGGACGTCCTCGGTCGAGCGGTAGGAGGTCTTAAGTTCGACCGCCTCGAAGTCCGCCCCGACCCCTTCGATCAGAGAAGTGTAGGCCTGAGACTCCTGCAGCAGCCGCTCCGGCCGGGCGCCCTGGAAGGAGTAGATCGACTGCTTCTGATCGCCGACGGCGAAGACGGTGCGGTCGGTCTCTTCGCCCGAGAAGAACTCGCCGGTCAGGGCGCGCATGATCGCCCACTGTTCTGGCGCGGTGTCCTGGGCCTCGTCGATCAGGACGTGGTCGATGCCGCCGTCCAGCTTGTAAAGGACCCAGGCGGCGGTCGAGCGCGTGGTCAGCAGGTCGACCGTCTTGGCCACCAGATCGGAGAAGTCCAACGCCCCGCGCTCGGCCTTGGCCGCCTCGTAGAAGGCGGCGTGGGCCACGGCGAGGGTCAGCAGCCTGATGGTGTCGGCGGCGACCTTGGCCGCGCGCACCACGTCCAGCGTGGCCAGATACTTGTCCTGCAGATCGGTCAGCCAGCCGCCGGCGTCGGGCGGAGCCTGCTTGGTCGCCATCGACTTGCGCGGCGATCCCGTGCCGGTGAGGAAGACGACGCCGACGCCGTGGAAGCTCCACTCGTGCTCGAGGGCGTGGATCAGTTCGGCGGCGCGGTCCTTGTCGGTCTTGCCGCCGGTCGCCATCAGCTCGGCCATGCGGCGGACTTCGTTGCGGTCCAGCCAGCGGATGAAGTCGGCCTCGATCTCGTCGGGCGTCTGTTCCGGGTCGGCGCCGGTCAGGAGGTGGGGGCCGGGGGCCGAGCCGTCGCCGACGCGGGCGACATAGTCGGTCAGGTCGGCGCGTTTGGCCTCGATCATGGCCAGCAGGCTCTCGAACCGCCCCCAGTCCAGCTCGACGGCGAAATGGCTGTAGGCTTGCCCCACCGGACCGTCGGGGTCCCGCAGCGCGGCGCGGGCCAGTTCCTCGCGCGCGGCGTGGCTGAGGGCGATGGCGGCCTCGTTCTCCAGCACGGTGAAGCGCGGCGAGACGCCCGCCTCGATGGGGAAGCGCCGCAGCAGCTTTTCGCAGAAGGCGTGGATGGTCTGGATTTTCAGCCCGCCCGGCGTCTCCAGCGCGCGGGCGAACAGGCGGCGCGCTTCGGACAGGCGGGCCGGGTTGAGGCTGGCGGGATCGCTGGCGTCCAGCCTGGCCAGTTCGGCGGACAGGGCGGCGTCGTCCATGACCGCCCACTTGCCCAGGGTCTCGAACAGGCGGGCCTGCATCTCGGCGGCGGCGGCCTTGGTGTAGGTGACGCACAGGATGGCCGAGGCTCCGGCCCCGCCCAGCAGCAGACGCGCCACGCGGCTGACCAGGGTGGTCGTCTTGCCCGAGCCGGCGTTGGCGGTGACGAAGACCGACAGGGCCGGATCGGCGGCGCGGATCTGCGGATCGGGTCGCATCTGCGGAGTGGCGATGTTCATTCGCTGTCACCTTCCTCGCCGCCGACGACGTGCCATTCCCAGACGCGGGCCAGATGGTCGTAGTTGCCGCCGTAATTGCCCATGAACTGCGGCGCGGCCCAGGAGACGTAGGGGGTGTCGGGATGGTCGAAGCGGGCCACTCGCTTCTTCAGTCCTTCGAGGGCCGCTTCGCCGAGGGCGGCGGCTTCGGGGCCGGAGGCGCGCACCGCGACTTCGCCCGCCTTCTTGCGCCCGACGACGCGGACATAGGTCAGTTCGTCCGCCGGCACCGGCCCGTTGGTGTCCTTGAAGCCGCCGTCGGCCAGGATGGCGGCGGTCAGGGTCAACTGGGGCGCAAAGCCCGCCTTGACCTGCTTGCCCGAAGGCACGCCCCCGGTCTTGAAGTCCATGATGGCGGCGCCGGTCGCGCCCACCTCGATGCGGTCGGCATAGGCCTTCATGGTGAAGGGGCCGGCGGGGGCGTTAAACGTCATCGTCCCCTGTTGTTCGATCAGCAGGGTGACGCCGCGGGCGCGGCGCTCGGCCTCGAACCCGGCCAGCCAGCGAGCGCAGTTGCGCGCCAGCGGCGTCTCGCGCGCCATGGCGGCGTCTTCAAAGCCGTGGGCGGTCAACTCCTCGATCAGCAACGCCTCGATCTGGGCCTCGCAGTCGTCGGGCAGGACATGGGGCCACATCAGGGTCATGCGCTCGATGGCCTTGTGCACCGCATTGCCGCGCGCCATCGCCTCGGCCGAGGCGCCGGGGCGGTCCATGATGTTCAGGCCCAGCACCCACTGGGCGTAGATGGCGTAGGGGTCGCGCACCCAGCGCTCGATGCGGGTGACATAGAGGCTGCGCGGACGGCGATCGACCGGCGGACGCGGCATGGGACGCGGGGCGAAACGGGCGGCGCCGGGCGGCGGGGCGTCCAGCGCGCGGGTCCAGTCGGCCAGACCTTCGGGCTTGGGAATGGCGACCGGCGTGGCCGGGGCGTCGGCGCCGCGCGTCAGCATTTCCAGCCGCCATAGCCAGCGCGAGCGCACGGCGGGCTGGCCGCCGCGTCGCTCGCAATGGATCAGAATGGCTTCGTCGGCGCAGGCGGCCTGGACGAAGTCCTGGGCCGTCTGGCCCAGACGCCGCTCGGGCGTGGGCAGGCCCAGGGTCTTACGCATGGGCCGCGACAGGAAGGGATCGACCGGGGCCGGCCGGGGCCAGACGCCTTCCTCCAGCCCGGCCAGGATCATGCGGTCGGCGCGGGTCAGGCGGGCCTCGATGGCGCCGAGAATGCGCAGGCGCGGATGGGTGGCGCCGCCCGTGCGGATCGTCTCCTCGCCCAGCAGACCGGCGGTCAGGGCGGCGAAGTCGGCGCGGCTGACCGCGCCCAGCGAGCCGCCGCCGTCGATCAGGGCGGACAGCAGGGAGGCGGCGGCCTCGCCGTCGGGACCGGCCCAGGCGTTCTGGCCGGCCAGGGCCTCGATCAGGGCGGTCAGGGCGCGGGCGGCGGCGTCGGGGGCGGCGGTCGGGGTGAAGACCGAGAGGGCGTCGGCGGCGAGTTGCTCCAGACGGGCGGCGAGGGCGCGGGCGCCGGACAGACGGGCGGCCTTCCACTCGGGCAGGGGCTGGCCGCCGCGTCCGGGTTCGGCGGCCTTCAGCAGGCGCTTGCCCACTTCGGACCAGTCGCGCGGACGGGGGCCGCGCAGGGCGTGTTCTTCCAGCGCCGAGGCGGCGTCCGACGGGCTGGCGCCGTCGAGGTCCAGCCGCGTCAGCGGATGCTTGATCAGGCCCAGCAGGGTCCGGGGCTTCAGCGGGGTCTCGATGAAGCGGGCGCAGAGGTCGACTAGAACCCCCGCGCTCATCCGCGACAGGGGGGCGCCGGTCGAGGCGTCGGGGATGATGCCCCAGCGCGCCAGTCGCGCCTCGACCCGTCGCGACAGGTCCAGATCGGGCGTGACGAGGGCGCAGGTCTCGCCGGGCCGTTCCAGCGTCTCGCGCATCAAGAGGGCGATGGCCGTGGCGGCTTCTTCCTCGGCGCGGACGGAGAGGGCGGACAGGCCTTTGAGGCCCTCGGCGATGGGGTCGGCGGCCTGGCCCGCCTCGGCGGCGTCGGCGCGCAGGCGGGCGATCTCGGCGCGCCAGTCGTCGGTGGCCTCGGCGGGGCGCAGGGCCTCGTTGATCAGGCGCTGGCGGGCCAGACCGCGCGCTTCCAGACGCGGTTCGACGGCGGGCCGGAACCAGGGGCGGACCTGATCGCGCGACACCTCGGCGCGCTTCAGCAGGGCCTTCAGCGCGGCCTGCGGATGCTGGTCATCGATGCGGTCCCAGACGCCGTCGGCCAGATCGAGGTCGAGACCAGGCAGGACGACCACGCCCTGCGGCGCCCGCGCCACGGCGGCCAGAACGTCGGCGGCGGCGGGGACGGTGCCGGTCGAACCGGCGGCGATCACCGGTTGCGACGGCGGGCGCGCGTCCCAGGCCTCGGCCAGACGGCGCAGCAGCGCAGCGCGACGCCAGGCGGAATCGACGAGGCCGAGGGCTTCCAGCCGCTTGGGCCAGGCCTCGACGGCGAGGCCGAGGAAGCGGGCGCTGTCCTGCCAGTGTTCGGCCAAGTCCTGTTCGGCCAGGCCGGCGATGCGCGACAGGTCGGAGACTTCTTCGAGTTGACAGGAATCGAGGAAGCCGCCGAGGGCGTCGGCCATCTCGAGCGCCCGCAGGGGCTTCAGTCCCGGCTCAAACTCTTCGACGATCATCCGCGCCATTTCGAAACGGCGGGTCAGGGGGGCGATGGCGGGGGGCAGGTCCAGACCCAGTTCGCCGGGGGCGAAGGGCGGCTCGTCCTCTTCCAGATCGCCGAGCGGGCGCACCTGGGGCAGCAGGACAGGGCGGTCGCCGGCCAACCGGCCCAGCGCCGAGGAGAAGGCGCGGGCGGCGCGGCGGTTGGGCAGCAGGATGGTGGCGTCGGTCAGGGTCTCGGGCGTCTGATCGCCCAGCCAGTCGAGCACCCCCGCCGCGAGGTCTTCGAGGAAGGGCCGCCAGGCGGGCACGGCGCGCCAGCGCGGCCCGGTTCCGGCGAACGGATCGAAGCGGCCCCCCGACATGGTCAGGCCTCTGCTTTCAGCCGGGCTTCGGCCTCGTCGCGCGCCTGCGGGTCGCCGACGTGCATCCAGTCGCCGTCCAGCACGCAGCCGAACAGGCGGCCCTCGGCGGCGGATTGCCGCCACAGGGGGCTGAGCGAAAAGGGACCGTCGGGGCCGGCGTCGGCGTAGCCGGGGCGGGTGATATGGACGCCCATGTAGGCGAAGGGGGCGCTGGCGGCCTCGCCCCGGAAGGTCAGTCGGCCGTCGTCGGCCAGGAAGAAGTCGCCGCCCCCCTCGAAGCCGATGGCGCCTTCGCGTCGGGCCAGCAGCAGGGCGGCGTCCATGCGCTCGGGGTCCCACAGACGGATCAGGTCGGCCAAGGCGTCGCCGTGGTCGATCCAGACGCTGTCGATATTGGCCACGAAGACGGGCTCGTCGCCGAGCAGGGGGCGGGCCTTCTTCAGGCCGCCGCCGGTCTCCAGCAGTTCGGCGCGCTCGTCAGAGATGAGGATTTCGGGACGGGCGCGGGCCTTGAGATGGCTCTCCAGCCGGTCGGCGAACCAGTGGACGTTGACCGCGGCCTGGGTGACGCCCGCCTCGGCCAACCGGTCGAGCACGTGGTCGATTAGGGCTTTGCCGCCGACCTCGACCAAGGCCTTGGGCCGGTCGTTGGTCAGGGGGCGCATCCGCGTGCCGAGCCCTGCGGCGAGGACCATGGCGGTCTTGGGAGCGGTCATGTGGCGGCTCCTGCCCTTCTCCCCTCGGGGGAGAAGGTGTCATGCGCAGCATGACGGATGAGGGGGCGGGCGGCGACGGGCGCGCCGATCGATTTCAAGGATGAGACTGGCGGAACGCGCCCCCTCATCCGAGCCGCGAGGCGGCCCACCTTCTCCCTCGAGGGGAGAAGGAAGAGAGCGGCGGCGGTCATCGACGCACATCCTCCGGCACGTGGCGGTCCATCCATGCGGCGACGGCTTCGAGGCCCGGCGCCTTCAGGTTGGCGTTCAGGTGCGCCCACATGCGGGGCATGAAGGCGGCGTATTTCGGTTTGGCGTCGCGGGCGATCAGGCGGGCGAAGATGCCGAGAATCCGCGCCTCGTTCAGCGCCGCCAGACCGGCGTAGGCCGCCATGAAGGCTTCGCGGTCGGTCTCGGGCCGCAGGGCGAAGTAGTGGTCCAGAGCCAGGGCTTCCAACTCGGGCGAGACGTCGCGGCGGGCGTCCTGCAGCAGGGAGTGGAGGTCCCACGACGGATGGGCCTTCACCGCGTCCTGGAAGTCGATCAGGCCGACCGAGGCGGCGCCGGCCTTGCCGTCCAGCCGGATCAGGTTCTCGGCGTGATAGTCGCGGTGGGCCATGACGGTCGCGCCCGCCTCGCCCGCCGCGGTGATCGGGGCCCAGACATTGCGCCATTCGGCGACGGCGGCGTTGTCGAAGGCCAGCGACGGCACCAGTTTCGGCAGCCAGTCGACGAACAGGTCGGCCCCGCCTTGCAGCGCTGTCTGGTCATAGGTCAGCAGGGGCCAGTCGCCGGCGGCGCCGCTCAGCACCTCGGGCGTCGGAGCGGCGTGCAGGACGGCCAGGGCCTCGACGGCGGCGCGGTAGAGCGGGGCTTCTTCGGCGCCCTCAGCGATGACCTTGGCGAACAGGGCGTCGCCGAAATCCTCGATCACGGCCAGGCCGTTGGGGGCGTCGACGGCGACGATTTCGGGGGCGGACAGGCCTAGGGATTTCAGGTGGGCGGCGACGGCGGCGAAGGCCTCGATGCGGCCGGCGGACAGGCGGGCGACGGCGTTCCAGCCGTGGGCGTGGCGCTGTTCCGGCGTCCACGACGGATCGCAGGGCGGGCTCTCGGCGGCGGGGGCCTGATCCATCAGCATCAGGGTGGCGCCGGGCGGCGTGGTCAGGCGCTCGTAACGGCGCGTCGAGGCGTCGCCGGGCAGGGACGCGCGGACGGCCTCGGCCAGACCAGCCGAGCGCAGGAAGTCGAGACGGAGAGCTTCGCGGTCAGACATGGAGTTCCTTCAGTTTCGCTTCCCACGCCCCTGCGCCAGATACGGTCGCAACTCTTCCAGCGAGACCCCTATCGCCGCCCTCGCGGAGGACGGCTGCTTGAGGGGAGGGTTCCGAAATCTCGATGACCAGCCGGTCCGGTCCCAGCATCCGGCCCGGGTCCTCGCCCAGGCGTTCGGGCCATTCGATCAGGGCGCAGCCTTCATCCAGCGCCTCGTCGAGGCCGATCTCGAAGGCCTCCTCGGGGCGGCTCAGGCGATAGAGGTCGAAATGGGCGATGGGCGGGTCGCTCTCATAGAATTGCACCAGAGTGAAGGTCGGCGACGGCACATCCTCGTCGGGCGAAGTCAGGGCGCGGATCAGGCCGCGCGCCAGGGTCGACTTGCCCATGCCCAGCGGGCCGTAGAGCAGGACGGATTCTCCGGGCGCCAGCAGGGGGGCGATGGCCTGACCCAGACGGGTTGTAGCGTCGGCGTCGTCGAGAATGAAGGTCGTCATGCGAACACCGCGTCGGGGTCGGCGGCCAGGGTGCGCTCGACAAAGGCCTTCAGCGCCTCGGTGGCCTTGGCGGCGTCGATGTCGAGCGTCTCGGGTGCGATGGGCAGGCCGACGCTGAGGTCGAACGCGCGCCCCTGCTTGTTGAGCAGTTCGTGGAAGAGGGTGATGTCGCGCAGTTCCTGAGAGAAGCGGTCGAACAGATGGAACAGGCGGCTGGTCGGTCCGGCGACGTGGATCGGGACGACGGGGGCTTCGTATTTGCGCGCCAGCGACGCCGCCGTCGCGGCCCATTCGGGATCGGTCAGCCGGCCCTGGGCGTCGACGCGGGCCAGTCGCCCGGCGGGGAACATGACGACGCATCGTTCAGCCTCGAAGGCGGCCTTGGCCGCGAGCAGGGTGGCGCGGGTCTTCGCGCGGGTGCGCTTGGCCGTGACCCATTCGACCGGGATGACGCTCTCGGCCAGGCGCGGCGAGACGCGCAGGGCGTCGGCGTTGGCGAAATAGATGATGTCGTCGCGCACCGTGCGGATGGCGTCGTGCACGGCTAACCCGTCGGCGATCCCGGTCGGATGGTTGCACACCACCAGACAGCGCCCGGTCCGGGGCAGGCGGTCGAGGTTCAGCGTCGTCGTCTTCAGCGCCAGCAGGGTCGAGACATGGTCCAGCGCCGCCTGACCCGACAGCGGCCCGATGGCGTCGGCCATGGCGCGGGCCCGGTTATAGTCGAGCAGCCGATACAGCAGCGGCCGCACCACCGGCCAGGCGGCCGAACGGGTCAGGCGCGGCGCGCGCTCGGCGATCAGGACGTCGACGATATGAGGGGAAGAGGGACTCATGCCCCTGCTTGTCGCCGCTCCCGACGATGGCGGCAAGCGGTCGTGACCATCCTCGCGGATGCCGGGTTTGACGCGAGCGTCGCCGGTGCTACGCCTGCGGCCAAGAATTTCGCGAAGCCCGAGAGGATCATCGCCCATGCGCCACCTGCCCCATCTTCTGAGCGGCCTCAGCGCCGTCGCCCTGCTCACGGCTTCGGCCCTGCCGGCGCTGGCCGAGGCGCCCGTTGCCCCGGCGGCGGCTTCGATCCAGGCGTCGAAAGCCTTCACCTATCAGGACATGATCTCGGCCAACCGGCTGGGCGATCCGCAGGTGTCGCCGGACGGCGATTGGGTGGTCTATTCCCTGACCCAGACCGACGTGGCGGCCAACAAGCGCGCCAGCGCCCTCTACATCCTGAGCCTGAAAGGCGAGGGCCAGCCGCAGAAGTTGGCGATTTCCGAGGGCGGCGCCAACACCGCGCGCTGGGGCGCGGACGGCAAGCTCTACTTCCTGTCGGGCCGTTCGGGTTCGAGCCAGGTCTGGGTCTCGGCCGACAAGGGCGCGACGGCGACCCAGGTCACCAGCCTGCCGACCGACGTCAACGCCTATCGCGTCAACGATGCGGGCGATGCGGTGGCCGTGTCGCTGGCCGTCTATCCCGAAGCGCCCGACCTGAACGCCTCGGTCGAGCGCGCCAAGGCCGCCGCCGAGGTCAAGTCGACCGGTCAGGTCTATGACCGCATGTTCGTGCGCCACTGGGATACGTGGAGCGACCACACCCAGAACCACCTGTTCGTTCAGGCCATCGGCGCCGACGGCAAGGCGGGCGGCGCTCCGGTCTGGGTGACCAAGGGCTTCGACGGCGACACCCCCTCCAAGCCGTTCGGCGACGAGAGCGAGTTCGTCTTCGCCCCCGACGGCCGGTCGCTGGTCTTCTCCGCGCGCAAGGCCGGGAACAGCGAACCGTGGAGCACCAATTTCGACCTCTACAGCGTCGCCGTCTCGGCGCCGGGTCAACTGACCAATCTGACCGAGGCCAACCCCGCCTGGGACACCGGCCCGGTCTTCTCGCCGGACGGCAAGACCCTGGCCTATCGCGCCATGGCCCGCCCGGGCTTCGAGGCGGACAAGTATTCGATCTTCCTGCGCGACACTGCCACCGGCCAGACGCGCCAGATCGCGGCCAACTGGGACCGCTCGGCCGATGCCCTGCAATGGTCGAAGGACGGCAAGACGCTTTACACGACCGCCGGCGACGTCGGTCAGACCCGTCTGTTCGCCATCGACGCGCGCAACGGCGTGGTGGTTCCGATCACGGGCGAGGGCCACGTCGGCGCCTTCGCCCAGACGCCGTCGGGCTTCGTCTACGCGCAGGACACCCTGACCTCGCCCGCCGACCTCTTCTTCAAGACCTATCGCGGTCGCGAGATGCCGCGTCGCCTGACCAACGTGAACCCGCAGCTGGCGTCCAAGGCCTTCGGCGCGGCCGAGCAGTTCAGCTTCCCCGGCTGGAACAATGAGACGGTCCACGGCTACGTCATCAAGCCGGCCGACTATGTCGAAGGTCAGAAATATCCCGTCGCCTTCCTGATCCATGGCGGGCCGCAGGGGTCGTTCGGCAACTCCTGGTCCTACCGCTGGAACCCCGAGACCTATGCCGGCGCGGGCTATGCGGTGGTGATGATCGATTTCCACGGCTCGACCGGCTACGGCCAGGAATTCACCGATGCGATCAGCCAGCACTGGGGCGACCGCCCGCTGGAAGATCTGCAGAAGGGCTGGGCCGCGGCTCAGGAGAAGTATTCCTTCCTGGACGGGAATAACGCCTGCGCCCTGGGCGCCTCCTACGGCGGCTATATGATCAACTGGATCGCCGGCAACTGGTCCGACGCGTTCAAATGCCTGGTCAACCATGACGGCGTCTTCGACACCTTCGGCATGGGTTATTCGACCGAGGAGCTGTGGTTCACCGAGTGGGAATACGGCGGCACGCCGTGGGAAAACCCGGAGGGCTATCAGAAGTTCAACCCGGCCAACCACGTGCAGAACTGGAAGACGCCGATGATGGTGGTCCAGGGCGACCTCGACTACCGCATCCCGACGGCCCAGGGCCTGTCGACCTACACCGCCCTGCAACGTCGCGGCATCGACAGCCGACTGGTCTTCTTCCCCAACGAGAACCACTGGGTGCTGAAGCCGGCCAACAGCCTGCAATGGCACAATGAGGTCTTCGGCTGGCTGGACAAGCATCTGGCCAAGTAGGGCCAAGGGCGAAACGAACGAGGGGCGCGGCCAGCCAAGGCCGCGCCCCTTTTTCATGCGTGGTTGGCGCGGGATGAAGCTTCGCCTTGATCCAGGACGGGGGCTGGGGCGTAGTGGGGCATGACCCGAAGAGGCCTGTTCGCTCCCCTGATCGGCGCTGTCGCCGCCGCCTGTTCGCCATTGTCGGCGCTGAACGCCCTGGGACCGCGCGACCGGGGTGCGGGAAAGGTCGCCTCGGGCGTTCGCTACGGCGAGGACCCACGCCAGACGATGGACGTCTATGCGCCGGCGGGGGCCGCCATAGGAGGGATGAGCCTGCCGACGGTGGTCTTCTTCTACGGCGGCGGTTGGAATTCGGGGTCGAAGGCCGTCTATGGCTGGGCGGCCCAGGCGCTGGCGGCCTGCGGCTTCGTGGTCTTCCTGCCCGACTACCGGGTCGTGCCGCAGGTCCATTTCCCCGCCTTCATCGAGGATGCGGGAGCGGCGACCGCGCGCGCCGGCGATCTGGCGGCGCAGTATGGCGGGGACGCCGGGCGGCTGGGCGTGCTGGGCCATTCGGCGGGGGCGCATCTGGCCATGATGATCGCGCTGGACCGGCGCTACATGGCCGCCGTCGAGCGCCCCGACCTGATCCGGGCGGCGGCGGGGCTGGCGGGGCCTTATGACTTCCTGCCGTTCGACGTGCCCGCCTCGAAGGCCGCCTTCGGCCGGGCGCTCGATCCGACCCTGACCCAACCCGTGACCTTCGTGCGCGCCGACGCCCCGCCGCTGTGGCTGGGGCATGGGGCGGCCGACACGGTGGTTCATGCCGAGGACACGACCATCCTGAACGACCGGATGAGGGCCGTCGGCGGCAGGGCGGAAGCCAAGCTCTATCCCGGGCTCGACCACGCCGACCTGATCGCGACCTTCTCGCCGTTGTTCAGGAAAAAGGCGCCGGTGCTGGACGACGTGGCGGCCTTCTTCCGTCGCGAACTGGGCTGAGGACGTCCGCCGCGCTTGCGGTCAACAGTCGTGTCCTCGTGTTTCGCCCGTCTCGCCAAGGTCACGCTTTTCCGCTAGAGGAAGTCATGACAGACAAGATGACCCCCCAGGCGGCGCTGGACCGCCTCGAAACCCTCTACAATCAATCCGTCGCCAATCTGCGCAGCGCAGTGAAGCGTTTTATCGAGACCGGCGAGCGCGCCGATCCCGAAGCCAGGGCCGCCGGCCTGTTCGCCTATCCCCGACTGACCGTCAGCTGGTTCGGCGACCGTCCGCAGGATCTGGCGACGCGCGCCTTCGCCCGCCTGTCGCGCACCGGCGTCTATACGACCACCATCACCCGTCCCGACCTGTTCCGGCCCTATCTGCTGGAGCAGCTGAGCCTGCTGGTCGCCGAATACGGCGCGACCCTGACGGTCGAGCCCTCGGATCAGGAGATTCCCTTCCCCTATGTGCTGGACGGTTCGGGCGTGGCGCTGGACGGCACCATGACGGCCTCCATCGCCCGCTGGTTCCCGACCACGGATCTGGCCCATATCGGCGACGAGATCTCGGACGGCCTGTTCGAGCCGGGCGAGGACTTCCCCCTGGCCCAGTTCGACGGCCTGCGCACCGACTTCTCGCTGGCGCGGCTGCGTCACTACACAGGCACGCCGGTCGAGGACGTTCAGAGCTACGTCCTGTTCACCAACTATCACCGCTACGTCGACGAGTTCGTGCGCTGGGCCTGCGCCCAACTGGCCGACCCGAACAGCGCCTATGAGACCCTGTCCTGCGCCGGCGGCGTGGTCATCACCCGCGACACGCCCAATCCGGAGGTCGCCATCATGGACGCGGCCTGGCGCCGACATCAAATGCCCGCCTACCACCTGACGGCGCCGGGCGGGACGGGCATCACCCTGGTCAACATCGGGGTGGGGCCGTCGAACGCCAAGACCATCTGTGACCACCTGGCCGTCACCCGGCCGCACGCCTGGATGATGATCGGCCACTGCGGCGGCCTGCGCGCCAGCCAGACTATCGGCGACTATGTCCTGGCTCATGCCTATCTGCGCGACGACCATGTTCTGGACGCCGTCCTGCCGTCGGACATTCCGATCCCGAACATCGCCGAGGTGCAACGCGCCCTCTACGACGCCACCAAACAGGTGTCCGGCGCGCCGGGCGAAGAGGTCAAGAAGCGGCTGCGCACCGGCACCGTCGTCACCACCGACGACCGCAACTGGGAGTTGCGCTATTCCAAGTCGGCCCTGCGCTTCAACCAGAGCCGGGCCGTGGCCATCGACATGGAATCGGCCACGATCGCGGCCCAGGGCTACCGCTTCCGCGTGCCCTACGGGACGCTGCTGTGTGTCTCGGACAAGCCGCTGCACGGCGAGATCAAACTGCCGGGCCAGGCCAATCGCTTCTACGAAGGCTCGATTTCGGAACACCTGCAGATCGGCATCCAGGCGGTCGACCTGCTGCGGGCCGAGGGCGCCAAGCTGCACTCGCGCAAGCTGCGCGCCTTCGACGAGCCGCCTTTCCGGTAAGCAGGCCTACCGCGCTTCGCGCTACTTGAGGCCGGTCTGAGCGCGGTTCTCCCTCCCCTTCATGGGGAGGGAAAGGCGTCAGCCCTTCCGGAACAGGTAGAGACCGAAGCCCAGATGCGGCGCGCCGAAGTCGAACATCAGCTTTACCCGTGCCGCGGTCGCCGAGACCGAGGGGGCGTCCGGGTGGTCCGGATGAGCGTCCAGCCAGTCGGCGATCGCCCTTTCCATCGCCGTGCGATAGGTCGCCCATTCGGTTTCGTCGCTGATCTCTGCCGAGACGACCTCCAGCCCCGCCGCGCGGGCGGCGGCTTGCAGGGCGTCGTGGCTGACGTAGTAGCCGCCGGTCTCGACCAGCTGGCGCAGGGGCGCGGGCGGTTCGTCCTTCCAGAACAGGTCGCCCCACAGCAGCGCGCCGCCCGTCGTCAGATGCTCGGTCAGGGCCGCGAAGACGGCGGCGGGCTCGCGCAGGCCCTTGCCCGCCGGTTCCGTCGAGCCGATGGCGACGATCAGGTCGAGAGCGGGGAGGGCGGCCAGGGCCTGGGCCGAGGTTTCGCGCCGCACCCGGATCCGGTCCGACAGGCCTGCGGCCTGGATGCGCGCCTCTGCCCCCTCGGCCATGACCGGGTCCAGTTCGACCGCCGTCACGCGCGCGTCGAAGGCGCGGGCGAGACGGATGGACACCTCGCCATAGGCGCAGCCGATGTCCATGACGGTGGCGTCCGGCGCAAGGCCGGCGCGCCGCACGGTCGCCTCCAGCCGGTCCATAGACAGGGCGTTGCAGACGGCCAACGGTTGATAGGCGATATGATGAAAGGCGACGCGCATGGCCAAGGCCTAGAATGGGTCGCGCGGCCTGTCTCAGAAAAAGTACTTTACATAATAAAGTTCTTGGCTCACTGTCCCATCAACAGGCAGGGAGAGACGCCATGACCCGCGACCAAGTGCAGTCCGTCCACGACGACATCGCCTATATGAAGGCCCTGGCCCAGGAGGGGCGGCAGGCCCCGTTGCTGGGCGGGTCGATCCTGATTTCCGCCGGCCTGATCTTCGGTCTGGCCTCGATCTTCGCCTACGGCATCGACAGCGGGATCATCGCTGTCGCGCCTGTCGCCTATGCGATCCTGTGGGGCGGGGCCATGCTGGCCTTCTTCGCCGTGCTAATGTGGCAGATTCGCAGGTCCTGCTATAAGCCCGGAGCGAAATCGGCGGCCAATCGCGCCGCCAGCGCTGGATGGATGGGGGTCGGTCTGGGGGTCTTCGTCATGTCGCTGTCGATGGCGGTGATCGGCTGGAAGACACACAGCGCGATCCCGTCGCTGATCTTCCCCTCGCTGATCTTCGCCCTCTACGGTTCGGGCTGGGCGGTGTCGGCGACCATGAGCGACCAGAAATGGCAGTGGAAGCTGGCCATCGCCTGCTGGATCGCGGCGCCCCTGATCGCCTTCCTGAGCGGCAGTCCGTTGATGTGGCTGGCCTATGCGGCGGGACTGTTCCTGTTCGCCCTGCTGCCCGGCGTCCTGCTGGTGCGTCAGGAACCGTCGGAGGTGATCTGACCATGGCCCCTTCGGATACGGTGGACGCTTTCGACATCGGCCGCATCGACGAGGTCATCCACGGGCGGGTGCGCCTGGGGATCATGGCCTATCTGTCGGGCGTCGGGACCGCCGATTTCAACGAACTGAAGACCCGGCTGCAGACGACGGACGGCAATCTGTCCGTCCATCTGAGAAAACTGGAGGAGGCGGGCTTCGTCGAAGTCTCCAAGAGCTTTCAGGGCCGCAAGCCCCTGACGCGGGCGACCATGACCGAGGCGGGGCGCGACGCCTTCGTCGCCTATCTGGACGCCATGTCCGGTCTGGTCGGCGCCCGTTAGCGCCGTTAGCGTCTGGACCTGAATAGGCTAAGGAAGGCGGTCATGAACGACCGCCTTCTGCCGTTTCAGGCCCTCGATAATTTCCGCGACTATGGCGACTACGCTGTCGGTGAGGGCCGCGTGGCGCGGGGGCGGCTCTATCGCTCGGCGCATCAGGCGCGGGCGACCGAGGCCGACCTGGAGCGGCTGGCGGCGCTGAACATCGCCACGGTGGTCGATCTGCGCCGCCCTAGCGAACGGCGCGACCAGCCCTCGCGGCGACCGGCGAACTGGGTCGGTCAGGTGATCGAGAGCGACCACGACGACGGCGGCGAGGCCCCCCACGTCACCTTCCTGAAGACCGCCGACCTGACCGAGATCTCGGGCCGCGCCTTTATGGCCGACACCTATCGCCGCCTGCCGTTCGAGCCGGCCCACCTCGACCTGTTCCGCCGCTATTTCCGCGCCCTGGCCGAGGGCGAGGGGGCGGTTCTGATCCACTGCGCGGCGGGCAAGGATCGCACCGGTCTGCTGGCGGCCCTGACCCACAGCCTGCTGGGTGTATCGCGCGACGACCTGATCGCCGACTATCTGCTGACCAATATCGCCGTCGATCTGGAGGGGCGGGCCGAGGGCATTGCGAAGAAGCTGACCGAGATGACCGGTCGTCCGGCCTCGCGCGGGGCCGTCGTCGCCTTCCTCGGCGTCGAGGCCGACTATCTGGACGGCGCTTTCGGCGCGATCACGCAGGCGCAGGGGTCGATCGCGGCCTATCTGGAGCAGACCTTGGGCGTGGACGCCGCCCTGGCCGAGCGCATCCGGGCGCGGCTGACGGCATGAGCCTGCCGGTCGTCCACGTCGAACGCCTGGCGTGGCGCGAGCCGCTGGCCGTGGCGGCGGGAATGAATCGACGCGAGGGGGCGCTGGCGCTGCTGGCCGGAGCGGGCGATGCGACCGCGCACGGCGGGCGCTGGTCCTTCGTCGCCTGCGAGCCGGATAGAGTTCAGATAGGGCCCGTGGAGGACGCGGCGCTCTTCGACGCCCTGCGCGACCCGGCGTTCGCAGGCGGCGGCGTGGTCGGGCTGATGAGCTATGACGCCGGGGCGCGACCGGCGACGGGGCGGCGGGCCGAGATCTGGCCCGACCTGATGCTGGCCCGCTATCCGGCCCTGCTGGCCTTCGATCATGCGGCGCGAGAGGTTCGGGCCGTCGGCCGGGGCGCGGACGCCGCCGGGGCCGAGGCGCAGGTGCGGCGCGCGGCGGCCTGGCTGGCGGCGGCGGTCGCGCCGTCGGTCCCCTCAGCGCCCGCCGCCGCCTTCGACGGCGAGGCGCCGCCTGACGTCTATGAAACCGCCGTGGCCGAGGTGACGACGCGGATCGCGGCGGGCGAACTGTTCCAGGCCAATATCGCGCGCGCCTGGAGCGGGCGGCTGTCGGCCGGGCGCGATCCGTTCGAGGTCTTCCTGCGGCTGTCGGTCGAGCGGGGCGCGGCCTACGGCGCCTTCTGGCGGTTGGGCGAGCGGGCGCTGGTGTCCAACTCGCCGGAGCTGTTCCTGACCTTTGATCCTGCGTCGGGCCGGATCGAGACGCGGCCGATCAAGGGGACGCGGCCGCGCCTCCCGGACCCGGCGCGCGACGCCGAATTGGCCGCAGACCTGGTCGCCAGCGCCAAGGACCGGGCCGAGAACCTGATGATCGTCGATTTGATGCGCAACGATCTGGCGCGGGCGGCGGCGCCCGGCTCGGTGCGGGTCGAGCGGTTGTTCGACGTCGAGAGCCACCCGACGGTGCATCATCTGGTCTCGACGGTGACGGCGACGGCGGCGCCGGGCGTCCATGCGGCCGAGGTGCTGGAGGCGACCTTCCCGCCGGGCTCGATCACCGGCGCGCCCAAGCATCAGGCCATGAAGGTGATCGCGCGCCATGAGCCGCCGCGCGGGCCGTGGTGCGGTTCCCTGTTCGGCCTGGGGTTGGCGGGGGGCGGCGAACTGACGGCCTCGGTGCTGATCCGCACGGCGTCGTTCGAGCAGGACGGGGCGGCCTGGCGCTGGCGGGCCCTGGCGGGGGCGGGCATCGTCGCCGACAGCGACCCCCGGGCCGAACGCGAGGAGACCGACGCCAAGATCCGGGCGCTGAAGGAGGCCCTGGCCGGCCTCTAGCAGTTGGAGCAGGCGACCTTGTCCACCGTCCGCGGCCGTAGATAGTAGCTGCGGCGGAAGTCGATCGGCGTCTTGATGACCTTGGCGAAGGGGGAGGTGTATTTGAACACGGTCTCGCCCAGGATCAGGCTTTCGCCCTTTTCGATCAGGCCGGGCGGCAGGTCGCTGACGACCGAGTTCTTGACCCGGGCGGTCAGGGCCTTGTTGTTGCCCCGGCTCCAGTCGACGCGGGCTGCGCCGTTGGCGTCGATGGTGACGCTGGAGACGCGGATCGACAGAGGCGAGGACGGAAACGGCCGCATGATCATGTCGCCGATGGCGAAGATGCTGGTCAGGTCCTGGGTCGTGGTCGCGTCCGATTGGGCCACCAGGTCGGCGACGATCGAGGCGGTGTGGCTGGCGCGGCGGTTGGCCATATAGCCCTGGCAGCACTCCACCAGACCGAAATAGATCAGCAGCATCAGCGGCGCGATCAGGGCGAACTCGATCGCCGATACGCCGCGCCGGTCGCGCCAGAACCGCTGGATCGCGCTGCGGACGAGGCGGCGGCTCATTGATAGGGCTCGTTGCGGAAGGCCAGGGAAGTGGTCAGCAGCACCTTGTGGTCGGTGGTGTGCGACAGGGCCTGGGCGATGAAGGGGGTGACGATCGGCTGTTCGTACCAGATCCGCACCAGGACGCGATCACCCGGGCCGCCGGGCTGATAGGTGAGCTTGCTCTGGTCGAACACCCCCGAGGCCAGCGGATCGGGCGCGACCGGATTGCTGAAGTTGTCGACCACGCGCACGTCGATGAATGCGCGCGACGGACAGTCGGCGGCGAAGACGCTCATGCGTTCGCACAGCTTCTGTCTGATCTCCGCAGGTTTCAGGGCCTGCTGCTGGGCCTGGCCGGTCCGCACCAGACGTCCAGTGTCGGAGACCGCCGTTTCGACCACGGCGTCGAGCAGAAGCAGCATCCCCACTTCCAGAATGCCGAAGACCAGGATGAAGAAGGGCAGGGCGACCATGGCGAACTCGACCGCCGTGGACCCTTCGCGGGCGCGTTTTCGCCGCCGCAGCAGCGACGGCCGGTCAGGACGGCGAGGAAGCGGCCCGATCATCGATCAGGGCGCCGGTGCGGCCCGCACGCTGGGCGAGCAACTGGTTCCGCAGGCCATGTCCGTGGCCTGGGCCCCGCGCCAGACGCGGACCGCGCCGGCCGAACCGGCGCTGACCACGACCTGGCTCTGGAACAGGGGGCGGCCGATGGCGTCGACGGCGACGATTTCGGTCACCCCATAGCCCTTGCCGGTGATGAACAGGGTGTTGGCGTCGACCACGGTGACGTCGGCGATCCTGGGGTTGGCCACGATGACCGACCCGGCCGGCGCCCTCAACTGCACGCGGGTGGCGTGGTCGATCTCGACGTTCAGCGGGCGCGACTGGCCTTGCGACTGGGCTTGTACGGCGACGGCGGCGCAGAGCGCGACCAGGGCGGAGGCGCAGCCGACGGCGAGCCTCTTGAAGGTCCTGGGCATGGGCGGCGGCTCCGAATGAATGAATGGGCGCGCGCGAGCGCTAGGCGTGAAACCTCGCGCTGAAAGATCAAGAAATCCTGAAGGGGCGCCGAAAGGGCTGATATTGGGATAAATCTATAGTAAACAGCTCAGTAACCATCAAAAAAGCGAAGCAGCTCTCGTCATTTTACTCGCCCTTAATGATCCTGGTCGCATTGTCGCCATGCAAACGGGGGTCAAGCGGGCAAAACCGGTGACCCTGGTGATGGAACTGTTGCTCGCTTAGACAAAGAAGGAAGATATTCATGCGTAACTTCATCAAGAACTTCGCCAACGACGAATCCGGCGCCACGGCCATTGAATACGGCCTGATCGCGGCCCTGATCGCCGTCGCCATCGTCGCCGTCCTGACCACCCTCGGCCCGAAGCTGGCCAGCGTGTTCGCCACGGTGGAAGCCAAGCTGCCTTAAGTCCGACAGCAAGGTTCAAAAATCGAGGCCGGAACGGAAACGTTCCGGCCTTTTTTGTCTGGACGTCGAGAGGCCGCGGAAACTCGGCCTTAAAGGTTGCCGCCGCAGGGTGATGCCATGACCGAGCTCTCTCTTGTCCTGCTGAGCATCCTGCCCGTGCTGGTGATCGTGGCGGGGCTGCACGATCTGACCACGATGAAGATTCCGAACTGGATCTCGGGTCTGCTGATCCTCGGCTTCTTGCCGGCGGCCTTGGCCACGGGTCTGCCGCTGACGGACATGGCGACGGCGCTCGGGGTCGGCGTGGCGGCGCTGTTCGTCGGCATGGGAATGTTCGCGTTGCGCTGGATCGGCGGCGGGGACGCCAAGCTGATGGCGGCGGCCAGTCTGTGGCTGGGCCTTGCCGGAATCGCGCCCTTCCTGCTGTTCACGGCCCTGGTCGGCGGCGGCCTCTGCCTGCTGCTGATGTCGGTTCGCGCCCAGTTTCAGGTCTTCGCCTTGAACGCGCCCGGATGGGTCGCGCGGCTGATGCAGCCCAAGGGCGATATTCCTTATGGCGTGGCCATCGCCATCGGCGCCCTGCTGGCCTATCCGTCGAGCCCTCTGGTCCAGGCCTTCGTCGGCGCCTGACGCCCGCTCCGGCTTAGGGGCGCGTTAACCGGCCGGCCTCATGGTCGTTAACGGCAGAGGGCGAAGAACGGAATCCGCGTCGCCGCTCAAGCCGGAGACCGTCGATGAAGCCCGCCAAGATCGCCGTCATCTGTATCGCCGCCGTTTCGGCCGTCGGCCTAGCTCTGGTCGTGCGCGCCATGGGGTCCTCGTCCGGGGCTCCGGCCGCGAGCGCCGTGGCCGCCGTCGAGACCCGCCCCATGGCCAAGGTCCTGGTCGCCGCCAAGGATCTGGAGCCGGGACGCCGTCTGACCGACGGCGACCTGAGCTGGAAAGACTGGCCGATCGACGAACTCAATCCCGTCTTCATCACCGACGGCACCGTGCCGGTTCCCGCCGCGCCATCGGCTGAGGCGCCCGCCGAGGCCAAGCCCGCCGCCGCCAAACCGGCCGCCAAGGTCGAAGGCGCCGCCGCACGCGTGACCCGCGCCGCGACCGATCTGGCGACCGGCGGGGCCAAGGCCGACTATATCGGCGCGGTCGTCCGTGAACCCATTCTGGCCGGCGAACCCATCGTCGGCCGTAAGATCGTCCGCGCTGGCGACAGCGGCTATATGGCCGCCTATCTGGAGCCGGGCATGAGGGCCATGGCCATCCGCGTCACGGTCGAGACCGCCGCCGGGGGCTTCATCCTGCCGGGCGACCGGGTCGACGTGTTGCTGACCCGCGAGGTCAAGCTGCCGGCGGGCGCGACCGGCGGCGAGACGTCGAAATTCGTCGCCGCCACCGTGATGCAGAACGTCAAGGTTCTGGCCGTCGACCAGAACACCCGCGCCGCCGAGAACGAGCAGGCCGTGGTCGGCGCAACCGCCACGCTCGAGGTCAGCGGCCGTGACGCCGAGACCCTGGCCCTGGCCAAGTCCGAAGGCGACCTGTCGCTGGTGCTGCGCTCCTACGCCGACACCGCCGGACCGTCGGGCCGCGTCCCGGGCGCGGTCCACCGTGGAAATGCCGCCGCTGCGGGCGGCGTCGTGCGCGTCTATCGCGAAGGCCAGGCAGAGGCGGTCGCGGTCCCATGAGGAAACCAGGCATGAATCGTTTGATCGCGGCGGCCTGCGCCTCCCTGATCGCTCTGGGCGGAGCCGCCTCGGCGCCGCTGGCCCAGACTCGCGCTGCCGTTTCTACGGGCGCGGCCCCCCAGTTGGTCAACCTGCCGCGCGGCACCTCCTTCGCGGTTGATCTGCCGGCCGACGCGCGCGACGTGATCGTGTCGAACCCGCTGGTGGCCGAGGCCATGCTGCATTCGCCGCGCCGCATCACCGTGATCGGGATCGCCCCGGGCGAGACCGACGCCGTCTTCCTGGACGCCGCCGGCCGCACCATCCTGGCCCTTCGCGTGCGCGTCGACGCGGGAACCAGCGCCCTTCAGGACACGCTGAGCCGTGTCACGCCAGGGTCGAACGTTCGCGCCGAAGCGGTCAACGACAGCATCATCCTGACCGGAACCGCCGCCAGCCCGGCCGAGGCCCAGCGCGCCGCCCAGGTGGCCCGCGCCTTCGTCTCGGCGCCCGAGAAGGTGGTCAACATGATCAGCGTCACGGGCTCCGACCAGGTGACGCTGAAGGTCCGCGTGGTCGAGGTGCAGCGCAGCGCCATCAAGCAACTGGGCTTTGACACCCAGGCGGTGATCGGCCGGGTCGGCGACACCCAGTGGCTGCTGGGCAACGCCGCTACCTGGGGCGTCAACGGGTCGCTTCTCGGCGGGATCACCGGCGGGGTGTCGCGCGACACGACCAAGAATTTCCAGATGCAAGCCCCCTGCGGCGGGGGCTTCCCCGCAGACGCCCTGTGCCCCCACACGGTTCACGGCGGCGCCCCAGGCGATCCGTCGAACTGGGACACCGCCCAGCCCGGCACCGGCCCCGGCTCGGACGGACTGAACAAGGGCAACGCCACGATCAAGGCGTTCGAGCGCGTCGGCCTGATCCGCACCCTGGCCGAACCCAACCTGACGTCGGTCAACGGCGAGGCGGCCAGCTTCCTGGCCGGCGGCGAATTCCCCACGCCCTCCGGCCGTGACCGCGAAGGCCAGATCTCGGTCGAATACAAGCCTTTCGGCGTCGGCCTGTCGTTCCGGCCGGTGGTGCTGAGCGGCGGCCGTATCTCGCTGCAGGTCAAGGTCGAGGTTTCCGAACTGACGCCTCAGGGCGGGCTGACCATCGGCGCGGGCACCCCGTCGTCGATCAGCCTGCCGGGCCTGTCGGTGCGCCGCAGCGAGAACACAGTCGAAATCCCCTCGGGCGGTTCGATGATGATCGCGGGTCTGCTGCAGGAAACGACGCGGCAGACGGTCGATTCCCTGCCGGGGATGACCAATCTGCCGGTGCTGGGCCAGTTGTTCCGGTCGCGCGACTATCTGATGGGCGAGACCGAACTGGTCGTGATCGTCGAAGCCTATATCGTCAGCCCCACTTCGCCGGGCCGGATGCAGACGCCCGCCGACGGCCTGCGCATCGCCGATGACGCCCATACCATCTTCTTCGGCCAACTGAACCAGGCCTATGGCTCGCCCGCCCCGACCGCCCAGCCGGGCGCCGGATGGCAGGGGCCGGTCGGCTATGTGATCGAGTGAACGTCATGACCCGTTCCGCCAAATCCATCCTGTGCCTGACGTCAGCCCTGGCGTTGGGCGGCGTGCTTCTGGCCGGTTGCGTCGGCGGCCCCGCCAGCCTGGGGGGCGAGCCGCCGCTGAACCCGGCCTCGCGCTACAGTCTTCAGGTCGAGCCGGGTCTGGACCGCATCGCCCTGGCCGTGCACGAGACGGGCCTGTCGGCGAACCAGCGGGCGGCGCTGGCCGACCTGGTCAGCCGCTTCGCCATCCAGGGCGCGCCGGCCCTGGTGGTCGAGGCCCCGGCCGGCGGCGATCCGGTCGCGACCGAGGCGGCCTGGCGCGTCAAGGCCGCGCTGGAGGCGGCGGGCGCGCCCGCCCGCATGATCCGTGTCGTCAGCTACGCCGGGCCGGACCCGCGCGCGCCGATCCTGGCCGGGTTCGAGACCCTGCACGCCGTCGTGCCGCAGTGCGGAACCCGGTGGGGCAGCCTCAGCCGCACCGGCGACAACCAGTCAGCCGCGAACTTCGGCTGCGCCGTCACCGCCAATCTGGCGGCCCAGATCGCCGATCCCCGCGACATCGTTTCGCCGCGCGCCATGACCCCGGCCGACGCCCAGCGCCGGTCGGTGGTGTTCGACCATTATGGCAAGGGCGAGCGGACGGCTGCGGCCCGCGAAGAATTGGTGTCTGGGATGCGCACTTCCCGCGCCGTGGATTGATGGACATGACCAAGCCCCTCGCCGCTCAGGATTTCGACGCCCTGGACACGTTCGACATGGACGACGAGTTCATCGACGCCGCCGCCGGCCCGGCGAACGAACCGTTGCAGTTCACGCCTGCGTCTTACGCGCCCGCCGAGACGCCCCCGTCGACCCTCGACGACAGCTACAACCCGGTCGGGCGTCTGGTCGCCGAAACCGAGACGGCGGTCGCCGCTGTCGTGTCCGCCATGCCTGCCCCCAAGACGCCTGACGACCTCGCCCCCGCCTATCCGATCGACGAGCCGACGGCCCCGTCCGCTTCTCTGGCGGCCTATGAGCCGGCCAGCCTGCCGATCGCCTCGAACGCCGGGGTCGAGGTGTCGATCCCGCGCATCGCCGTTCACGTCTTCGCCGAGCGTCAGGACACCTTGGCGTCGGCCGAGCGCGCCGGTCAGGACCGCCGCATGGCGCGCGCTACGACCCAGATCCGCATCGGCGGGGTCGCCGCCGCCATCGAGGCCTATCAGTCCGAGCCGACGCCGCCGCTGATCGTCGTCGAAAGCATGAAGGACCCCCAGACCCTGCTCTGGGAGATCGACCAACTGGCCGAGGTCTGCGACGCCGGCACCAAGGTGGTGATCATCGGCGCCACCAACGACATCCTGCTGTTCCGCGAGCTGATGCGGCGCGGCGTCAGCGAATATCTGGTCGCCCCAGTGCAGCCGCTGCAGTTGATCTCGGCCATCGGCGGCCTGTTCGCCGATCCGGCCCAGCCCTTCATCGGCCGCTCGATCGCCTTCGTCGGCGCGCGCGGCGGGGCCGGGGCTTCGGCCGTGGCCCACAATACCGCCTATGCGATGAGCGAGCGGATCGGCCTCAACACCGTCATCGTCGACTACGACCTGCCCTTCGGCACCGCCGGTCTGGACTTCAATCAGGACCCGCTGGGCGGCGTCGCCGACGCCCTGAGCCAGCCTGACCGTCTGGACGCGACCCTGCTGGACCGGATGATGGTCCGCTGCACCGACAAGCTGAGCCTGTTCGCCGCGCCAGCCAGCCTGGAGACCGACTGGGAGATCGGACCCGACGCCTTCGAGGAAGTGACCAGCCGCATCCGCTCCACGGCGCCCTTCGTGGTGCTGGACCTGCCGCACCTGTGGTCGGGCTGGATGCGTAAGACCCTGATTTCGGCCGACGAGGTTGTGGTCGTGGCGACGCCCGATCTGGCGTCTCTGCGCAACGCCAAGAACATGATCGACCTGATCAGGCAGGCGCGGCCCAACGACGCCCCGCCGCGTCTGGTGCTGAATCAGGTCGGCGTGCCGGGCCGTCCCGAAATCCCGGCCAAGGATTTTGGCGCCGCTCTGGGCCTCCACCCGAGCCTGATCATCCCCTTCGACGCCAAGGTGTTCGGCGCGGCCGCCAACAACGGCCAGATGATCGTGGACTCCGGGGCCAAGAGCAAGGCAGCCGAGGCGTTCGAGACTCTGGCCCAGATCGTGTCGCGTCGCGAACTGCCGGCGGTCCCTGTGAAGGGCAAGACGCCGTCCGGCGCTTCGGCCAAGAAGGGCGGCTCTCTCTTCGCCTCCCTGTTCAGCAAGAAGCACTGAGGCCATGTTCGGCAAGCGCACCGCCCAACCCGGCGTCGCGGTCGCCCCGCGACCCGCTCCGGCGCCTCAGCCGGCTGCGGCGGACCTGCGCGCGCTTGATCCCGTCGACGCCTTCCCGATCGAGGAACTGGAAGCGGACGCCGCACCGACGTCGGCCGCAGCGGACCGGCTGGACGCCCTGGCCGCGCGCCCGCGTCCCGAGGCGGCGGCCCCGACCCCCGGCGGTCCGGCCAAGGGGCCGCGCGCCACGCCCGGCCTGGAGCAGTTGAAGAAGGCTCAGGCGGTCGCCGAGATCGTCCGCGAACAGTCCGACTATTATCACGCGACGAAGACGACGATCTTCAATGCGCTGATGAACACCATCGACCTGTCGCAGCTGGCCCAGCTGGACACCAAGGCGGCGTCCGAGGAAATCCGCGACATCGTCGCCGAACTGGTGGCGATCAAGAACGTCTCCATGTCGGTGGTAGAGCAGGAGCATCTGGTCCAGGACATCGTCAACGACGTCCTCGGCTACGGCCCGCTGGAGCCGCTGCTGGCCCGCGACGACATCGCCGACATCATGGTCAACGGCGCCGGCCGGGTCTTCATCGAAGTCGGCGGCAAGGTGCAACTGACCAATGTCCGCTTCCGCGACAACACCCAGCTGATGAACATCTGCCAGCGGATCGTGTCGCAGGTCGGCCGTCGCGTCGACGAAAGCAGCCCCATCTGCGACGCCCGTCTGCCGGACGGGTCGCGCGTCAACGTCATCGCCCCGCCCCTGGCCATCGACGGCCCGACGCTGACGATCCGGAAGTTCAAGAAAGACAAGCTGACGATGAAGAACCTGGTGGAGTACGCCTCCATCAGTCCCGAGGGCGCGCGCGTCCTGGGCGTCATCGGCGCTTCGCGATGCAATCTGGTCATTTCGGGCGGCACGGGTTCCGGCAAGACGACCCTGCTCAACACCCTGACGGCCTTCATCGATCCGACCGAGCGCGTCATCACCTGCGAGGACGCCGCCGAACTGCAGTTGCAACAGCCGCACGTCGTGCGTCTGGAAACCCGCCCGCCGAACCTGGAAGGCCAGGGCCAGATCACCATGCGCGATCTGGTCAAGAACTGCCTGCGGATGCGTCCCGAACGCATCATCGTCGGCGAGGTCCGGGGGCCGGAGGCGTTCGACCTGCTGCAGGCCATGAACACCGGCCACGACGGCTCGATGGGCACGCTGCACGCCAACTCCCCGCGCGAAGCCATCAGCCGGATGGAGTCGATGATCACCATGGGCGGCTATGGCCTGCCCTCGCGGACGATCCGCGAGATGATCGTCGGCTCGGTCGACGTCATCGTTCAGGCGGCGCGTCTGCGCGACGGTTCGCGCCGCATCACCCACATCACCGAGGTGGTGGGGCTGGAAGGCGACGTGATCGTGACCCAGGACCTGTTCGTCTACGAAATCACAGGTGAGGACGCCCACGGCAAGATCACCGGCCGTCACCGTTCGACCGGCATCGCGCGTCCGCGCTTCTGGGATCGCGCGCGCTACTACGGCCTCGAGCGCGAACTGGCCGAAGCGCTGGACGCGGCGGAGTAACGACAGCGATGCTCCCGATTCTTGCGGCCTTCCTGGCCTTCATCACCATCGGCGGCGTGGGCTGGGCCCTGGTCAGCGGCGACGACGGCTCAGCCCAGGCGGTCAAGCGCGCCAAAACCATCGGCGCGGCGCGGGCGGAAACGTCCAACAAGCGCGCCGCCGTGACCAATACGCCCGAGGCGCGCCGCAAACAGATCATGCAGCAGTTGCAGGAGGTCGATCGCCGCGACCGCAAGGCCCGCATGACCATGAGCGCCAAGCTCAAGCAGGCCGACCTGTCGATCAGCCTGCGCACCTTCATCATCATCAGCGTCGTCTTGGGCGTCGTCGGCGCCCTGATGGCCTTGCTGCTCCACCTCAACCCGGTGCTTTCCCTGGGGATCGGCGTGGCCATGGGTCTGGGCCTGCCGCGTTGGGTGGTGGGGATGAAGGGCAAGAAGCGGATGAAGCAGTTCTCGCTCGCCTTCGCCGATGCGGTCGACATCCTAGTCCGGGGGATCAAGACCGGCCTGCCGGTCCACGACTGCTTCAAGATCATCGCTCGCGAGAGCCCGCAGCCCCTGGCCGGCGAGTTTCAGCTGCTGATCGAGGGACTGGGCGTCGGGATGACGCTCGCCGAGGCGCTGGACAAGATGTTCGAGCGGATGCCGGTTCCCGAGCTGAAGTTCTTCGCCATCGTCATCGCCATCCAGCAGAAGAGCGGCGGCAACCTGGCCGAGGCCCTGGGCAACCTCACCACGGTCCTTCGCGCGCGGCGCATGATGGGTGAGAAGATCAAGGCCATGTCGTCGGAGGCCATCGCCTCGGCCGGCATCATCGGCTCGTTGCCGCCAGTGGTCATGATCCTAGTGATGATCTCCAGCCCGGCCTACATGATGCTGCTGTTCACGGACATGCGCGGTCAGGTGATGCTGCTGGGTTCGGCGATCTGGATGGGCTGCGGCATCTTCATGATGAAGCGCATGATCTCGTTCAAGTTCTGAGGGGGAGGGGATCATGAACAGCTTCATGCACTTCATCACCGACTTGCAAAACCTGCTGAGCATCGGCGTGGGGATCGCCGTCTTCGCCAGCGTCCTGACCATGCTGGGCTCCTTCATGGGCGGCGAGCGGCTGGACAAGCGGATGAAGGCGGTGGCCGAGCGCCGCGAAGAGCTGAAGCGCCGCTCGCGCCAGGCGATGAAGGGCGGGGCGGCCGGTTCGACCACGGGCACGCTGCGTCACTCCGACGGGGGGTTCAAGAAACGCGTCGTCGAACGCCTGAACCTGACCAAGCTGCTGGAAGATCCCAAGGTCGCCGAGAACATGGCCCAGGCCGGGTTCCGCGGCCCGCGTCCCCTGACCACCTTCTACTTCTTCCGCTTCACCACGCCCTTCATCTTCATGGTGTTGACGGGGATCTACCTGTTTGCGGTCAATGATTTCGGCTTCAACCTGACGCTGAAGCTCTGCGCCCTGGTGTTCGCGGCGGCGGCGGGCTTCTACGCCCCGAACCTCTATGTGCAGAACCGCATCGCCTCGCGGCGTCAGTCGATCGTCGCGGCCTTCCCCGACTCGCTGGACCTGCTGCTGATCTGCGTCGAATCCGGCATGTCGATCGAGGCGGCGATCCAGAAGGTCAGTCAGGAGGTCGGCAGCCAGTCGATCGAGCTGGCCGAGGAACTGAGCCTGCTGTCGGCTGAACTGTCCTACCTGCCTGATCGGCGCATGGCCTATGACGGCATGGCCAAGCGGACCAACCATCCGGGCATCCGGGCCGTGGCCACCGCCATGACCCAGGCCGAGACCTACGGCACGCCGCTGGGCAACGCCCTGCGGGTGATGGCCAAGGAAAACCGCGACCTGCGTCTGGCCGCTGCCGAGAAGAAGGCTGCGGCCCTGCCGGCCAAGCTGACCGTGCCGATGATCGTCTTCTTCCTGCCGGTGCTGTTCGTCGTCATCCTGGGGCCGGCGATCATCAACATTCAGGACATGATGAAGGGCGGCTGATCCGCCGCCGCAAAATCGGGTCGTGTCGCGTCAGCCCTCGGCGGCGCGGCGCAGCGCCTCGCCGATCCCTTCATAGGCGGCGCGGATGGTCGGACGGTGCTTGTCGTGGAACAGTTCGCCGCGCAGGCCGGTGAAGATGACGCCGTTGGAGACGATGCAGCTGCCGCGGTCCAGTTCCTCGATCTCATAGTAGCGGATGGCGTTGAACAACCAGCCGCGCTTCTCGGCCCAGACCAGCTGCGAATAGGGCTGCCAGTCGCCGATGCGGGCCTGGACCTGACGTTCGACCATGCCGGGCAGGGACTCGGTCAGGTTGATGCTCCCGCCGAAGGCCAGGGCGCCGGTCACGCCGGTTTCATAGGGATTCCAGCTGTGCCAGTTCTCGAGATCGCTGAGGATCTCCCAGATGCGGTCCGACGGCGCTCGCACGCCGATACGCTTCTCGATACGGGTCGTGTCCATGGATTTGCCTCTGACACGGCTTTTGGACTTTAGGAAGTCGTCTCGATCGGATCGGCGTTCGCAAGAGGCGGCTTGAGCCGTCGTCCGTCCTCCAGACCAAGCCTTGCCTTGACCTCGAACAGGTCGGCGCCGGCGGGCACGATCAGCAGTTCCTCGGGGCGACGGGCGTTGACCGCGACCACGGCGTTCTTGGGACAGACATCGAAACAGTCGGCGCCGACGACGGCCAGATCGGCCTTGCGCCCCTTGCCCGCGTGCAGATAGCGGCGAAGCGCTTTCTTCAGCGTCTGGTCGCCATCGGGACCGAAGCCGCCATCCAGCTTCTTGGAGCATTTGCGGCACACCAGAACCACCTCGTTCCAGCGGGTTTTCGAGACCTTGAAAGATTTCGGCGGCTTGCTCATGCCGCCTGAGGATCGGTGTTCTCGACGGCTTGTACAAGCGGCGCCTGTCTGCGCTACAGGAACTTCACAAACGGCCCGACGAAACTGATTGTTTCTGTTTATCAAAGGGTAAGCGTGAGGGCGCATCCTTCTCTTCTGACGAGGGTCTGTCGATGTCGCGTCTGCCGATCAATCTGCCGTCCGCCAGGCCGGGGCGTTCCGGGCGCGGTCCCGTGCGCGTCCTGTTGGTCTTCTGCCTGTCGTTCGCGGCGGTCTTCGCCGCCGCCCTGCTGGCGATGGAGATGATGCTGGGCTAAGGCGGTCGCTCGATTTCAGGAGCGCGCCCATGATCACCCGCATCCAGCCCAACCCTCGCATGAGCGAAGCCGTGATCCACGGGAACACCGTCTATCTGGCCGGGCAGGTCGGCGAGCCGGGCGACGATGTCACAGCCCAGACCCGCATGGCCCTGACCGAGATCGACGCCCTGTTGGCGCAGGCCGGAAGCGACAAGTCCAAGATTCTGAGCGCCACCATCTGGCTGGCGGATATCGCCGACTTCGAGGCCATGAACGCGGTGTGGGACGCCTGGGTCGATCCGGCCAACCCGCCCGCCCGCGCCACCAGCGAGGCGAAGCTGGCGACGCCCGACTATCGGGTCGAGATCATCGTCGTGGCGGCGCACTGAGCCATGTCAAAGGAAAGCGAACTGGAGCGGTTCAAGGCGACCCGCGTCACCGCCCTCTTCCGCCTCGACCTGATCGAGAAGGGCGCGCAACTGACCTATGAGGACGGCACGCCCGTCGACATGGCCTCGGAAGCCCAGCGGCTGAAGGATCAGGTCGCCGACATGGATCGCCGCATCGCTCGGCTGGAGGCGGCGGGCGAAGCCTAGACCGCCAGCCGCGCCAACACCGTCCCGATCACCCGTTGATAGGCGTCGGCCAGGGCGCGCAGCTCGGCCTCGGGCACGCGCTCGTCGATCTGGTGCATGGTCTGGCCGACCAGGCCCAGCTCCAG
Organism: Brevundimonas sp. 01N35; assembly: GCF_056399785.1. Classification (NCBI taxonomy): domain Bacteria; kingdom Pseudomonadati; phylum Pseudomonadota; class Alphaproteobacteria; order Caulobacterales; family Caulobacteraceae; genus Brevundimonas; species Brevundimonas sp. 01N35. The sequence continues at coordinate 40,048 of NZ_JBFTRZ010000004.1, forward strand.
CACCGGGCACAGGGCGCGGATGAAGCGGGCGTCCGAGGTGCCGCCGGTGGTCGAGGCGACGGGACGGCGGCCGATTTCGGCCTCGACCGCGTCCTGTACCGCCGTGACGAAGGGGCCGGGTTTGGTCAGGAAGGCCTCGCCCGAGCACAGGTGCTCCAGTTCGATGCGTAGGCCTGTGGCCGCCTGCATCTCGCCCGCCTCGCGGTTCAGCCAGTCGCTGAGGCTGTCGCCGGTATGGCTCGGGTTGAAACGGATGTTCAACCGGGCCCTGGCCTCGGCCGGGATGATGTTGGTCGCCGGATTGCCCACGTCGATGGTGGTGATCTCGAGGTTGGAGGGCGGGAACTCCGGATAGCCGTCGTCGAGGACGTGGGCGTCCAGTCGAGCCAGCAGCCGGGCGATCACCGGCGCCGGGTTCGCGGCGCGGTCGGGATAGGCGACGTGGCCCTGCTTGCCGTGGACGGTGATCCAGGTGTTCAGCGAGCCGCGCCGCCCGACCTTGATCATGTCGCCGAGGTGGTGGGCTGAGGAGGGTTCGCCGACGACGCAGGCGTCGATGACTTCGCCCTCGGCGGCCAGGGCTTCGACCACCCGCTTGGTGCCGTGCAGGGCCGGGCCTTCCTCGTCGCCGGTGATCAGGAAGGAGAGGGAGCCGGGCACGTCGCCTTCCGCGAGGATGCGCGAGACGGCGGCGACCCAGGCGGCGATGCCGCCCTTCATGTCCACGGCGCCGCGGCCGTAGAGGACGCCGTCGCGGGTCTCGCCCTCGAAGGGGGCGGCGGTCCAGGCGGCGACGTCGCCGGTCGGCACCACGTCGGTGTGGCCCGCGAAGCAGAGGTTGGGCGAGGCCGCGCCGCGCCGGGCGTAGAGGTTCTCGATCCGGGCGTCGCGGCCCACGCGCGTCGGCCCCTCGAACACCATGCGACGGCAGGTGAAGCCGAGGCCGGTCAGGGTCCGCTCCAGCACGTCCATGGCCCCTTCGTCGGCGGGCGTGACGGAGGGAATGCGGATCAGGTCGCGGGTCAGTTCGACAGGATCAATGACGGAATGTGATGCGGCGCTCATGGGCTCTATGCTTTAGGCATATCCCGCATCCGCGAGAAGGCCCGAACCGTGCCGAAGATCGACATCGAAACCGCGCCCACCGGGCATGGAACCGGATACCCGGACGAATTCGCCGGTCCGTGCAAGCCGCGCCGCCGCTGGCGGCTGGGCGACGCGGTCGGTCTGGACCAGTTCGGGGTCAACCTGCTGCGCCTACCCACCGGGGCCTGGTCCAGCCAGCGTCACTGGCACGCCGCCGAGGACGAGTTCGTCTGGGTGGTCGAGGGCGAGGTGGTTCTGGTCGAAGAGGACGGCGAGACCGTGCTGGTCGCCGGCGACTGCGCCGGCTTCAAGGCGGGCGTGCCCAACGGCCACAAGATCGAGAACCGCAGCGACCGTGAGGCGGTCTTGCTGGAGGTCGGATCGCGCCGCCCGGCCGAGGACGCCTGCGACTATCCCGACATCGACATGATCCTGCCGAAGGGCGCCGACCGCTACTTCCACCGCGACGGAACCCCCTATCCGAAGACGCCCCGAAGAACGTGACGACCGACAGCATAGACACCGCCCCGACGGTTCCGCCCCAGCCGCCCTTGCCGCCCGAGACCCATGACGGGGGTCCGTCCAGCCCGTGGGGGCTGCGGGATTTCCGCCTGCTGTGGCTGGGCCGGGTGGCGGCGGTCCTGGGCATCCAGATCCAGTCCTCGGCCCTGTTGTGGCAGGTCTATGAGATCGCCCGACGCGATCATCCGATCGCCGAGGCCAGCCTCTATCTGGGTCTGGTGGGGTTGTGCCAGTTCCTGCCGCTGCTGGCCTTCACCCTGCCCGCCGGGGCCATGGCCGACCGGCGCGACCGCAAGCACACCGTGACCCTGTCCATCGTGGTGGAGAGCCTGTGCGCGCTCGCCTTCCTCGCCATGGCGATCCATGGCGCGCCGCCGTTGTGGGGCCTGCTGGCGGTGGCCGCCGTCTTCGGCGCGGCGCGGGCCTTCCTCGCCCCGGCCAGTCAGGCCTTCCTGCCGATGGTGGTGGGGCGCAAGGCTCTGCCGCCGGCCATCGCGGCCCAGTCCATCGCCTTCCAGACCGGGGCCATCGCCGGCCCGGCCCTGGGCGGGGTGATCGTGGGGATGGCGGTGCCTTTGGCCTACGCCTCGGCCATGGCGCTGTTCTTCGTCGCCATCGCCTGCTTCGTGCTGATCCGCACCTCGGGCAAGCCGAAATTCGTCGAGACGGGCGTGGGGCCGCTGGAGCTGGTCAAGGAAGGTCTGGCCTATGTCTGGAAGACCAAGATCGTTCTGGGCGCCATTTCGCTGGATCTGGTCGTGGTGCTGCTGGCGGGCGTGGCCCTGCTGACGCCGATCTTCGCGCGCGACATCCTGCACGTGGGGCCGCAGGGCTTCGGATTGCTGCGCGCCTCGTTCGGGGTCGGGGCCCTGCTGATGGCCCTCTATCTCAGCCGTTTCCCCATCCGCCGCCACGGCGGGCGCTGGATGTTCGCGGCGGTGGCCGTGTTCGGCGTCTGCACCCTGGCCTTCGGCCTGTCCAAGAGCGTCTGGCTGTCGGGCGCGGTCCTCTTCGTCGGCGGGGCCGCCGACATGATCAGCGTCAATATCCGCCAGACCCTGATCCAGCTGGCCACGCCCGATCACATGCGCGGCCGGGTGTCGTCGGTCTCCATGCTGTTCATCGGCGCCTCCAACGAACTGGGCGAGGCCTATTCCGGCGTCATGGTGCGCCTGCTCGGCCCCATCGGGGCGGCGGTGTTCGGCGGCGTGGGCGCGCTGGCTGCGACCGGAATCTGGGCCAGGGCCTTCCCCAGTCTGAGGAAGGCGAACAAGCTGACCTGACCGTTTCGGTCAGGACGGGTCAGTGTCGGGTCAGTGTCGGGTCGGAGCGGGGTGGGCCGGGGCCGCGCCGGCATGGCCTTCGCGGGCGGCGTCGGTCGGTTTGCCTTCCAGCTTGTTTTCGACCTTTGCGGCGCCGGTCTCGACGGCGTGCGCCGCCTTTTCGGCGCCGGTTTCGACCGCATTGCCCGTCTCAGCTGCGGCGTTGGAGGCCTTCTCGCCAGCGGCCTTGGCGTGGCTCTCGGCCTTCTTCTGGTCGGCCTGGGTGCAGGCGGCGGCGCCCAGGGTCAGGACGGCGACGGCGGCGACGGCGCTTAGGGTGCGGATGGACATGACGGCCTCTCGATGATGTGAACCTTGGCGGTAAACGCCGCGCCGCGCCCCGGGTTGCGTCCGTCTATTGCAGATCGATCGGCAGGGTCTGGCTGGCGAGCAGGGCATCCATTCCCTTCCAGTGATCCGGCCCCTGACGTTCGACCCAGGCCTGCACCATGTCGCGGCCCAGGCCGTAGTTGATGATGTAGGAGCGGTAGGTTTCGATGAAGCTCAGCCGCTGGGCGGCCCGGTCGCGCGCGACCAGATTGTATTTCTGCAGCTGGTTCAGGGCCGTCTCGCGGTCGATGCGGCCCGCCAGGTAGTCATCGGCAATGGTGTACTCGGCCCGCGCCAGTTCGCGCGTCAGGGCCAGAAGCTGCGTCTGGGCCTCAGCCGTCGTCGGGTCCAGACCGGCCAGCGGATAGAGGACCCGCGCCTCGAACGAGGTCCGTTCGTGGCCGGGGAAGGCCAGGTCGATACCGTAGTTGGCGCTGCCCTCGGCGATGAAGGACATGGGGCTGAACAGGGGATAGACGCTCATCTCGACCCAGCCCTTCTGTTTCACAAAGGTCTGTTCCAGCAGGGCGTTATAGACGTGGTGGCCGGGGTATCCTTCGTGGCAGCCCAGATCGACGGCGCGGTCGATGTAGATGGGCAGGTCCGTGTTGACCTGGATCAGGCTGAAGGCGGCGCCCTTGTACCAGTTGTAGCCCGACCACGGCTTGCCGGTGACGAACTCCAGGGTGAAGGTCTCGTTGGCGGGTAGGGTCATGTGGCGCACCGTGCGCGCCCTGCACTCGTTGATGGCGGCCCGCATCACCGGCTCCAGCCGATCCTTGGGAATGACGTAGCGGGCGCGGAAGGCGGCGACGCGATCGGCCAGCGGTCCCTCGCCGGGGATCAGGGCGTCGATGCGCGCCAGCACCGGGTCGTAGGACGACAAAGGGCGCAGTTCGGGGCGCACGCCGAACTGGGCCTCGGCCTCGTCGGCGAAGCTCATCTTCTCGCCGCCCAGCATCCGCAGACGCGCCGAAGCCGCCGAGACGTGGGCCAGCAGATAGGCACGGCGCTGACGGCTCTGGGCGTCCAGTCCGGCGGTCGGCAGGGCGTCCAGCCGATGAGACAGGGCGGCGGCGCCTTCGGCCAGCTGGGGCAGGGCGCGCGGATGGGCCTTGGCCGCCTCGGCCCATTCCGGCGGGCCGTAATAGGCGTCGACATAGCCCGGCTCGCGCTCGCCGATCTCCAGCGTCAGGGCGACATAGTCGCGGGCCACGGCGTCCAGGCTGTCGGGCGCCGGCTTGGGCGCGGCGGCGCAGGCGGCCAGCAGGGTGAGGCCCGCGCTCATCACGGCGGCGATCGTCAGGTTGCGCATGGAAACTCCCTCTCTCCAGGCCGCGACGCTAGGCGCTCGACGGCGCGCCGCCAAGAAGGGAACCGGCGCGGAGATTCAGGGATTGAGGCCGCCCCGCCCATGCTGTAAGCACCGCCGTCCGGCCAAAGAGCCGCAGACGCACCCGTAGCTCAGCTGGATAGAGTACTGCCCTCCGAAGGCAGGGGTCAGAGGTTCGAATCCTCTCGGGTGCGCCATCTCTCCAAACATCGTCGCCATTTGAGCCATGCGCGCTGCCTTCAGGCTGCGGTCTTGCCTGACCCGGGGTCCGGGCGCATGGGAGGAGGCTCCTCCCCCAAGACCTTCAAGGCCCCATCGTGTCCGACGCCGAACAGACCCCCGCCCCCGTTCTCCTGCCCGAAGGCCAGCCGGTCGGCCGCGTCATCGCCATGCCCGCCGACACCAATCCCGAGGGCGACATCTTCGGCGGCTGGCTGCTGGCGCAGATGGACTTGGCCGGCGCGACCCCGGCGTTCGAGCGCGCCAACGGCCGCTGCGCCACCGTGGCCCTGGACGGCATGGTCTTCCACCAGCCGGTCTCGGTCGGCGACGAGGTCTCGATCTACGCCCGCGTCATCCACACCGGCCGCACCTCGATCCGCGTCCATGTCGAGGCGTGGAAGCGCTCGCGCGGCCAGCCGGAGGTCCAGTCCGTCCGCGTGACCGAGGGCGTCTTCACCTATGTGGCGATCGATTCCGAGCGCAAGCCGCGTCCGTTGCAGCCGGTCTGAGGTCCGTGCGGCACGGGGCCAAGACCAAGCGCCGCACTCGGTAATTCTTGACGTTCGGCTGCTCGCACCCTACCTGCGGGCCATGGCTATTCGTCGCATCCTGACCATCGATAACGCCGCCGATCTGGCGATCCTCAAGGCCGTCGCGCCGCCCGTGGAGGGCGGCGTCACCGACGATCTGCGCGCTCTCATGGATGACATGCTGGAGACGATGTACGACGCGCCGGGCATCGGCCTGGCCGCCGCCCAGATCGGCGAGTTGAAGCGCGTCGTGGTCATGGACCTGGGCGACAAGCCGGTCGAGGGCGCGTCGGAAGCCCCCGAGGCCGAGGAGAGCGAGGACCTGCAACTGGCCCGTCGCAACCCGCGCTACTTCGTCAATCCGGAAGTGATCTGGGCCTCGGACGAGCTGTTCGCCTACGAGGAGGGCTGCCTGTCGGTGCCGGAATATTTCGACGCCGTCGAACGTCCGAGCCGCGTCCGCGTCCGCTACCTGGACTACGCCGGCAAGCAGATCGAGGAAGAGATCGAGGGTCTCTACGCCGTCTGCTTCCAGCACGAACTGGATCACCTGAACGGCGTCCTGTTCATCGACCACCTGTCGCGCCTGCGCCGCGAACGGGCCGTCGCCAAGGTCAAGAAGAACGCAAGGCTCGCCGCCTGATGGCCCGCAAGACCACGATCATCGATCCGCGCGGTCGTCGCCGCCTGACCCGTAATCAGAAGGTTGGCGTGGCCAGTCTGGCCACCATCGTCGCCGTCGGCGCGCTGGGCGTGGTGGCGGGTCTGCTGCTGGACCGTCTGCTCGATTTCGACGACGCCCTGGATGCGGGCGGCGAGTGGGACGAGGGCGGCGGCGTCTATACGCGCTGGCAGTAAGCCGCCCCAGCGGCTAAAGGCGTGGCCATGCGCCTAGCCTTCATGGGAACTCCCGACTTCGCCGTGCCGTCGCTGGCCGAGATGATCGCCTCGGGACACGAAATCGTCGCCGTCTATTCGCAGCCGCCGCGCCCCAAGGGCCGGGGGCAGAAGCTGACGCCGTCGCCGGTCCAGGCCTTCGCCGAGGCCATGGGCCTGCCGGTCTTCACGCCCGAGAGCATGAAGGCGCCGGAAGCCATCGACACCTTCAGAAGCCTGGATCTCGACGCCGCCTGCGTCGTCGCCTACGGCCAGATTCTCAAGCCCGAGGTGCTGGAGGCGCCGCGTCTGGGGTGCTTCAACCTGCACGGTTCGCTGCTGCCGCGCTGGCGCGGAGCCGCCCCGATCCAGCGCGCCATCATGGCCGGCGACCGCCAAACCGGCGCTCAGATCATGCGGATGAGCGAAGGCCTGGACGAGGGCGCGATCATCCTGTCCGAGGTCATGGACATCTATCCCGACGACACCGCCGCCTCGCTGACCGCGCGGATGGCGCATCTCGGCGCCGCCCTCTGGCCGCGCGCCCTGGCCGCCATCGAACGCGGCGGCTTCACCGAGACCGAACAGACCGGCGAGCCGACCTACGCCAGGAAGATCACTCCCGCCGAGGCGCGCATCGACTGGACCCGTCCCGCCGCCGAGGTGGATGCCCACATTCGCGGCCTGTCGCCCTTCCCGGGGGCCTGGTTCGAGGTCGAGGCGGACGGCGAGCCGGTCCGCGTGAAGGCGCTGATGTCGGCTCTGGCCGAAGGGCAGGGGACGCCTGGTCAGGTGCTGGACGACGCCCTGACGGTGGCCTGCGGAACCGGCGCCGTGCGCCTGACCCGTGTGCAACGTCCCGGCAAGGCGGCGCAATCCGCCGAGGAAATGCTGCGCGGCTTCCCGGTTCCTTCCGGAACCATTCTTAGCGAGCCGCGGTCAGAAGGCTCCGCCTTCTCGACCCGACGCGGCTAGTAATGCCCCGCTACCGCTTCACGGTCGAATACGACGGCTCGGCCTACAACGGCTTTCAGGCCCAGGCCGGCCAGCCGACGGTGCAGGGCGCGATCGAGACGGCGGCAGCGGCCTTTACCGGCCAGGCCGTGCGGATCGCCGCCGCCGGGCGCACCGACACCGGGGTCCACGCCACGGGCCAGACCTGCCATGTCGATCTGGAGCGGGACTGGCCGGCGCGGACGGTGATGAACGCCCTGAACGCTCACCTGATGCACGAGGCGGTGGCCGTGCTGGACTGCGCCCCCGTCAGCGACGACTGGCACGCCCGCTTCACCGCCAACGGGCGCAAGTATCTGTATCGCATCCTCAACCGTCCGGGCCGTCCGGCGTTGGACCGGGGCCGGGTCTGGCATGTGAAGAAGCCGCTGGACGCTGAGGCCATGCAGGCGGCGGCGCAGGCCCTGGTGGGGTTGCACGACTTCACCACCTTCCGCGACGCCCAGTGCCAGTCGGCCAGCCCGGTGAAGACGCTGGATGTGGCCCGCGTCAGCCGGGTCGGCGAAGAGGTGCATCTGGTGTTCGAGGCCCGCAGCTTCCTGCATCGTCAGGTGCGCTCGATGGCGGGCAGTCTGGCCGAGGTCGGTCTGGGCCGCTGGGCCGTGACCGATCTGGCCGAGGCGCTGGCGGCGAAGGATCGCGCGCGGTGCGGCCCGGTGGCGCCGTCAGACGGTCTCTATCTGACGGGCGTCACCTATGAGGCCGAGGCCTGAGCCGACTGCCACCCTCCGCCGTCTGGGGCGCGGCTTTAGTTGCGGGCCGAGTTGGAGCTGGAGGTCACGGCCTGACCGGCGGCTTGCAGGTCGCGGCCGACGCCGGCGACGGTGTTGCAGGCGGCGACAGCCAGGGCGGCGGCGATGACGCCGAGGGCGATGAGCTTGCGCATGGTGGTTTCCCCGAGAGAGATGATTTGACCGCTTCAACGTGAAGCTTGACCATAAGGTTGCATGGCCAATTCATCCTTCAATCTGCTAACGGCGAAAGCATGACGCAAGCTCTCGGAACCGCCGCCCGCCGTCTGGTCGACACCCTGGTGATGAACGGGATCGACAAGGTCTTCTGCGTGCCGGGCGAGAGCTATCTCGCTGTGATCGACGCGCTGGCCGACGTGCGCGACAAGATCGAGGTCATCGTCTGCCGTCACGAGGCCGGCGCCGCCAACATGGCCGAGGCCTACGGCAAACTGACCGGCAAGCCGGGCGTCTGCATGGTCACGCGCGGCCCGGGCGCGACCCACGCCTCGATCGGCGTGCACACGGCGCATCAGGATTCGACGCCGATGATCCTGTTCGTCGGCCAGATCGCCCTGACCGACCGGGGACGCGGCGCCTTCCAGGAGGTCGACTACCGCGAGGTCTTCGGCGGCCTGGCCAAGTGGGCGACCGAGATCGAAAGCCCGCAGCGCACCGTCGAGGTGGTCGAGCGCGCCTTCGCCACCGCGCTGCAGGGCCGCATGGGCCCCGTGGTCGTGGCCCTGCCCGAAGACATCCTGCACGAAGAGGGCGGCCCGGCGCCGGTCCGCCCGGTCGTCGCCGCCAAGGCCGCGCTGGACCCGGCCTTCGTCGAACAGGTGCGCGACCGCCTGTCGGAGGCCGAGCGCCCGGTTCTGGTGCTGGGCGGCTCGGGCTGGAGCGACGCCGCCACCGACGCGATCTCCGCCTGGGCCGAGCGGCTGGGCCTGCCGGTCGCCCTGTCCTTCCGCCGCAAGGATCTGATCCGCAACGACCATCCGGGATATGCGGGCGATCTCGGTCTCGGCCCGAACCCGAAACTGGTCGCGCGCATCAAGGACGCCGACCTGATCATCGCCGTCGGCGCGCGCCTCGGCGAAAACCCCACCCAGGGCTACACCCTGCTGAACCGGACGAAGACGGCCGAGACCCTGGTCCACATTCATCCGGGAGCGGAAGAACTGGGGCGCGTCTGGTCGCCCGCCCTGTCTGCGGCCGCCGACAACTCGCTGGCGGCCCTGGCCCTGTCGAGCATCGATCCGGGCCGAGCCTGGAACGACCAGGCCGCAGCCGCCCATGCCGACTTTATCGCCTTCTCCTCGCCTATAGAGGTGAACAGCGCGGTGAACATGAGCGAGGTCATCGCCCATCTGGCCGAGGCCTTGCCGGAAGACGCCGTCCTGACCAATGGCGCGGGCAATTTCGCCGCCTGGCTGCACCGTTTCCATCGCCATCAGGCCAGACGCACCCAACTGGCCCCGACCTCGGGCGCCATGGGCTACGGCTATCCGGCGGCTCTGGGGGCCAAGGCGGTCGATCCGGCGCGCGAAGTGGTCTGTATCGCCGGCGACGGCGACTTCATGATGAGCGCCAACGAGATGGCCACCGCCGCCCAGTACGGCCTCGGCGTCATCGTCGTGGTCGTGGACAACGGCACCTTCGGCACCATTCGCATGCACCAGGAGCGGGAGTACCCGACCCGCGTCATCGCCACCGAGTTGAAGAACCCCGACTTCGTCAAGTACGCCGAGGCCTTCGGCGCCTTGGGCGTGCGCTGCGACCGGACCGAGGACTTCCCGGCGGCCCTGGCGGCGGCCCGCGCGGCGGCGGCCGGCGGGCGTCCGGCCCTGGTGCACCTGATCACCGAGGCCGAGCAGATCGCGCCGGGCCGGACGATCACGGACCTGCGCGGCGGCTGATCGGAAAACTTGCGCATCCCGTTCTATGCGGGAACAGTGTCGCCTCGCAGTTCCGAGGGGGTTTCATGCGTCGTTTTCTGATCTCGTCCGTCGCCGTTCTGGCGCTTTGCGCCACAGCACCCGTCGCCATGGCTCAGGCCGTCGCGTCCGCGTCGGCGTCTGCTCAGGCCCAGAGCGAGGACGTGCGTCTCAACGCCTTCTTCGACCAGGCCTTCCAGGAACGGATCGCCCTCAGCCCGCAGTCGATGACGTCGCTGGGCCTGAAGACCGACTACGACAAGCTGGACGACGTGTCCGACGCGGCGTCGGAGCGCGCCCTGGCGCTGCAAGAGGGGCAACTGACCCGGATGAAGGCCGAGTTCGACCCGGCCAAGCTGAACGCCCAGAGCAGGCTGTCCTGGCGGCTGTTCGAATACGGCGTGCAGCAGGCGCGCCTGTCGAACCAGTGGCGCGATTGGAATTTCCAGTTCGCGGCCAACGGCAATCCGACGACCGGCCTGCCGGTCTTCCTGATCAACAACCATCGCATCGGCAGCGTCTCGGACGCCGAGGCCTATGTCGCCCGCATCGGCGAGGCCGAACGCTACATGGGTCAGGTGGCGACGACGCTGAAGGCGCGGGCCGCCGAGGGCGTGGTCTCGCCGCGCTTCGTCTTCGCGCCCTCGATCGAGAACACCCGCGCGGTGATCACGGGCGCGCCCTTCGACAATGGCGCCGACAACCCGGTCTGGGCCGATTTCCAGAAGAAGGTCGGGGCGCTGGACGCCGATCAGGCGACGAAAGAACGACTGCTGGCCTCGGCCCGCGCCGCCCTGACCGGCCCCTACAAGCGCGGCTTCGACACCGTGCTAACGGCCCTGGCCGAGGTCCAGCCGATGGCCGACAGCGACGCGGGCGTCTGGCGGCTGCCGAACGGCGAGGCCTATTACAACGCCCGCCTGCAGCTCTCGACCACGACCGACCTGACCGCCGACCAGATCCACCAGATCGGTCTGGACGAGGTGGGCCGCATCCAGGCCGAGATGGAAACCGTCAAGGCCAAGATCGGCTTTACCGGCTCGCTCCAGGACTTCTTCGTCTTCCTGAAGACCGATCCGCGCTTCCAGTACCCCAACACGCCGGAGGGCAAGGAGCAGTATCTGACCGACGCGCGCGGCTTCATCGCCCAGGTCATGGCGGTGGCCCCGCAGTGGTTCTCGACCCTGCCCAAGGCGGCGCTGGAGGTCCGCGCGGTCGAGCCGTTCCGCGAGGCGACCGCCTCCATCGCCTTCTACAACGCCCCGGCGCCGGACGGTTCACGCCCGGGCATCTACTACGTCAACCTGTCCGACATGACCCAGGTGCTGAAGCCCCAGATCGAGGGCATCAGCTATCACGAGGGCGCGCCGGGGCATCACTTCCAGATCGCCTACGCCCAGGAGATCGAGGGCCTGCCGCGCTTCCGTCGCTTTGGCGGCTACGGCGCCTACGCCGAGGGCTGGGGCCTGTACGCCGAACAACTGGGCAAGGAGATGGGCTTCTATCAGGACCCCTATTCCGACTTCGGCCGCCTCTCGACCGAGCTGTGGCGCGCGGTGCGCCTGGTCACGGACACGGGCCTGCACGCCAAGCGCTGGAGCCGCGAACAGGCGATGGACTATTTCCGCCAGAACTCGCTGCTGTCGGAACGCGACATCGGCAAGGAGGTCGAGCGCTACATCACCAACCCCGGCCAGGCGACCAGCTACAAGATCGGCGAGCTGAAGATCGAGGAACTGCGCCACAAGGCCGAGGCGACCCTGGGCGACCGCTTCGACATCAAGGACTTCCACGCCGTCGTCCTCGGCTCCGGCTCGGTGCCGCTGGACGTCCTGGCCGATCAGGTCAACGCCTGGATCGCAGCGGGGGGCGGCAAGCCGAGCGCCTGAGGCTCGCGTTTGCGGCTTTAGAGCGGTAAAGGGCCGCCATGCCCTTTACCGCCACCGTCCTGACCATGTTCCCCGAGGCCTTTCCCGGGCCGCTCGGCGTGTCGCTGATCGGCACCGCCTGGCGCGAGAAGGGGCTGTGGGACCTGCAGACGCTGGACATTCGGGCGTTTTCCGAAGATAAGCGCGGCTTCCTGGACGACACCCCCGCGGGTGGCGGCCCTGGACAGGTGCTTAAAGCGGACGTGGTGGCCCGGGCTTTAGATAGTCTAGAGGGCCCGCCTCGGCCGCTTTTGTACATGAGCGCACGCGGTCGACCCCTGACGCAGGCGCGAGTGAAGGAATGGGCCAAGGCCGACGGAATCGTCGTGCTTTGCGGTCGTTTCGAGGGGGTGGACCAGCGGGTGCTTGACGCCCGCGGGTTCGAGGAGGTCTCCGTCGGAGACGCGGTTCTCGCCGGCGGCGAGGCGGCGGCCATGGTGGCGATCGAGGCGTGCGTACGACTGATCCCCGGAGTGCTTGGCGCGGCAGACAGCCTGTCGTCCGAGAGTTTCGAGGATGGTCTTCTGGAACACCCGCAGTACACGCGACCGCGGACGTTCGAGGGGCACGATATTCCCGAGGTGCTGCTGTCGGGCGATCACAAGAAGATCGCGCAATGGCGAGAGGCGCAGCGGGAAACGACCACGCAGGAACGGCGCCCGGATCTCTGGGCGGCGCATCTTGCAAAGACGACTGCGGAGCCTGGCTCCGCCAAATCAAAGGCAAAGGGCGCAAAAGCCCGAGGAGAATAGAATGAACATCGTCCAGCAGATCGCTGCCGAAGAAAAAGCCCGCCTGCTCGAAGGCAAGACCATCCCTGACTTCCAACCGGGCGACACCCTGCGCGTCCACGTGAAGATCAAGGAAGGCGAGCGCGAACGCATCCAGGCGTTCGAAGGCGTCTGCATCGCCCGCGACAGCGGCGGCATCAACGAGACCTTCACGGTCCGCAAGATTTCCTTCGGTGAAGGCGTGGAGCGTCGCTTCCCGATCCTGTCGCCGAACATTGACTCCATCGAAGTGAAGCGTCGCGGCGTCGTCCGTCGCGCCAAGCTCTACTACCTGCGCGACCGTCGCGGTAAGTCGGCCCGGATCGCCGAGCGTCAGATCGCTCGCCCGGCCAAGGGTGCGGCTGTTCCGGTCACCGGTTCGGCCGACAAGGGCGACGAGGCTTAATCCCAAGCTTCGGCTCTGCGCTGAAATGATCGAGGCCCTGGCGGAAACGCCGGGGCCTTTTTCTTTTTAGGGCGCTAGCGCGCGCCGCGCGGCGGCTTGCTGCTTGAGCGCTACTGCGGGAACAGCGGATTATCCGCGTCGTGCTGGCCTTCGAGGCTGCGTCTCAGGTCCTGCATCTGGTCCTGGCCGACCTTCACCGCAGCGTAGGCGCGGCGGATGGTTTCCTTCGTGGTGGCCGACAGGGATTCATCGGCCAGGGCGTGTTCGAACCGGGCATGGAGATGCTCCTCGCCGCGCTCGACCGAGTGCAGGGCGGTCGCCTCGTCGCGGACCAGGGCGTGTTTGATGTCCGTGAAGGCGCGCTGGGCCTTGGCCAGGATGGAGCTGTCGTCCTCCGGCTGGCCGCCCAGGCCGTGCACGGCGTCCTGAAGCTCGGTCGCGATCCGGCGCCGTTCCTCGCTGCGGCGCGCGAACAGGTCGCGATAGCGGGCGTCCTCGGTTACGGCGGCGGCCTCGGCGTAGCCGTCGGCGCTGTCGACGGCGCCGGCGGCCAGAGCGTTCAGAACCTTGACGTCGTGGCTGTTGGGGGTGTTCACCAGAGGCCTCCGTGGCTGACGCTGGGATAAACCCACGCCCGCAGCGAAGGTTGCGGCCATGATGCTGGCGCGAATATCTGAGCTTGGACGCGACGCGTCCAAACCGATTTCGCGCCCGTTACAGCTTGGTGCGCAGCGACCACAGTTCGGGGAAGCAGCGGCGCTTCAGCGTCTCGACCAGATAGCCGACGCCGTCGGTGCCGCCCGTGCCCTGACGGCGGCCGATGATACGTTCGACCGTCACCACATGCTTGTGCCGCCAGGTCAGCAGGGCGTCGTCCAGATCGACCAGCTTTTCGGCCAACTGATACAGGGGCCACCAGCGCTCGGTGTCGCGATAGACCTCCAGCCAGGCGGCCTCGACGCCCTCGGACGGCTCATAGGTCTGGCTGACGTCGCGGTTCAGCACCTCGGCCGGGACCGGCAGGCCTGCCTTCGACAGTTGCAGCAGGGCGTCGTCATAGAGGCTGGGGGCCTCGATGGCCGCCTGCAGCGCCGCGTAGGCTGAGGGGCGTTCGGCGTGGAAGCGAAGGAAGCGCGGGTCCTTCAGCCCCAGCATGGTCTCCAGGCGACGGAACTGGTCGCTCTGGAAGCCCGAGCTGGCGCCCAGGTCGCCGCGGAATTTCAGATAGTCGGAGGGGGTCATGGTGGCCAGGATGTCCCAGCTCTGGGTCATCACCGCCTGAATGCGGCTGATCCGCGCCAGGCTCTTGTAGGCGGGGACCAGATCGCCCGACCGCACCAGTGTCTGGGCCAGGGCCAGCTCGTGCAGGATCTGCTTGAGCCACAGTTCCTTGGTCTGGTGGATGATGACGAACAGCATTTCGTCGTGTTGGTCGGAGCGCGGGTGCTGGGCGCTCAGCAGCACGTCGAGCGACAGGTAGCCGGCGTAGGTGATGCCAGTCGGCTCGTGCTTGGCGGTCTCGATGGCCCTTCCACGAATATCTGGGCCGCGAATGTCGTCGGGAGCGTCGGTCATCCGCTATCTATCGCCGGATCGGCCCCTGAGGGCCAGCCCGAAGGGCGGCGAAACTCAGTTGCCGGCGCGGGCCTCGGCGGCGTTGGCGGCCATCTGGCGGCCGTTGTCGAAGGCGTCGCGCGCGCCTTTGTAGACGAAGCCGTAGGTCGGATAGACGGTGGTGCCCAGGGCGTTCATCGGATTGTACCAGACCTTGACCCGGCTCCAGTCGCCCGAGGGGGAGACGTCGACCACGGTGACGTTCTCCTCGACCTTGCCGCGGCTGCCGCCCCAGTTGGCGTGGGTCACGCGGATGACGCGGTCGGTCAGGATGTCGGAAACGACGGCGACGTGGCCCTTGTCCATCCGGCCGCTGGGCTGGAAGACCAGAACCGAGCCGGTTTCGGGGGCGCGGCCGGTGCGGAAGCTGTTCACCGCCTGGCTCCACCAGGTCCAGGCGTCGCCGAAGAGCTGGATGCCCGAGAACATGCGGGCGAAGGTCACGCACTGCCAGTAGGAGTCGTCGGCCTTGGCCGGCGCGGAGCCGAGGGCGAAGAATCCCAAGGTCGCCGCAACTGCGGCGGCTGTGAGCCGTTTCATCATCTGGCGTGCTCCCGACTAAAACGCGGACCAAGCCTTAGACGATAGCGTCCGAAGGTTGAAGAACCGTTTCGGACTGTTTCTCCGCCTCATCCACAGGCGCGCGGCGTCGTTCGGCCATCCCGCGCAGCGCCTTGCGGGCCGGGCGTTCGATCAGGTGATAGGTGGCCGCCGCGGCGGCGATCAGGCCTAGAACTATCCCCAGCCACACGAGAACGTGAAGCCGCTTGTCCTCGGCTCCGGTCGCGCGCGCGGCCACATTGACCGCCAGGATCTGCCACGGGGCGCAGACCATGTAGACCGAATAGCTGATCTCTCCGAGGTAGACGGCGGGCCTGGAGGCCAGCCCCCCGGCCCGGCCGTTGGGCAGGGAGGCCAGGGCCAGGATCAGCAGGCCGGCGGCCAGAACCGTGATCGCGTCCCAGGCCAGGACCGAGGCGCTGGCGATCATGACGGCGGCGGCCGTGAGGGCCATCAGCCCTGCGCGCGGCAGGGGCGCGCGGCGATAGACCAGGTAGAGGGCGCAGCCGTAGGCGAAGCACGGAACGATGCGCAGCGCCCCCCAGCGGAAGGTGGCTTCCGTCAGGGGGAAACCCGCCAGACGCTCAAACGCCGCGTAGAGCCCCATCAGGAAGACCGCCGCGCCCGCGGTCGCCAGCCAGGGCCGCCGGCGCAGCGGCCAGGCGGCCAGGGCGAACAGGGGGAAGGCCAGATAGGCGAACCACTCGGCCGAGATCGACCAGGACGGGTGGTTCCAGCCAGCCGAACTGGCGAAACCCCAGGCGTGGACCATCAGCAGATGGGCGGGCAGGGTCTTCCAACTGAGGACGCCGCCGTCGATGTTCATCCCCACGGCTGTCGCCGCCAGGCCCAGGGCCATGACGCCTAGCAGGGTGACGATATGCAGCGGATAGACCCGCGCGATTCGCGCCCACAGGAAGCCGCGATAAGAGAAGCGCTTCTCGGCGAAGGCGTGCAGATAGACGTGGCTGAGGATGAAGCCCGACAGGACGAAGAACAGCTCGACGCCCAGATAGCCCTTGGCCGTCAGGTTCGGGACGAAGCCGACGTCGAGGTTGGGCCAGAAGGTGTAGAGGGCCACCCACAGCGCCGCCATGAACCGAAGGGCGGTCAGCGGGCGAAGATCGACAGGCGTCTGAACCGGGGTCATGCGGCCACCATGAAACGGCGCCGCTTTGGGAAGCGTTAAGCGGCCGGACGCCTCAGGAGCAAACGCGGCGCCAGACGCCCTATTCGACGCGGCCGGATTCGCCGACCTTTTCGATCGCCGCGCTGGAGGCGGCGCAGCCGGTCAGGGTCTCGCCGCCGATCTCGACCTTGGCGGTCAGGGGATAGGTGCGGTCGCTCATGCCGTCGGAACAGTCCGTGGCCATCAGGGTGACGACCAGCGGGGCCCTGGCTTCGGTTTGGGTCGTCCAGACCGCGACTGTCCCTTGCAGCGTCGGGCCGGGGTTGGCGGCCTTCTGCTCGGGGCGGTCGACGCCGGAATAGGTCAGGCCCTGCGGGGTGATTTCGACGGCCCAGAAGGGTTCGGTCCCCAGCACGCGCAACGGCTGGTCCAGATCGACCCCGGCCAGGGCGCGCGCCTCTTTCGGCGCGATCGGGGCTTTTCCAGCGGGTTGCGAACAGGCCGCCAGCGCGGCGGCGGTCGACAGGGCGGAGAGCAGCAGGGCGAAACGCATGACGGGCTCCGAGAGGATCAGTAGTGGAGGTCGTCGTCTTCGGCCTCATCCCGGCCGGGGTCCAGTCGATTGTCGACCCGGTCGTCCCAGCCCTCGCGATCGGAACGAAAGGCCAGGGTCATCAGTCCCCAGGCCAAGCCGACCGTGCTGAGCACGCCGAAACCCATGGCGATCCAGCCGTGGACGGACATGGGTCCGCCGCCGATCAGCCGCCAGTATCCGGCCAAGCCCAGAACCGCGACGGCGGCGATGGCGGCCGCCAGGCCGAGGGCCAGCAGGAAACGTCCCGCCCGACCCCTGACCCGCAGCGTTCTCATCGCATCAGATCAGCGCTGGACCCACTGGCCCGCGGCGTTCTTGTACCACTGGCCCGAGCTGATGCGCGGCAGCAGCTGGGTCTCGAACATGCGGGCGCCCGCGACCTCGGCCGTGGTGCCGGCGTCGGCGGCGCTGCGGGCGTAGGCCTGGCGGCGGCCGGCATTGGTGGCGCTGACGGCGGTCTGGGTGTCTGGGGTCACCGAGGTGCGGACGCCGAGATAGCCGTCGGCCTGCTCGCCGACCGCGCCGGCGGCCTTGGCCTGATCGACCAGGGCCTTTTGCGAGGCGGTCTGGGCCACGGCGGCGCCGGCGGCCACGCCGAGAGCGGCGACGGCGGCGACGGCGACGAAGAGCTTGCGATGGTTCATGTTCAGCCCCTTTCTTTCGGTCAGAACAGGTTGGGGTTTTCGCGCAGGAGGTTCTGCAGTTCCTGGTCGAGCTTGATGCGAATGTCGGCGTCCAGCTTGGCGTAGATCTGCAGCGGCTCGCTGAATTTGATGTTCACCGTAGGCGAGCAGGCGGCCACGCTGACGGCGGCGAGGCCGAGAACGACGGCGATCTCACGCTTGCTGATCATGGGGCCGATCTCCGAAGGCGGCGGTTAAGGTCGTGACGATCTAACGCCGCCGCGGGTGAATGGGTTCTGAACAAAGCGGCGCCGTATCTCAAGGGGCGATTGGGGGCGTTTCGCCTCGGCGCGCGTATTCCATCAGGTCGGACACGATCTGGTTGGCGTTCCAGGTGGTGTCCAGCGTCAGGTCGATCGGCGTGTCGGAGGGCAGGGGCAGCTTCTTCTTGAGGAAGTCGCGGCGGATCACGTCCATCCAACTCAGGCGCAGTTGCTGGCGTTCCGGCGGATCGTGGCGGCCATGGATGTGGAAGCGAACGCCCAGACGCCCTGCGTCCAGACTGTTGACCTCGGCGCTCAGGTCGCTGATCGCCAGGTCCTGCATCGCCTGATAGGCCAGATCCTGCATGGTGTTGGGCGGCAGGGCGGCGGCGCCTTCGGTCGCGCCCGCGGCCTCCAGGTCGTCGAAGACCTCGGGCTGGATCGACAGACGACCGGGGCGGACCGCGTTCAGGACGCCGCCCGTGATGCGCCAGCCGACATCGGGGGCGTAGGTGAAGGGCAGGCGGCCCGACACGACGGAATCCAGCTTGGCCTTTTCCTGCAGGTTGGCGCTCTTCAGCAGGTCGTTGAGCTGAACCTGTTCGACCACGATCACCCCGCCCCAGGGCTGGCCGGGCGTCAGCGGAATGCTGAGCGGTTCGATGCTGATGCGGCCGCCCGCCGCCTGGATCTTGCCGCCGGACAGATTCAGCGCCTTCTCGTCCAGAGCGAAGCGCAGCGCCAGATCGGTCAGGGGCGTGACCGACTCCAGCCGATCGACCGTCAGCACCTGATCGGGCGCGGTGATCAGCGGCGTCAGGCTGGTGAACTCGACCCGGCCCTTTAGCCCCTTCACCTTGCCGGCCGGGCTGGTGAAGTCGAGGCCGGGCGTGGTCAGCAGGCCCGAACTGGTCGTGGCGGTCCGGGACCAGTCGAAGCGGCCCGCGAAGGCGGCCGAGCCTTCGACCGGCGACTTAAGATAGTCGGCCGCCAGCGGGCTGAGGTCGTCGGGCTGAAGCCCCTGGGCGGTGAAGGTCAGGTCGGGCGCGCTGATGGTCACGCCGCCGGCCTCGGCCTTGCTGTCGTGACGCAGGTCGACGCGGCCCACCGCATGGCCCAGACGGGTCAGGTCGAACCCGCCGCTCCACACGTCGCCGGCCAGTCGCGCCTCGCCGGTCGCGGCCAGCGGCAGGAAGCGTTGAGGATCGGTGGTGTCGGCGACCTGGGCCCGGGCGACGGTCGCCGTCATCGACAGGCCGGAAGGCTTGCCGTCCACGACCAGCCGGCCTTGGGCGTCGGCGAAACGCATGGCCAGGAAGGGGGCGGAGGCGGCGACGTCGGCCAGCGTGCCCTCGGCGCGCCAACTCCCGTCCGCGACCGTGATCAGCGGGGCGTGGGCGGGGCAGAACCGGCCCGCCACATCCGTCACGTCGTTCTCGCCCAACTCCAGCCGTTCGACGCTGACGGGGACGCAGTCCTGGGTCGTATAGGTCAGCCGCCCGTCGCCGGACGCCAGTTCCCCCTGGGTCGACAGGGCGATGTTGCGGCCCGGCCCGAAGTCCAGCGCCGCCTTGCCGTCCAGCCGGGCGCGGAAGCCGCCCTTCGTCAGGCTCCACGACGGCACGGCGAAGTGGGCTTCGGGCAGGCCCCCGCCGCGCTGCGCGGTAAGGCTCAGGGCGCCCCCGCCCGCTTGATCCGGCTCGGCCGCGAACAGGGGCGTCGGCGCGGGGGTCAGGGTCAGTACGCCGCCGTTGGCCGGACGGGCCGTGATCGGGCGGGTCAGGGTCAGCTCCGTCCCGGCGCTGCCGGTGGCCAGCTTCAGCCCCGGCGCATCCACGGCGAAGGCGCCCAGCGCCCGTTTCAGCTCGGCCAGTTCAGGCAGGTCGTCCGCCGCCGGCGCGCCGAAAACGGTCCAGGCGGCGCGCGACGCGCCCAGCGCCCCGGTGGCGGTGATCCGGGTCACGCCGTCGCGCACGACGTCCAGCGCCAACCGCCCGCGCGCGTCGTTCAGGGTCAGGTCGCCCGCGGCCAGCCGTCCCGCCGTCAGCGCCAGAGGTCCCTCGATCTCGAAGGCGTCGCCGCGACCACCCGCGATCAGCCCCCCGGACGATAGGGCGGCCTGGCTCAACCGCGTCCCGCCCGAGCTTCCGCTGTCGAGGGTGATGGCGGCGGGAGAGGCGATCCGCCATTCCAGGCCGCGTTCGCCGCGCGCCACGGTGACGTCGGCCCGGCTCAGGGCGATGTCGGCGCCGCGCGCCTCCAGTCCCTGACCGGTCAGGCGTTGGGCGCGAACCCGCATCTGACCCTTGCCGACGACGCGGAAGGTCTGGGTCCAGCCTTCGGTCCGGCCGTCGAAGTCGAGCGAGGCTTCGGTCTTGCGCCCCTCGATCCCGCCGGCCTTCAGGGCGTCGGCGGTCAGGCGGGCGGCGATGACGGCGCGCCCGTCGCCGCGACGGGCCTTGAGGTCAGGATAGGGCAGGTCGCCGGTCAGGTTTAGCCGGGCGGTCGTTCCGTCGCCGCCGTTCAGGGAGAAGCGCTCGGCCTCCGCCTCGATCTTTAGGGCGACGCGGTCGCCGACGGTGGTCAGGTCGACGACGGCGCTCAGGCCTCGCGCTTCGGTCTCGCCGCTCTTCAGCGAGGCGGCGGGCAGGCGCGCGGACAACTGCATTAGCTTGCCGTCGTCGACGCGGGCGTCGGCCAGGACCTGCACCGGGCCGTATTCGGTGTCGATGCGGGCGCGGCCGCCCTCGACGATGACCAGCGGGCCGGGCATGTCGGGACGCGGCGGCTTGGCCAGGAAATCCTTGATCAGGGGGTCCAGCGAACCGAACGACAGTTGGCCCTTCGTCCAACTGGCCCTGGCCAGCGGGCGGATCAGGCGGATGCGGCTGGGGGTCACGCCCAGGCCGGTCTTGGACCAGGGCATGCCCAGGGCGTAGTCGACCTCGACGCGTTCGACCTTGAAGTCAGGATTGCGCGGGTCGCCGATGACGATCTTGCCGACGAAGCCGTCCATCTCGAGCTGTTCGACCTCGACGTCCGCGTCGATTCCCTTGCGGTCCAGCCAGTCGGTCAGCAGTTCGCGGGCGGCGGCGCGCCGGTTCAGATAGAGGGCGGCGGCCAGGACAACGAGCAGCAGGACGCCGATCAGCAGAACGATCAGCATCGTCCGGGCGACGGAGTCCGGGCGACGGCGGGCCTGAGGCTGGGGCTGGGGCTGGGGAGCAGGAGTGTCGTCGGTCAAAGGCGCTCGGCGTTCGGCGGCGGAAGGAGGGGCAACAACGCCACAGATTGCTCGCGGACAACAGTTGTGGCCGCATGAACACTGGGGCGTGTCGCTTCAGTCACTGTTCAGTCGAGCAAGGCAAGAAAAGGGCCGTTGATGTCGGGAGATCCTGGAAAAACGGTGGAATACTCAGCGTTCACCCGGCCAAGTTAACCAATTGTAACCTGCGCGCTTCCCAAGTTGGGACGGACGGGCTATATCGCTCGCTTCGCGTTTCCGGGGGGACCTGGACGCGATCCATGATTCGAGTGGTTTGGCGCTGCGAGGCGTCGTCGATTGCCGGGGACCGATGGCTCAGTTCGATCCGCGCCGCCAGCCCATGCGGCTCGCGCCGCATCTCCTGACGACGGCCGCAGCCGTGGCCATCGCCCTGATGGCGGGTCAAGCCTATGAACCGGCGCGCGCCGAGGAAGTTCCGGCGCTGACGTCTGAACAGTTCGCCTATCTCGAGACCCAGGCCTACGCCGCCGCCGGCGCGCCCGCCGGTCTGACGGCCCCCGAGGCCATCCCCGTTCAAATCCGCCGCGGCGAAACCTTCGAACAGGCTGTGCGCCGCACCGGCATCGGCGCCGAGGAAGCCAGCGCCGTCGCCGCCACCATCGCCAGCGCCTTCGACCTCAAGGACCTGCGCGCCGGTCTGAAATTCGAGACGGCGGTGTCCAAGCCGCGCGGCGGCCGCGGCGACGCCCGCCTGATCGGCCTGACCATGCGCACCGGCCCGGCCAGCCAGCTGACCGTGTCGCGCAGCTTCGACGGGGCCCTGCGCCTGCGCGCTCTCGACGAAAACGTGACGCACGAAACCGTGGTCGCCAACGACAAGGTCCAGCGTTCCCTGTCGGCCAGCGCCCGCGAACTGGGCGCCACCTCGACGGTCGTGCGCCGCGCCAGCCAGTTGTTCGCGCACAAGTTTGACATGCAGCGCGACGTGAAGGCCTCTGACGAATTCACCCTGGTCTTCGACCGTTCGGTGACCGAGGCGGGCCGCACGGTCGAGACCGGCGAACTGCTCTACGCCGAGCTCAAGGGCCACGCCTTCTACCGCTATCAGCGCCCCGGCGCTAAGGCGGCGGAATATTTCGACGCCACCGGCAAGAACACCCGTTCGGCCATGATGCGCACCCCGTTGCAGAGCTTCCGCCGGGTCAGCTCCAATTTCGGCGTCCGCACCCACCCCATCTCGGGCTATCGCAAGATGCACCAGGGGATGGATTTCGCGGCGACGACCGGCACGCCCATCGTGGCGCCCGCCGACGGCGTGGTTGTCGAAGCCCGTCGCTGGGGCGGCTACGGCAACTGGCTGCGCATCCGTCATTCCAACGGTCTGGAAAGCGGCTACGGCCACCTGTCGCGCTACGGCTCGGGCATTCGCGCCGGTCAGCGCGTCAGCCAGGGCCAGATCGTCGCCTATGTCGGCTCGACCGGCGCCTCGACCGGCCCGCACCTGCACTACGAACTGTGGCGCGGCGGTCAGCGGATCAATCCGGCCGGCGTGAAGACCCAGGAGGGCACCGTTCTGGAGGGCTCGGATCTGGCCGCCTTCCGCGCCGAAAAGGCGCGCATCGACCGGATCATCGCCGCCGGCGGCCAGCGCCGCCCGGTGGTGCAGCAGGCTTCGGTGTCGGGCCTGCGTTCCGTCGAAGGCTGACGGCCGCTTAAGAACATGGCGCGTGGCGCTGGGCGTCGCGCCGCCGGGGACCGAAGCGGTCCTTTGAGGGCGAGGCGGGCGTCGGCGACATAGCCGCCCTTGGCCACCTAAAACGCGCTGGTGTCCGCCAGATTGCCCGAGGCTGTGGCGCGGGCCGCGCTCTCGGCGTGGCTCGGCTCGCGCGCTGGCGCTAGCGCCGACCCGTCCCCTGAATTCGTCGCGCCTTCAGCGACGCCGCGTCGATCACGATCAGGCGTCAGAAAGGCAGGAGTCGCCTCATGGTCAGGCCTCGCCTCTGCCAGGCAACAATCTTAAGGCGTGATCCGTCAAGGGGCGCTAGCGCGCATGGCTAAAGGCGGGCCCGGGCGGGTCCGCCTCATGAAACGTCTGATGCAAGGAAAGAAGAAATGGCGCGCCCGGAACGATTCGAACGTCCGACCCTCAGATTCGTAGTCTGATGCTCTATCCAGCTGAGCTACGGGCGCGCACTGCCTTGCGGGCAGGCCGGGTATCTAGCGGGCGGGTCGGAGGCTGGCAAGCGGCTTTTCTGGAAATCTCGATAGAAAATGCAGGCTTGGACTTTGGGGCCTGTGACACTAGGCATGAACCTCTCCCTGAACCCTGCAGGAGCCGTTTAGTGCGCGCCTATTCCAACCCCTCGTCGAACCGTCGGCGCAAAATTTCGCTCATTCTGACGGGAGCGGCCGTCGGCGCATCTATGCTGGCGGGATGCGCCACGGCGCCGGTCGTGGATGCAGCGACGGCTGGGCCGGTCGCGGCGACGACGGAGGCGCCCGCGCGAGGGCCCTTCGTGTCGGCGGCCAATCCTCTGGCGGTCGAGGCCGGGATGAAGGTTCTGGCGCGCGGCGGGTCGGCAGTGGACGCCGCCGTGGCCGTCCAGGCGGTGTTGGGTCTGGTCGAGCCGCAGTCCTCGGGCCTGGGCGGCGGCGCCTTCATGATGTTCTACGACGCCGAGAGCGAGGCGATCACCGTCTATGACGGGCGCGAGACGGCGCCGGCCTCGGCCACGCCCGAGCTCTTCTATGAGAACGGGCGGCCGCTGCCCTTCGTCGATGCGGTGCTGAGCGGGCGCTCCACCGGCGCGCCGGGCGCCGTGCCCATGCTGGCCCTGGCGCAGAAGCAGCACGGGGCGCTGGCCTGGTCGGAGTTGTTCGGCGACGCCGAGCGGCTGGCGCAAGACGGCTTTGTCGTCAGCCCGCGTCTGGCCGGGATGATCGCGTCGGACGCGCCCCAGGCCAAGACGCGCTGGGCCACCGCCTATTTCACCAAGCCGGACGGCGCCCGCTATGTCGCCGGGGACGTGCTGAAGAACCCCGCCTACGCCGAGACGGTGCGGACGATCGCGCGCGAGGGCGCGGCGGGCCTGCAGCAGGGGCGGCTGGCCGAGGCCATCGCCGCCGCGGTGGCCGAGGGGCCGCGTCCGGGCGGGCTGACCACCGCCGACATCGCCGCCTATAAGCCCATCGTGCGCGAGGCCGTCTGCGGTCCCTACAAGGTCTATGTCGTCTGCGTGCCGCCGCCGCCGTCCAGCGGGGCGTCGATCCTGCAACTGCTGGCCATGGGCGAGCGGACGCCCGATCTCGACAAGGGGCCGCAAAGCCCCGCGGCCTGGGCCGCCTTCGCCCAGTTGCAGCGGTTGATGTACGCCGACCGTGACCGCTATTTCGGCGACCCGGGCTTCGTTGCCGTGCCGGTCGCGGGCCTGCTGGACCCCGCCTATGTGGCCGAGCGTGCGGCCCTGGCCCCGGCCTTGCGCGGGGCGGCGCCCTTCGGGACGCCGCCGGGGGCGCCGCGCGTCGGCGCCGACGCGACGCGCGAGCCCGCCGGCACCTCCCACTTCGTGGTCGTCGACGCCAAGGGCAACGCCGTCAGCATGACCACCACGGTCGAGAGCCTGTTCGGCTCGGGTCGGATGGCGGGCGGCTTCTTCCTGAATAATCAACTGACCGACTTCTCGATGGTCCCGACGGCGGCCGACGGCACGCCGGCGGCCAATGCCGTGGCGGCAGGCAAGCGGCCGCGCTCGTCCATGTCGCCGGTCATCGTGCTGGACCGTCAGGGGCGGCTGCTGGGGGCCATGGGGTCGCCGGGCGGATCCTCCATCCTGGCCTATAACGCCAAGGCGCTGATCGCGACCCTGAGCTGGGACCTGCCGGTGCAGGCGGCCTTCGACCTGCCCAATCTGGTGGCCAAGGGCGACGGGTTCGGCGCCGACACCGAAGGCTTCACGGCCGAGATCCAGGCGGGCATGGCCATGCGGGGGATCGTGCTGCGGCCGAACGCCTCGGAGAATTCGGGTCTGCACGGCGCCTTGTGGCGCAACGGGCGCTGGGACGGCGGGGCGGACAGCCGTCGCGAGGGCGTGGCGCGCAGCCAGTAGGCGCTCGCCCCTATTCGTGAGGTCGGATCGTCAGTTGGAAGGCCACCAGGCCTTCCGACACGTCGGTGTTGATGCCGTTGTAGGCCCTGATGCCCTTGGCCTCGATTTCGCGATAGACGATGCCGAACGAGCTCTGCATGGCGCCCCGGCGATAGGCCACGCCGACGGAGGCGTCGCCCAGATAGGAACCGGAGTCGTGGCTCATGCCCGAGCGGGCGAAGTCGCCGTCGCGGGTGCGGGCGAAATTATAGCCGACGGCGCGTTTCGAACCGGCGGCGTAAAGGTACCATCGGGCGCGTTCTCCGAAGGCTTCGTCGCCATTGGGCGCGAGGCGGTCGAGTCCCTCGCCGATCTTGAGCGTGGCGCCGGCTTCCGCCGACGTGCCTTCGCTGCCGAAGCCCACGCCGGCGTGCGGCGTCAGCGACACCTCCAGACCCGAGGGCGTGCGGCCCCGCGCGGCGACCCAGCCGCGCGTATAGGTGACGTCATAGCCCTCGGCGTCAAAGGCGCGGGCGTCCAGAGGTCGCGGCGGCACCGGCGCGCCGTCGGCCCGGCGCAATTCGCCTATGGTGGTCAGGCGCAGTCGGTCGGTGAAGCCGTCACCGGCGAACCAGGCCTCGGTCTGGGCGGCGGTGAAGGCTGTGCCGCCCAGGGGGGCGTCGAGCAGGGCGCCAACCAGGGCGTCGACCATGGCGATCGGGGCGCCGAAGGGCGTGTCTGCGGCGGTGAAGGCGGTTTCGCGGTTCAGCAGGGCGGCGGCGTCCTCGAATCGGACGGCGTCGCCTCCGCGGGCGGCGATGGCGGGCGGCGTTGAACTGCGGGCAACGCTCGCCTGTGCGTCCGCCGTCGCGGGCAGAGCCACGACAACCAGCAGACCAATCAGGCAAGCCTCTACGCGCACAACGGCCCTCCCGATCCGTCAACGACTCCACTGTGCACTAACGGTGGAGAACCGCAACGGACTCTTTAGCGCCACAATCCTGTCCCGACGAAACGAAGCCGCCCGGAGGACGGTTCCTCCGGGCGGCATGATCAGGCGAAGGTGATGAGAGGGCGGGGCCTACTGGCAGGCCAGGCACTCGTCGTAGTCGGTGCGCGCGGCGGAGAAGAGGTCCGGCTGGTTCGGATCGATCTCGGCTTCGGCCTTGTCGTCCGCGCCGGCGAAGGCGGCGCGCTGCACCGATTTCGAGCGCAGATAATAAAGCGACTTCACGCCGCGTTCCCAGGCGGACCAGTGCAGCATGTGCAGGTCCCACTTGTTCACGTCGCCGGGGATGAAGAGGTTGATCGACTGAGCCTGGCAGATTTCCGGCGAGCGATCAGCCGACAGTTCGACGATCCAGCGCTGGTCCAGTTCGAAGGCGGTCTTGAAGATGCCCTTCTCGTCGTCCGACAGGGTCTCCAGGTGCTGGACCGAACCTTCGTGTTCGAGGATCGAGTTCCACACGGCTTCGGTGTCGATGCCCTTCTCGCCCAGCAGCTTCTGCAGGTAGGGGTTCTTGACCGCGAACGAGCCCGACAGGGTCTTGTGCGTATAGATGTTGGCCGGGATCGGCTCGATGCCGGCGGACGTGCCGCCGCAAATGATCGAGATCGAGGCGGTCGGGGCGATGGCCAGCTTGTGGCTGAACCGCTCCATCACGCCGCGTTCGGCGGCGTCCAGGCAGGCGCCCTTTTCCTCGGCCAGAAGCTTGGAAGCCTTGTCGGCCTCGCGGCGCAGGTGCTTGAACAGACGCATGTTCCACGACTTGGCCATGGCCGATTCAAAGGCCACGCCCTGCGCCTGCAGGAAGGAGTGGAAGCCCATCAGGCCGAGACCCACCGAACGCTCGCGCTTGGCGGAATAGACGGCGGCCTTCATGTCGGCCGGCGCCGTCTGGATGAAGCTTTCCAGCACGTTGTCGAGGAAGCGCATGACATCCTCGATGAACTTGGGTTCTTCGCGCCATTCCAGGAAGGCCTCGGCGTTGACCGAGGACAGGCAGCAGACGGCGGTGCGGTCCACGCCCAGGTGGTCCTTGCCGGTGTGCAGCATGATTTCCGAGCACAGGTTCGACTGCTTGACCTTCAGCCCCAGGTCCTTCTGGTGCTGCGGCATCGACCGGTTCACGGTGTCGGAGAAGATCAGGTAGGGCTCGCCGGTCTGCAGGCGGATCTCAAGAATCTTCTGCCACAGGTTGCGGGCGTCGACCGTCTTCATCACTTCGCCGGACTTGGGCGAGAGCAGGTGGAAGGGGCGACCGTCGCGCACCGCCTCCATGAACTCATCGGTGATGCTGATGCCGTGGTGCAGGTTCAGCGACTTGCGGTTGAAGTCGCCCGAGGGTTTGCGGATCTCGAGGAACTCCTCGATCTCGGGGTGGTGAACGTCCAGATAGACGGCGGCCGAACCGCGACGCAGCGAACCTTGGCTGATCGCCAGGGTCAGCGAATCCATCACGCGGATGAAAGGGATGATGCCCGAGGTCTGGCCGGCGCCCTTGACCTTCTCGCCGATGGAGCGGACGCCGCCCCAATAGGTGCCGATGCCGCCGCCGTTCGAGGCCAGGGCGACGTTCTCGTTCCACACGCTCTGGATGCCGTCGAGCGAGTCGCCCACGGCGTTCAGGAAGCAACTGATCGGCAGGCCGCGACCGGCGCCGCCGTTCGACAGGACCGGGGTGGCCGGCATGAACCACAGCTTGGACATGTAGTCGTAGATGCGCTGGGCGTGTTCGGCGTCGTCGGCATAGGCCGTCGAGACGCGGGCGAACATGTCCTGATAGCTTTCGCCGGGCAGGAGGTAGCGATCTTCCAGGGTCTTTTTGCCGAAATCCGTCAGCAGGGCGTCGCGGCTGCGGTCCAGTTGCAGGCCGGTGACGACCTTCAACTGCGGCTTGCCTTCAGGCGGCGCGGAGGAAACCGCCATGAAATCCGTGGTCTGCAAAGCTTCGCCGCCAGCCATATTGATCACTGCCCCGATCAAATCCGTTAGAAGACCGTGCCGTATTGAAACACTAGATATGGTGTTTCTGTTCCCGCGCTCGGCTACATATATGGGCGCACATCCCTAACCGCTCGTAAAGCTCTTGACGCGCGCTTTTCCGACGAATCGGTGGGCGGCCTCCGCCACCCTGTGGAAATGCCTCGGAAATTGGGGCGATCACTTTTCCCGCCCGCCCGAAGCGCTCATCACGACGGCGTGATGACGCGGGCGCGGGAACGCGCAGCCAGCGTAGCCGTTAGCGGCTCATGGCTCCGCATCCGACCGCCTTCCTGACCCGCGCCCTGAGGGTCGCCCGCAGCGAAATCGCCGCCGTCGCCGCCCTGCTGGTGGCGGCCTTGGGGACGCTGACTTTCGTTGAACTGGCCGACGACATGCGCGAGCCAGGCGGCCAGGCGTTCGACGTGGCGGTGCTGCATGCAGTCCGGCCCTACGTCGACGATCCGGCCCGGCCCTGGGGACCGTGGTGGCTGCAAGAGGCGGCGGCCGACCTGACCTCGCTGGGCGGAATTTCGGTCCTGGCCCTGTTCGCCCTGATCGCTCTGGGCTTTCTGCTGATTCAGGGAAAGCGGCTGTCGGCCCTGCTGCTGGTCTGCGGCCTGGCCGGCGGCGTCGCCCTCAGCGAGGGGTTGAAGGCCCTGTTCGAGCGCGAGCGGCCGCCGCTGGAGTATCAGGCGGTCCAGACGCTGAACGCCAGCTTCCCCTCGGGCCATGCCCTGTTGTCGACCGTCTTCTATCTGACGCTCGGCGTCATGCTGACGCGCGCCTTCCCCCGCAAAAGACTGAAGGCCTATGTCCTGGGCGTCGGCGTGCTGATCGCCCTGCTGACCGGGCTGACGCGCATCTATCTCGGCGCCCACTGGGCCTCGGACGTCTTCGCGGGGTGGAGCGTCGGCGCGGCCTGGGCCATGATTCTGTGGCTGATCGCCTATGCGATCGAGCGGCGTCAAAGGTTGCGCGGGGCCCCGCTTCAGGACGCGCCTTCGACCAATGTCTAGCGGTCGCAAAGGGCGGAAGGCTCGATAACGGACCGAAGAGCCCAACGGCCGTTCGAGGATGACGCCCCATGACCGACCCCATCATCCCTTATGGCGCCCAGTACGCCGAGCGCCTGATGTCGCCCGCCGCCGCCGCCGCCCTGATCCCGTCGGGGGCCAGGGTGGCCATGGCCCTGGGCGTCGGTCAGCCGCCGGCCCTGCTGAAGGCCCTGGCCGATCGGGCCGAGGCGAACGAGGTCGGCGACGTCAACCTCTACTACCTGCTGTCCACCGCCATAGCGGGCGAGACGGTGCTCCGCTACGAACTGACCGACCGCATCCGCCCCTACAGCCTGTTCCATGGCGCCATCGAGCGGAAGCTGGAGGCGCGCGGGATCGAGGCGGGGCGGCGCGCCGTCTGGTTCATTCCCACCGGCTTCCAGCAGGCCCCTCACGTCCTGACGCACGAGGTCGTGGTGGACACCCTGCTGGCCACGGTCTCGCCGATGGACGCGGACGGCAACTTCAGCTTCGGCACCAACACCGACTATGCGCTGGCGGCGTCCAGGTCGGCCAAGCGGGTGATCCTGGAGGTCAATCCGCACATGCCGCGCGTGTTCGGCGACTGCACGGTGCATGTGTCCCAGGTCACGGCTCTGGTCGAACACTCAGCCCCCTTGTTGGAGGCCGGCAAGGCCCCGCAGCAGCCGCAGGACCTGGCCATCGGCGGCATCATCGCCGGTCTGGTCGAGAACGGATCGACGCTGCAGATGGGCATCGGCGCCCTGCCGGACGCGGTCTGCGCCGCCCTGCACGACCATGTCGATCTGGGCATCCATACCGAGATGCTGACGCCGGGGCTGGTCGAGCTGATGCGGGCCGGGGTCGTGACCAATGCGAAGAAGACCCTGCATCCGGGCAAGACGGTCTTCACCTTCTCCATGGGCGATCGTTCGACCTATGAATTCCTGAACGAGAACCCGGCGCTGGAGGCGCGGCCCGTCGACTACGTCAACGATCCGGCGGTGATCGCGCGGAACGACCGAATGGTGTCGGTCAACGCCACGCTGCAGATCGACCTCTTCGGCGCCTGTTGTTCGGAGTATCTGAACGGGCGGCAATATACGGCCTCGGGCGGGCAATTGGACTTCGTGCGCGGCGCTTCGGCCTCGGAGGGGGGCAAGTCGATCATCGCCTGCCATTCGACGGCGGCGCGGGGAACGGCCTCGCGCATCGTCGCCAGACTGGACGGGCCGGTGACGACGCCGCGCAACGACACCCAGTTCGTGGTGACCGAACACGGCTGGGTCAATCTGCGCGGCCTGGCCGCGGATCAGCGCGCCCGCGCCCTGATCGGTCTGGCCGCGCCGCAGTTCCGCGACGGCTTGGAAGATGAAGCCCGGGTCATGGGGTTGATTTAGAGCGCCGATAAAAGAACGGCGCTACGCATAACCTCGCATAGGCGTTCGCAAGAATTTTTTACGTTTCGCCCGCAAGTTCGGCCTTAGGTGAGGCGGGGAATAGGCATGACCGGACGCTGGCGGTTATTTCGCCATGATGCGGGGCGAGAGGCAGGGCCCCCGCCGATCGCCTATGTCGTGCTGTTCGTCGCCTGCCTGGTGCTGGGCCAATGGAGCGCCGCGACCTTTCAGGCGATCATCGTCTGGCCGGCCAACGGCGTCATGCTGGCCGCGCTGCTGCAACTGCACCGACGCAAGGCCGTGGCGGTCCTGCTCGTCTGTTTCGCGCTGAATCTGGCTAGCAACGTCCTGCGCGGCGACGCCATGCCGCTGCTGCTGATCAACGCCGTGCTGAACATGGCGCAGGTGCTGGTCGCGGCCTTGCTCGCGCGGCGCGTCGGCGGCGCGGCCCTGGACATGCGGCGGCCCCGGCGTCTGATCGCCTTCGGCCTGATGGCCATCGCGCCGACGGTGGCGCTCAGCACGAGCCTGTCGATCGCGGCGGGCATGTGGCTGCGGGGCTATTCGCCCGTCTATGCGGCCTTCGTCTGGCGGCACATGTTCGGCATGGAGCTTCTGGGGTTGCTGATCGTGACGCCGTCCTTGTTGCTGCTCGCGCGCGCTCATCGCTTCCGAGAGGAAGGGACGGCCCGTCCGTCTGAGGCGGTCGGTCTTCTTCTGCTGCTGGCCGCGACGACGGCCTGGGTCTTCAGCCGCCCGGAAGCCATGGCCTATCTGGTTCTGCCGCCCCTGCTGCTGGTCGCCTTCCGCCTGTCGCCGCCTTGGACCGCGGCGGCTCTGATCCTGACCACGGCGATCAGCGGAATGGCGACGCTGACCGGCCACGGCCCGGTGATGCTGACGCCGGTTCCCGATGTTGCGGACCTGGCGGCGGTGCCGCTGCGGATGCGGCAGATGGGCGCCTATTATGTCTTCCTTCTGGTCACGGTGATCACCGCCCTGCCGGTCAGCACATTGATGAGCGAGCGCCGTCAGCTGACGGCGCGTCTGCAGCGGCGGACGGCGGCCGCGCTCAAGGCGCGCGCGGCGGCAGAGGCGGCCGATGCGGCCAAGTCGCGGTTCCTCGCCCTGATGAGCCACGAGATGCGCACGCCGCTGAACGGCGTCGTCGGCTACGCCGACCTGCTGTCGCGTCGAACGGACCTGCCTGCCGAAGCCGCGACTCAGGTGGAAGCCGTCCGCCGCTCCGGCGACGCCATGCTGATGCTGGTCGAGGACGTGCTGGACTTCTCGCGCGGGGGCGAAGAGGTCTCCGCCGAGAACCTGAGCTTGGCCGATCTGCTGCAGGAGGCCGCCGCTCCAGCCATGGCGAACGCCCGGGCCAAGGGGCTGCCGGTGACGCTGGCT
This sequence comes from Brevundimonas sp. 01N35, assembly GCF_056399785.1. NCBI lineage: Bacteria > Pseudomonadati > Pseudomonadota > Alphaproteobacteria > Caulobacterales > Caulobacteraceae > Brevundimonas > Brevundimonas sp. 01N35. The sequence goes on from NZ_JBFTRZ010000004.1 coordinate 71,960, forward strand.
GTCGAGCCCGGGGCGCAGGGTACCTTCTTCGGCGAGCGGCGCCGGCTGCGTCAGGCGCTGCATCACCTGATCTCCAACGCCGTCAAATTCACGGATTGCGGCGAGGTGCGCGTGACGGCCGGCTACGGCAGCGGCGCGGTCTCCATCATCGTGGCCGATACCGGCGTCGGCATAGCGCCGGATCTGATGCCGCATCTGTTCGAAGCCTTCGTTCAGGGCGATGATTCCCTGCAACGGCGCCACATGGGGGCTGGGGTGGGGCTGCCGCTGGTCCAGGCTCTGGCGCAGCGGATGGGCGGACGGATCGAGACGCGCAGCATCGTGGGGGAGGGGGCGACCTTCGTCCTGACCGTGCCTCTGCCCCGGCTGTCGGAGGAGCCCGTCGCTGCGGTCGGCGAGGCGGATCGCGCCTTGCGCGTTCTGATCGTCGACGATCATCCCGTGAACCGCGAGATGATGCGGCTGATGCTGGCCGCCGCCGACTGCGAGACGGTCGAGGCGGTCGACGGAATGGAGGCGGTCGAGCGCGCGGGTGAAGGGGCGTTCGATCTGATCCTGATGGATGTGCGGATGCCGCGCCTGGACGGCCTGGCCGCCACGCGACAGATTCGCGCCCTGGCCTCTCCTGCGGCTGCGGCGCCGATCCTGGCGGTGACCGCCGACGCCATGCCCGAGGACGCCGACCGGTGCCGAGACGCGGGCATGGACGGGCATCTGGCCAAGCCGATCACCCATGTCCGCCTCTATGCCGCGATCGATCAGGCCATGCAGGCGGCGGCGGCTCGTCTGGAGCGGGCGGCGGCCTAGATCGTGCCGTCTTCAAACGGGAAGCGCTCGGCCCAAAAGGCCTGCAGCGCGGGCAGGGCGTCCACCCGGCGCACCGCCTCGGCCATGCGCGGCGCCTCGGCGTAAAAACGCGTCCGACGCGGCGTCCAGCGGCTGGCGACGGCGACATAGAGATCGAGCACGCTCAACTCGTCGCCCAGCAGGAAGCGGCCCGGTTCGATCTGGCTGTCCATGACGCGCCAGCATTCGGCGATGCGCTCGGCGGTGCGCTGCTTCACCTGTTCCTGCGCCGCCGCGTCGTCACCGACCAGCCGCGACGGTTCGTCCCGCACCCAGAACATCGAATAGACGGCGGCGGGGATGAAGGTCATCCAGCGCAGGAACTGGGCGCGGCGCGGGTCGTCGAGCCTCGGTCCCAGCCCCGCCTCGGGATAGGCGTCGGCCAGCCAGATCAGGAGGGCGGCGCTTTCGGTGATGATCTCTCCGACCGGCGTGATCAGGGCCGGGATCTGGCGCATGGGATTGGCGACGGCGACCTTGTCGCGCTCGGTCTCGCCTTCCCAGGTCGGGGCCTCGATGACGCGATAGTCCAGGCCGATCAGGGTCATGGCCGCCTCGACCGGGACCGAACCCGAGCCGGCGGCGCCGTAGAGCGTATAGGTCATCCCCAGGCTTCTCCCCGTGTGATTGTCCGTGACCACCATATCTAGCGGTCCGAAAAAATGTGATCGCAAAATAAGCGCGTTTCAGCTTGGCGCCGAGGCGGCGCGGACGCATGTTGGGTCCCTCCTCCGGATTCGCCTCAGGTCATTTCGATGAACGCCCACACCTCGATCATCCGCCCCGGAACGGCCGGACTGCTGACGCCCTCGGCGGCCTACAAGCCGTTCCGCTATCCGTGGGCTTTCGACATGTGGAAGACGCAGCAGCAGGTCCACTGGATGCCCGAAGAGGTGCCGCTGGGCGAGGACGTCAAGGACTGGGCCGCCAACCTGACCGACAGCGAGCGCAACCTGCTGACGCAGATCTTCCGATTCTTCACCCAGGCCGACATCGAGGTCCAGGACAACTACATGGAGCGCTACGGCCGGGTGTTCAAACCGACCGAAGTGAAGATGATGCTGGCGTCGTTCGCCAATATGGAGACGATCCATATCGCGGCCTACGCCCTGCTGCTCGAAACCATCGGCATGCCCGAGAGCGAGTTCGGCGCCTTCATGGAATACGAGGCCATGCGCGACAAGCATGACTTCATGGGCCAGTTCGGGGTCGAGACGGACGCCGACATCTGTCGGACCCTGGCCATGTTCGGCGGCTTTTCCGAGGGGCTGCAGCTGTTCGCCAGCTTCGCCATGCTGATGAACTTCCCGCGCCAGTCGAAGATGAAGGGCATGGGGCAGATCGTCAGCTGGTCGGTGCGTGACGAGAGCCTGCACTGCGAAGGCATCATCAAGCTGTACCACGCCTTCAACAAGGAGACGGGCGCCGTCACCAAGGCCGTGGCCGACGACATCGTCGACTGCTGCAAGACGGTGGTCGACATGGAAGACAAGTTCATCGACCTGGCCTTCGAAATGGGCCCGGTGCACGGCATGACGCCGGACGATATCAAGTCCTACATTCGCTTCATCGCCGACTGGCGCCTGCGCCAGCTGAAGCTGCCGGAAGTGTATGGCGTTACCGAAAACCCGCTGCCCTGGCTGCAGTCGCTGCTCAGCGGCGTGGAGCACGCCAACTTCTTCGAGGCGCGCGCCACCGAATACTCCAAGGCGGCGACGCAGGGCGCCTGGCACGGCGCCGACGGCGTCTGGGACAGCTTCGACGCCATGATGAAGCGCCGCGAGACCGCCGAGGGCTGATCCCTCCATTCCGAGCCCGGCGGCCGGAAGGCCTGCCGGGCGTCGTGATCGAGAGCGCGCGCTCGTTCGATCTAGTAGGGCCTATACGGTCCGGGCGCCTGACTTCCGGCGTTGCAGCGCGCGCGGTCGCCGCGTTCGCAGGCCGCGACCGTGGCGCGCCAGTCGGCCATCTGTTGCTCATAGCGCGCCTGCCCTTCGGCGGCGGCGCGCGCTTCGGCGTCATAACGCTGGCGATCGGCCTCCGCGGCTTCCATTCCGGCTTGATAGCGGGCCAGCGCCTGAGCATGGGCGGCGGCGTTGGCGCGGTCCTCGTTCTCGGCCAGATTATTCTGGGCGACGATCTCGTCGTTCAGGGCCTGGGTCCGGCGTAGTTCGTCGGGGTTCTGAGCGGAATCCGGAGCGCGGTGGTAGCGCTCGCCCTTGCTGCGCAGCAGGTCGCCTACGGGGTCGCTGGGCGCGGTCTGGGCGGGCCTGGGCGGCATCGACGTCTGGGCCAGGGCGGGCGCGGCCAGAAGGACGCTCACGGCCGCCGCGAGAAGGGCGGCGCGGTGCGGGCGGGGGGCGTAGATCATGGAGGATATCCTTGCCGAACGAAGGGGGGCGGATCGAAGCTTGGCTTTTCCGACTTTAGACAGAAACAACGCCCGAATGGGACAAATGGCTGCACGTCGCTTCAGGCCGGCAGGCGCAGTTCGAAGGTCGTGCCTTGCGGCCCCGTGTCCAGCAGCCGCAGCTCGCCGCCGTGGTTGGCCGCCAACTCGCGCGAAATGGTCAGGCCCAGACCGGTGCCTTCCGAGGCGCGGCCGCTGACGAAAGGTTCGAACAGCCGCCCGGCCAGACGTTGGGGAATGCCCGGTCCGTCGTCGGTGATGCTGATGACGGCGACGGCGTCGCGGGTTTCGGCCCGGACGGTGATCCGGCCCTTCTTGTTCCGCGCGGGATCGCTCTCGATGGCCTGACGGGCGTTGCGCATCAGGTTGACCAGAATGCGATGCAACTGGTCGGCGTCGGCGTTGACGGTGAAGCGGGCGGGCAGGGCTCGGACCAGACGCACGCCGTCTTCCTCCAGGCCCGCATCCTCGGCGGCGACGGCCACGACGCGGGCCAGCAGCATCTTCTGGCGCTGGGGCGGGGCTTCTTCGGACTTGCCGTATTCCAGCACATTGCGGGCCAGGGCGGCGGCGCGGCTCAGGGCGCGCTCCAGCCGAGGCAGGGCCTTGGCCACCAGCGGGTCGGACGAACTGGACAGCCGCTCCGACGCCATCTGGGCCGAGGTCAGCATGTTGCGCAGGTCGTGGTTGATCTTGGCCACCGCTTCGCCCAGCGCCACCAGACGCGCGCGCGCGCGCAGCGACTGACGCACCTCTTCCTGCATCCGCGCCAGTTCGCGTTCGACCCGGCCGATCTCGTCATGGCGGTCCGAGGGCGCCTCGCCCGCGCTTTCGGGGTCGGCGGCGAACCGTTCGATAGCGCGCGTCACCCGGCGCAGGGGCGTCAGCACCAGGAAGGACAGGGAGACGTAGAGCAAGGCCCCCGCGACCATGGCGATCAGCAGGGACATGGTCAGGCTGTTGAGCAGGAAGGTCTTCAGCTCGACCTTCAGCGGCTGGGCGGGGGCCAGGATTTCGATGAAGTCGCCTGAGCGATACCGCGGCTTGGCCTGAACCCGGATCGATCGGTCAGGGTGGCCGAACAGGGTCTTCCACGGGTCCAGCAGGCGGGCGCCGATGTTGCGCTGGCGCAGGTCGATCAGGTCGGGCGCGCGGGGCAGGTTGGGAGCCTGCAGCAGCAGGCGTCGCACGCCCTGCTCGCCGACCACGACCGACTGGACCCCGCCGATGCTGAGCAACTGCTCGGCGGTGGAGTCCTCGACTGCGGAGTAGGGCAGGGCCTCGACCCCGACCGAGGCCAGTTCGGCGGCCTGCAGCCGGTCCATCAGCCACCGCTCCTGGAAGGAGGCGGCGCTGGGCACGATGATCAGGGCGGCCACCGCCAGGGTGAAGGCCACGGTCAGCAGCAGCAGGCGGCTGGACAGGCCGTCCGGCGCGCGGGGCGTCAGCCGCTCGCGCCAGACCTCGGGCAGACGCACGGCCTGCAGGCGCGCGATCAGGCCCGTCGCAGCGTGGGGGCGCGGTTGCAGCCGGGTCTCGATCGCCTTACGTTCCGTCATGCGGCGTCCATGCCGTGTCGAGCCCGCCATTTCTGCACTAATTTGAGCGCGAGGGGCAGAAGCAAGGACAGGAAACCGACGCCCATCAAGGGCCACATGAATTGGGCGAACAGGCTCTGCAGGTCCGGGTTCGGATCGCGGATCAGGATTTCGTTCAGCCCCGACCCGATCCAGCAATAGATGATGTGGGCCGGCAACAGACCGATGAAGGTGGCGATCAGATAGGGCCGCAGCGGCGCGGCCATGACCCCGGCGGCGACATTGATAAGGTGGAAGGGCACGGTCACGACCAGGCGGGCCACCAGCACATACCAAAATGTATTGCGGTCCACGCCCTCGCAGACCTTCTTCAACAGCCCCGTGTCCTGGGCCGCGCGACGACGCAGGGATTCGCCGAGCGCGGTGCGACCGACATAATAGATGGCCAGGGCGCCGGCGGTGGCGGCGAAGGCCGTGGCCACGCCGCCGACCCAGGGGCCGAACAGATAGCCGGCGGTCACGGTGATGAAGACCACGCCCGGGACCACGCTGGCCGTCAGCAGGGCGAACAGCAGCATCAGCGCCAGCAGCGTCAGCAGGTAATGTTCGTTCGCCAGGGCCTGAAACGCCGCGCCGTGCTCGCGCAGCGTGTCCAGCGACAGGTAGCGGTTCCACCCCATGCCGAAGATCAGCGCGATCGCCGCCAGCAGGACGGCGAGGGGCAGAAATCGTTTGACCCGGTTCATCCCTGCTCCGTAACCGACGCTGTCCGGCTTCCCTAGAGGATTCAGGCTGGTGCAACGTTCTGGATCGCTTGTCGGCGTTGACTCGTCCGTCGCCGCCGCTTATACGCCCGCCTCCTGCAGCGGATGACTGTTGTCCGTTGTGAAACCCTGTAGCCCTGGAGCCGAACGTGAAGCGGACCTATCAGCCGTCGCGACTCGTGCGCAAGCGCCGTCACGGCTTCCGTTCGCGGATGGCCACCAAGAACGGACAGAAGATCGTTATGCGTCGCCGCGCCAAAGGCCGTAAGCGCCTGACGGCCTGACGTCACGCGCCCATTACCCTTCAGGGCGGGCGCATGACCGATCCGATGAAAATCGATCGCCTGACACGGCGGCCCCAGTTTCTGGCGGCCGCCAAAGGTGTTTCTCAGGCCCGCGGCGCCGTGGTGGTCCAGCAACTGGACCGTCAGGACGGACAGACCGCGATCCGCCTGGGATTCACCGCCACCCGCAAGGTCGGCGGAGCAGTGGTGCGCAACCGTTGCAAACGCCGCCTGCGCGAGGCCGCACGGCTTCTGGCGTCCCTGCACGGGCGCCCCGGCTGCGACTATGTGTTCATCGCCCGCATGGGCACGGCGGACCGCGACTGGGACCGCTTGCTTGACGATGTGAAATCGGCCCTTACAAGGCTCGCAACCCCGCGTGCGGCTCCCGATATGGGAGACGAGGCGAAATCGCCCGCCCGCGCCTCTGACGATTCGCGCCCCTCCGGCCAGGACCGCTGACCCCGATGCAGAACGAGAATTCGCGCAACACCATCATCTTCTTCGTGTGCGCGGCCCTGATCATGGGCGTGTACTACTTCATGGTGATGCGCCCGCAGGCCGAGATGCGCCGTCAGGCGCAGGTCGTCGCCGCCGAGCAGAAGCTGGCTGTCAGCGACGCCGGGGCCAGCACGGCCTCGCGTCCTGAAGCCTTCGTGACCGACCGCGCCCAGGCCCTGGGCGCCGCCGCCCGCGTGCCGATCCAGACGGATACGCTGAAGGGTTCGCTGTCGCTGCAGGGCGCGCGCATCGACGACCTGTATCTGACCCGCTACCGCGAGACGCTGGACAAGAATTCGCCCCCGGTCGAGCTGTTCCGCCCGCAGGGGATGGAGCACGCCTATTTCGCCCAGTTCGGCTGGAGCGGCCCCAACGTCCTCGGCGGCGTGCCCGGTCCGAACACGGTCTGGCAACTGACCAAGGGCGCGACCCTGACCCCGACCACCCCGGTCGAACTGACCTGGGACAACGGCCAGGGCCTGCGCTTCACCCGCGTCATCGCCATCGACGCGCAATACGTCTTCACCGTCACCGACACCGTCGCCAACCTGAGCGGCCAGCCGATCACCATCGCCCCCTATGGCCGCGTCGAGCGCCAGGGCGTGCCGACGGATCTGGGCAAGCAGATGATCCTGCACGAGGGCGCCATCGGCACCTTCGGCGCGGACGGCAAGTTCACGACGGAACAGGTCAAGTACAAGGACTGGGCCAAGAAGCCGCGCATCGAGAACCAATCGACCGGCGGCTGGCTGGGCATCACCGACAAGTACTGGATGGCCGCCCTCATCCCGGACCAGAAGGAAACGATCGAGGGCCGGTTCGCCGTCCGCGACGCCGAGGGTCTGAACGTCCACGAAGCCGCCATGCTGGGCGCCACCCGCACCATCCAGCCGGGGCGCCAGATCGAAGAGACCCAGCGTCTGTTCGCCGGCGTCAAGCGTAACGAGATCCTGGCCGGCTATGAGAAGAGCCTGGACCTGCCGCGCTTCGTCTACGCCATCGACTGGGGCCACCTGTTCTTCCTGACCCGCCCGATCTTCATGATCGTGGAGTTCTTCTACGGCGTCCTCGGCAACTTCGGCCTGGCCATCCTGGCCCTGACCGTCGTGGTCAAGCTGATCATGTTCCCGCTGGCCAACAAGTCCTACGAGAGCCTGTCCAAGATGCGGACCCTCCAGCCCAAGATGGAGGAGATCAAAAAGAAGTTTAAGGACGACCCGCAGAAGCAGCAGCAGGAGACGATGGCCCTGTATCAGCGGGAGAAGATCAATCCGCTGGCGGGCTGCCTGCCCATCGTGGTGCAGATCCCGGTCTTCTTCGCCCTGTACAAGGTGCTGTTCGTCACCATCGAAATGCGCCACGCGCCCTTCTTCGGCTGGATTCGCGACCTGTCGGCGCGTGACCCGTCGACGATCTGGAACCTGTTCGGCGCCATTCCGTGGGATCCGGCGACCCTGCCCCTGGTCGGCAGCCTGCTGACCGGCCCGCTGCATCTCGGCGTCCTGCCGATCATCTATGGTCTGACCATGTGGCTGCAGCAGTCGATGAACCCGCCCGCCCAGGACCCGATGCAGCGTCAGATCTTCGCCTTCCTGCCCTTCGTCTTCACCTTCATCATGGCCCCGTTCGCGGCCGGCCTGCTGATCTACTGGGCGTGGAACAACATCCTCTCGATCCTGCAGCAGTATGTGATCATGCATCGCTTCAAGGCCGAGAACCCGATCGACAGCTTTATCGCCCGCTTCAAGAAGGCCTGATTCATTGGACGAACCATCGGCAGAGCCCAAGGTCGGAGAATACTCGGACACCGAGATTGAGGCCGCGCGCGTGCTGTTCTCGCGCCAGGCCACCTTCGTCCTGGGCTGCGCCAAGATCGAGCAACTTCCTGACCCCGACTTGCCGGAAATCGCCTTTGCCGGCCGTTCCAATGTCGGCAAGTCCAGCCTGATCAACGCCCTGGTCGGGATGCACAAGCTGGCTAGAGCCTCGAACGAGCCGGGCCGCACGCGCGAGGTCAATTTCTTCGATCTGGACGGCCGTTTGCGGCTGGTCGATCTGCCCGGCTACGGCTGGGCCAAGGCGTCCAAGACGACGGTGAAGAAGTTCCAGGACCTGGGCCGCGACTATCTGCGCGGCCGGGTGACGCTGAAGCGGGTCTATCTGCTGATCGACGCCCGCCACGGCCTCAAGAAGGTCGACGACGAGGCGCTGAAGGCCCTGGACCTGGCCGCCGTCAGTTATCAGATCGTCCTGACCAAGGCCGACAAGCTGAAGAAGGGCGAGGCTGAAAAGGTCCAGGCGGAGACACTGAAGGCCATCTCCAAACGCCCGGCCGCCTTCCCCGCAGTTCTGGTCACCTCGTCCGAAAAGGGTACGGGCATGCCAGAGCTGCGCGCCGAGATCATGCGCACCACGGGCGTCGACCTGACGTAAATCATCGTCGGATGCATCGGTTGATATGGCGCCGCTGACGCGCGGCCCCATATCGGACGGATGACCCCGCTTTCCATTCTCGATCTCGCCCCGGTGCCCGAGGGCTCGGATGTCTCGCAGTCGCTGGCCAACACCCTCGACCTGGCTCGCCACGCCGAGCGGCTGGGCTATCGCCGCTTCTGGCTGGCCGAGCACCACAATATGCCGGGCATCGCCAGCGCCGCGACCTCGGTCGTCATCGGCGCGGTGGCGGCGGCGACCAGGACCATCCGCGTGGGCGCCGGCGGCGTCATGCTGCCCAATCACGCCCCCCTGGTCATCGCCGAACAGTTCGGCACCCTGGCCGCGCTTTATCCCGGCCGCATCGACCTGGGTCTGGGTCGAGCGCCCGGCTCGGATCAGGCGACGGCGCGGGCCTTGAGGCGGACTCTTCAGGGCGACGTGGACGCCTTCCCGCAGGACGTGATGGAGTTGATGCAGTGGTTCGCGCCGGCGGCGCCGGATCAGCGCATCATCGCCAACCCCGGCGAGGGTCAGGACGTGCCGATCTGGATCCTGGGTTCCTCGACCTACGGGGCGCAGCTGGCGGCGCATCTGGGCCTGCCCTACGCCTTCGCCAGCCATTTCGCGCCCGGCGACATGATGCGGGCGCTGGACGTCTATCGTCAGACCTTCCGGCCGTCCGAACACCTGGCTGAGCCCTATGCCATGCTGGGCTACAATGTCTTCGCCGCCGAGACGGATGCGGCCGCGCGCCTGTTGTTCACCTCGGTCCAGCAGGCCTTCGTCAACCTGAGGACCGGGCGTCCCGGCAAGCTGCCGGCGCCGGTCGAGGGCTATTACGAGCGGCTGGACGGCGCCGCGCGGGGCATGATCGACGCGGCCTTGGCCTGTTCGGCGGTTGGATCGCCCGAGACCGTCCGCGCTCAGATAGAGGCCTTCGTCGCCCAGACCGGGGCCGACGAACTGATGGTCACCAGCCAGATCTGGGATCCCGCCGCACGGGTGCGGTCGCTGGAACTCCTCGCGGGGGCCGTCGGGCAGGGCTGAGGTCAGCCCGCCTCGTCCGGCGGCAGGAATTTCGGGATCGAGGTGTCCGTGGCGAGGCGGGACCAGGCCTCGCCCAGGCGGATGGAGTCCGCCAGGTCCTGAGCCGAGATGGTCGCGCGATCGGCGAGGCGCTGACGCAGGCCCTGACAGGCGGCCAGAAGGGCGGAGGCCCGGCGGACGGCAGGGACGTCCGAGCCCGCCCCCAGGGCTTCATAGGCGGCGTAGCGCCAGCGACCGCCCTCGGGCGAACTATCGACCAGCGCCCATTTCTCGGCGGGGGACAGGGCGTCGCCCAGGGGCTCCCAGACGTTGCCGTCGGCGGGGCGCCGGTAGTGCCCCCGACGCTGCGGCAGGCCATGGCGTCCATAGACCTCGCCGGCCGCCGTCTCGATCGCTTGCAGCAGGGACAGCAGGTCGTCGGTCGACGTCGGCACCTCGGGCCGATCACCCTTCAGCCCCGAGGACGGGGTTTCGAAACGGCGGCGTCCGAGGCGACCGAACATCGCCCTAGTTGACGTTCAGCGCGCTCGTGACCGAGACGTCGTAGATCACGCGGGTGATCGACTGCACGAACTCGAAGAATTTGCGCGCCTCGGCCGAATCCGAACGCGGCGCATAGACCACGTCCTCCGGCTGGATCATGAAATTATTGCCGATGAAGAAGCCCTGACCCTCGGCCAGGTTCAGCCGATAGACCACGGGCACGCCGCGGGGCGTGGCGGCCTGGGTCAGGCCCAGGGCCTGGGCGACCTCGGGCCGTTCGAAGCGGAACACCATGACCGAGCGGGGGTTGGCCGACTGGGTGTCCAGCCCGCGCAGGCGCGCCAGCGCGGCCGTCAGGCTGAGGCTTCCCTGTCCCAGATCCTGCTCGCTGACGGCGCCGACGGCGCCGAAGGCGGTGAAGCGACGCGGCTTGTAGGTCAGGCTGACCTGGTCGCCGCGACGCAGACGCACGTTCTCGCCGAACGTGGTGGCGACCAGGGTCAGGGGCGCCGAATAGGTCTGGTCGCCGCGACGCACGTTGACGATCAGGTCTTCAGCCGGACGGCTCGGGCCGCCGGCGGCGGCGATAACGTCCAGAATTCGGTCGGTGTTGACCGACAGGGCGGCGCGGCCGGGGCTGCGGACATCGCCCAGCACCGTGATCGCGTTCGAGGGGTTCTGCGTGATGGCGGCGATGACCTGAGGATCGCCGACCTTGCCGCGCAGGGCGCGCTTGATGGCGTCGGCCGCTTCCGGGCCGGTGAGGCCGTCGACATGGACCCGACCGGCGAAGGGGACGTTGACGGCGCCGGTGCGGTCGACCACCAGCGGCGGCAGGGCCTGGCTGCCAGTCTGGATGTCGCGCGACATGTTGCGGGTGCCGAACAGGGCGCCGCTGGGTTCGTAGATCGACACCGCCAGAGTGTCGCCGATGCCGAGCACGTCCACCGGCGCGTCGGCGCCGCCCGCAGCCAGACTGCCGCCGAAGCGGGGGGGGACGGCCTTGATCGTTTCGCCGACGGCGTAGTCCAGATCGACCATGGCGTAGTTGCCGGCCTGTTGGGCGCCGGCGGCCCCGTCGACGACGGCGCGGCCCGACGGACCGTCTCCGGGCAGGGTCGAGCAGCCGCCCACAAGGGCGAGGGCGATCAGGGGCAGAAGGGATCGCTTCATGGCGGCTCCGGGGATCTGGCGGTTCATGACCGTGATTACTTGGCTTTGCCGCGTCGGACCAGAGGCATGGCGCCGATCCCCGACACGGCCTCATGCCGAGCCGACGAGGCGGGCGTCGACGTTGCGGTCGAGGCCCAGCCGCGCCTCGACCGTGGCGAAATGTCGGGGCCAGGTCGGCGGCGAATAGGCTGTCACCGCCGGGCGTCGCCGGGTCGCGGCCTCGAGGGCCGTCAGCCAGCCCAGGCCATCCAGTGGATCGATCAACGTCGCCTGCGGCACCAGTTCGCGGTGCGCGGGAATGTCGGAAGCGATCAGGGGGACGCCGAGGGCGCAGGCCTCGACCGCCGGCAGGTCGAACCCCTCGACGGAGGAGGGCGCCAGGACGGCCTGGGCGCCCTGCATCAGATCGGCCAGCGCCGTGTCGGGCAGGTTCTCGGCCTGATGCACCAGACCCTGAAGATTGGGCGAGCGCTGCAGGTGGTCGAGCACGGCCTCGTTCTCCCAGCCGTAACGGCCGATCAGGACCAGACGCGGGGCCTGGTCGCCCATCCGTTCCTGCAGCCGGCGCCAGATTGTCAGCAGGAAGGCGAGGTTCTTGCGCGCCTCTATGGTGCCGACATGGACGAAATAGGGACGGCGCGAGGGGCTGGGCTCGGCCTTGAGGAAGATCGGCTCCAGGCCCAGGTGGGCGACGTCGACGGGCGGGGCCGGCAGCCTCTCGCGCTCGGCGAAGGCCAGCAGTTCATGGGCCGTATAGTGCGAGTTGACCACGATCCGTGAGGCGTGGCGCAGCGCCGTGATCACCCGGCGGCGATGTTTGGCGCCGTCGCCCGGTCGGCAGAACTCGGGATGGGTGATGGGGATCAGGTCGTGCAGCATCACGACGCGATCAATCCCCTGGGCTCTCAGGCCGGTAAGGATGTCCGGCGTGTTCAGGCTGGTGTGCCCGACGTTGAAATAAAGGCGGGCGGGCGGTGCGGCGGCGACCCGTTTGGCCCGGAAATACTGCTTCCAGGCGCGCGCCTTCTTGCGCTTCGACTGGCCGGGCTCGGGCGCTTCGCTCATGACCGAAGCGGTCGGCTTGTCGGCCTGCAGCGCGGCGAACAGGCGGCGCTCGGCGTCGTTCAACGCGCGGCTGGTCGCCGCGCCGGACCATCGACGACGCAGGTCGAGGATGCAGTCGCGGAACCAGGCGTCGTCCACCATAGCCAGTTGGTCGTGACGCGACCGGACCGGCACCATTCGATAGTCGGGATGGTCGACCAGCCATTCGGCGTAGGCCAGGCAAACGCGATCAACGCCGGTCGGGGCGCTCCGATCGGTGCGGCTCAGCAGGCGGCTGGCGTCGAAGAGGATGTCCTGGCTCATCAGGAAACGTAGCCGGCCTGCATCAGTTCGGCGACGTGAATGATGGCGACCGGCCTCTGGTCATCGACGACGAACAGATTGGCGATCTTGTTGGCGCTCAGCAGATCGACCACATCGCTCATCCGGGCGTCGGGATCGACGGTGATCGGCGCGCGGCTCATGATGTCTTCGGCGCGGATGACCGAGATGTCGCTGGCGAAGGCGCGGCGGATGTCGCCGTCGGTGATCATGCCCGCCAGGGTCCCGTCGGAATGCAGGACCGCGACCGCGCCCTTGCGACCCGCGCTGATGGCGGAGACCACGGCGCTGAAGCTGGCGTCCAGCGGCACGCCGGCCGGGGTGGCGGCGTTGTCGCCCATCCATTCGCGGACGCTCTGCAGGCTCATGCCTAGGGCGCCGCCGGGGTGATGCAGGCCGAAATCCTCGCGGGTGAAGCCGCGGCGGTCCATCAGCACCATGGCCAGGGCGTCGCCCATGGCCAGGGTCATCAGGGTCGAGGTGGTCGGCGCCAGGCCGTTGGGGCAGGCCTCGGCCACGTGGGGCATGGTCAGGCAGACGGCGGAGTGACGGCCGAGGAAGCTGCCGGCCCTCTGGGTGATGCCGATGACCGGAATGTCGTTGCGCTGGCAGTAGATCAGGGGATCGCGCAGTTCGCGGCTCTCGCCCGAGTTGGAAATGGCCAGCAGGGTGGTGTCCGGACGCAGCATGCCCAGGTCGCCGTGGCTCATCTCGGCGGGGTGGACGAAGAAGGAATTGGTGCCGGTCGAGGCCAGGGTCGCGGCGATCTTGCCGCCGATATGGCCCGACTTGCCCATGCCGGTCACGACCAGATAGCCCGGCCGCGACAGGATGATGTCGCAGGCGCGTGCGATCGAGACGTCGATCGACCGCTCCAGCGCGTCCAGCGCCTGGATGTTCAGGCGGACCACCTCGCGCGCTCGGTCCGTCATCGCGGCGATCTGCTCGGGCGACGAGTGAACTGAATCGGTCATGGGCATCGGCTCCTGAACGCCGGACCGCTGCCGCGGTTCTTCATGGCGCCTCGCGAATTGCCCCATCTGGATTGTTCGCACAATGGCGATGCGGCCGCGGAATTGTCGCTTGAGGGACAACCTTCCCGGACTCCATGCGTTCTCAGCAGTCTCAACCTCCGCAGAACACGAGTTCGGACCTTATGCCGTCAGCATCCGGGGTCATCGCCCCACGCTTGCCCAAGCCGCCCGTGGCCCTTCGCAAAGCCGCCCTGTTTCTGGATCTGGACGGCGTCCTGGCGCCGCTGGCCCCGACGCCGGATGCGGTGGGGCCGGACGTCCGGCGGACGGACGTGCTGACGCGGCTGACCGAACGTTTGCAGGGGCGGGTCGCCATCGTCAGCGGCCGGACGCTGCGCGAGATCGACCGGATCAGCGACGGCGCCGCGCGGGCGGCTTCCGGCGTTCACGGGCTGCAACGCCGCCGCGAGGACGGCTCCCTGGTCCAGCGCACGCCCGATCCAGCGGTGCGCCGCGCCGTCGCCGCCTTCGACGCCTTCGCCGCCGCCCGGCCCGGCGTGCTGGTCGAGGATAAGGAATTGTCGGCGGGTCTGCATTATCGCCAGGCGCCGGACGTGTCCGGGGAGGCGCTCATCCTGGCGGCGTCCCTGGCCGAGGAGACCGGCTTGGCGCTGCAACCCGGCGCCATGGTGCTGGAGCTCAAGACGCCGGGCGCGGACAAGGGCGCGGCGCTGTCCGCCTTCATGGCCGAGGCGCCCTTTCAGGGCGGCGTGCCGGTCATGGTGGGCGACGACCTGACCGACGAGCACGGGTTCGAGGCGGCCGAGAGGCTGGGCGGTTTCGGCGTTCTGGTCGGCCCCGAGCGGGCGACGGCGGCGCGCTATCGGCTGGAGGACGTGAACGCCGTGCTGGACTGGCTGGACGGGATAGCGGAGGTCCCTGCATGAGCCGTCCCAACCTCGACCTCGCCCCCATCGGCAACTGCTCGGTCAGCGCCCTGGTCGACCGACGGGCTCGCTTTGTCTGGGCTTGCGCGCCGCGCGTCGACGGCGATCCGGTGTTCTCGGCCCTCATGGACGGGAACGATCCCCAGCACGGATTTTGGTCCATTGAACTGGAGGGTGTGAAGTTCGTCGAGCAGGCCTATGTCCGCAACACGGCCGTGCTGCGCACCGTGATGACCGACGAGCGCGGGGCCTCGGTCGAGATCATCGACTTCGCTCCGCGTCATCTGAAGCACTCGCGCATCTATCGGCCGATCGCGTTCGCGCGGGTGGTGCGGCCGCTGTCGGGCGCGCCGCGCATCACGATCCGGCTGCGGCCCTCGGCCGACTGGGGCGCGCGCCGGGCCGAGCGCACGTCGGGCTCCAACCATATCCGCTACCTCTGCACCGACGTGACCCTGAGGCTGACCACCAACTGCCCCGTCACCCACGTGCTGGACGAACGGACCTTCCGGCTGGAAAGCGAGATGGCCTTCTTCCTCGGCCCGGACGAAGGCTATGACCAGTCGGTCACGGCCGGCGTCATCGCCGCCCTCGACCTGACCATCCTGAATTGGAAACTGTGGGCGCGGACCCTCTATGTGCCGCTGGACTGGCAGGAGGCGGTGATCCGCGCCGCCATCACCCTGAAGCTGTGCGTCTATGAAGAGACCGGCGCCATCGTCGCCGCCATGACGACCTCGGTGCCGGAATTCCCCGAGAGCGGGCGTAACTGGGACTATCGCTTCTGTTGGATGCGCGACGCCTATTACACGGTGCGGGCGCTGAACCGGCTGGGCGCGGTCGACATTCTCGAGAACTACCTCGGCTATCTGCGTAATCTGGTGGACGCGTCCAAGGGGGGGCATGTGCAGCCCGTCTATGGCGTGGGGCTGGAGGCGGGTATCGGCGAACGCATCGTCGACAGCGTCGAGGGCTATCGCGGCATGAAGCCGGTGCGCGTCGGGAACCAGGCGCACGAGCATCTGCAGCACGACGTCTATGGCCAGATCGTCCTGCCCCTGGTCCAGGCCTTCTTCGACGAACGCCTGCTGCGGCCCGGCTCGATCGAGGATTTTCACGCCCTTGAAAAGGTCGGCGACCGCGCCTTCTCCATGCATGACCAGACCGACGCCGGCCTGTGGGAGTTCCGCACCATCGCCCGGGTGCACACCTATTCTTCGGTCATGTGCTGGGCCGCCTGCGACCGGCTGGCCAAGGCGGCGCGACATCTGGGGTTGCCGGAACGGGCCGAAATCTGGGACGAGCGGGCGCGGCTGATCCGTGCCCGGATCGAGGCCGAGGCCTACCTGCCTGACGAAGGCCGGTTCGCCGCCAGCTTCGGCGGAACCGAACTGGACGCCTCCCTGCTGCAGATGACCGATCTGGGCTTCCTCGACGCCCGCGACCCGCGTCAGGTGAAGACCTTCGAGGCCATCGAGCGCGACCTCAAGAAGGGCGGCTATCTGTTCCGCTATATCCATCCCGACGACTTCGGCGAGCCGGAGACGGCGTTCAACTTCTGCACCTTCTGGTTTATCGAGGCCCTGCATCTGAATGGGCGGACGGAAGAGGCGAGGGCCATCTTCGACGAGATGCTCAGCCGCCGAACTCATGCCGGCCTGCTCAGCGAGGACATCGCCATTCAGGACGGCGAACTGTGGGGCAACTACCCGCAGACCTACTCCCTGGTCGGCATCATCAACTGCGCCGTGCTGCTCAGTCGTTCTTGGCAGGACGCGCGATGAGCCGGCTGATCGTCGTTTCCAACCGCGTTTCGGCGCCGCGCGACCCGGCCGCCGGATCGGCGGGCGGACTGGCCATGGCCCTGTCGGCGGCGCTGCGCAAATACGACGGCCTGTGGTTCGGCTGGTCCGGCGAAACGGTCGAGCAGTTCACTGGCGAACTGAACTTCGAGGATAGGGCGGGCGTCACCGTCGCCACGGTGGATCTGGAGCCGCAGGACGTCGACGAATATTACAACGGCTACGCCAACAAGACCCTGTGGCCGCTGTTCCATCACCGGGTGGACCTGACCGCCTATGAGCGGTCGTTCGGCGAGGGCTATGAGCGCACCAATCGCCGCTTCGCCGAGGTGCTGCGGCCGCTGATCCAGCCCGAGGACATTATCTGGATCCACGACTATCACATGATCCCCATGGCGCGGGACCTGCGCCGCCTGGGGGTGAAGAACCGGATCGGCTTCTTCCTGCACACGCCCTGGCCGGCGCGTCAGCTGCTGGTCACCTTGCCGCATCATCGGCGACTGGTGGAGTCGATGTTCTATTTCGACCTGATCGGCTTCCAAACCCATGAATGGCTCGGCCTGTTCGAACGCTACGTCGAGGTCGAGGCGCGCGGCCGGGTCTCGTCCGACCACGTGATCGAGGCCTTTGGGCGCCGCGTGCAGGGCGGGGTCTTCCCCATCGGCATCGACGTGGAAGGTTTCCTGAGTGCTCGCGGTTCGGTGCTGGGACGCAAGACCTACGACCGAATGGCGGCGTCGGCGGCCTTCCGGTCCATGATCGTCGGGGTCGACCGGCTCGACTACTCCAAGGGGCTGGAGCAGCGGATGCTGGGCTATGAGCAGTTCCTTGAGGACAACCCGGCCCTGCGCAGCGAGGTCTTCCTGTTGCAGGTGACGCCGATCTCGCGCGACGACGTGGACACCTATCAGGACATCCGGGCGCGACTGGACGCCCTGGCCGGGCGCATCAACGGCGCCTATGCCGACATGGACTGGCAGCCGATCCGCTACCTGAACCGCACCTTCCGCCGGGATCAGCTGGCGGGCATCTATCGCGCCGCCAGGGTCGGTCTGGTCACGCCGCTGCGCGACGGCATGAACCTGGTGGCCAAGGAATATGTCGCGGCCCAGAACCCGGAAGATCCCGGCGTGCTGATCCTGTCGCGCTTCGCTGGCGCCGCCGAACAGATGGGCGAGGCTCTGCTGGTCAATCCCTTCAGCCGCGAGGAACTGTCGGAGGCGATCAAGAAGGCCCTGACCATGCCGCTGGACGAACGCATCCGCAAATGGAAGGCGCTGATGCAGGTGGTGCGCGACTCGGACGTGTCCATCTGGCGCGACAGCTATGTGAAGGCACTGCTGTCGACGGCGCCTGCGGACGCGCACGCCCACTGAAGCGCGTCCCCCCACGGATGATGGAGGCGGCTGGCCGGCTCAGTAAATTTCGAACAGACCCGCCGCGCCCATGCCGCCGCCGATGCACATGGTGACGACGCCGTATTTGGCCCCGCGACGCCTGCCCTCGATCAGGACGTGGCCGGTCATCCGCGCGCCCGACATGCCGTAGGGGTGGCCGATGGAGACGGCGCCGCCCGAGACGTTCAGCCGGTCGTTGGGGATGCCCAGGGTGTCACGGCAATAGAGTACCTGGACGGCGAAGGCCTCGTTCAGCTCCCAGATGCCGATGTCGTCCACGGTCAGGCCGTGGCGCTTCAGCAGCTTGGGCACGGCGAAGACGGGGCCGATGCCCATCTCGTCCGGCTCGCAGCCCGCCACCGCCATGCCACGATAGGCGCCGAGCGGCTGCAGGTTGCGCTTCACCGCTTCGCCCGCTTCCATGACGACGCAGGCCGCGGCGCCGTCCGACAACTGGGACGCGTTGCCGGCGGTGATGAACTCGCCCTGCTGAATCTCCTCGCCGCCGCCGAAGACGGGTTTCAGCGCCTTCAGCCCTTCCAGGGTGGTGTCGGGGCGGTTGCCTTCGTCCTTGGCCAGGGTGACTTCCTTGGAGGAGGTCTGCCCGGTCGCCTTGTCCATCACCAGCATGGAGGTGGTCATCGGCACGATCTCGGCGTCGAACCGACCGGCGGCTTGCGCCTCGGCGGTGCGCTGCTGCGACTGCAGGGCGTACTCGTCCTGGGCGTCGCGGCTGATGCCATAGCGGCGGCTGACGACCTCGGCGGTCTCCAGCATCGACATATAGATGTGGGGCGACAGCTTCAGCAGCGCCTCGTCCTTCATCCGGTAGAGGTTCATGTGCTGGTTCTGGACCAGGGAGATGCTCTCCAGACCGCCGCCGACCGCCATCTTCTGCTGGTCGAAGATCACCTGCTTGGCCGCCGTGGCGATGCCCATCAGGCCCGAGGCGCACTGGCGATCCAGGCTCATGCCGGGCACGGAAGAGGGGAGGCCGGCGGCCAGGGCCACCTGGCGCGCCACGTTCGTTCCGGTCGAGCCCTGCTGCAGGGCCGCGCCCATGACGACGTCTTCGATCTCGGCCGGATCGACGCCAGCGCGCTGGACCGCGTGCTTCACCGCGTGGGCACCCAGGGCTTGCGCCTGGGTGTCGTTGAAGGCCCCGCGATAGGCCCGGCCGATCGGGGTGCGGGCGGTGGAGACGATGACGGCTTCACGCATAGAGAAGTTCTCTCTGTTTTGTGCGCTATCGCTCGGCGCGCGGCACCTCGCTGCTTGAGCGCGTGAAGGTGCGCTATCGCTCGCGACGCGGGCGCGCGCTGCGTGAGCGCGTTTCCTGCCTAACGGGGAGAGGATAGGCGCCTCACGTCACGTCAACGCAAGGCGCCTTTTCGGCATGGGGCGGAGCGGCCTCAAGTAGCGCGAAGCGCGGTAGGCTCCTCAAATGCCCTCAAGCAGCGCGAAGCGCTGCAGGCCCCTTAAGAACCATGATGCTTCTGGGCCTTGGTCAGTTCGATCATGCCTTGCGCTGCGCCCATGTCCGGCACGATCTCGTTGGTGCGGTCCGAGATGGCGTCGAAGCGGGCGGCGACCTGTTCCGGGGCGTCGGGGCCGATGGCGAAGTCGCCTTGGGTCAGGGTGACATAGGCGCGTTCGAAACCGCCGGCGCCGGCGGCCAGGATGGCGCGGGTCGGGGCGTCGCGGCTGACCAGGTGCAGCAGGCCCGGCGTCACCAGTTCCGGCCCCAGGGCCTCCAGCGGCAGGCCCTGCAGGTCCTCGGTCATGCGGGTGTGGGCGGTCGGGGCCAGGGCGTTGACGCGGATGTCGTTCTTGGCCCCTTCGATCGCCAGGGTCTGCATCAGCCCGACCAGGGCCATCTTGGCCGCGCCGTAGTTGGCTTGACCGAAGTTGCCGAACAGACCCGACGACGAGGTGGTCATGACGATGCGGCCGTAGTTCTGGGCTCGCATGATCTCCCACACTGCCTTGGTGCAGTGGACCGCGCCCATCAGGTGGACGTCCATCACCAGTCGGAAATCGGCCAGCTCCATCTTGGCGAACGACTTGTCGCGCAGGATGCCGGCGTTGTTGACCAGAATGTCGATCCGGCCCCAGCGCGCCATGACCTCGGCCACCATGGATTCGACCGCCGCCGCATCGGTGACGGAGGCCGCATTGGCCATGGCCTTGTCGCCCGCCGCTGTGATTTCGGCCACCACGGCCTCGGCCGCCGTGGCCGACCCGCCGGAACCGTCGCGGGCTGACCCCAGATCATTGACCACGACCTTGGCGCCTCGCGCCGCCAGGGCCAGGGCGTGAGAGCGGCCCAGACCGCCGCCTGCGCCCGTCACGATCGCCACCTGACCGTCGAACCTGATGCTCATCCTGCGTCTCCGTCTTGTTTCAAGACTGTCCTAGCAGGCAGGAATGAGGGGCAAAATGACCATTTGTGTTGGAATGGCGCCACACTCCGCCGCAATCCTTCGAAAAGCGGCGGAACCTGAGCGATCCCGTGTCGTTCGGCCTTCGATCGCCTTCGCCCGTGCGTCGGCATTCAGATCAACTTGACTGTGAGGACACCATGAAGCTCAAACTTCTCGCCAGTGTCGCCGCCGCGGGGCTGTTCGCAGCTGGCGCGGCGTCGGCCGAACCGGATGGCTGGTACGGCGCGGTCGACGCCGGCTATCATTTCAAAGACAAATTCGACCTGAAGTCGTCCACGACGAATGAGGAGTGGAAATGGGAGGTGAACCCCGGCTGGGCCGCGTTCGCCCGCCTCGGCTACCGCTTCAATCCGAACTGGCGCGCTGAACTCGAGGGCGGCTACCGCTCGGGCGATATCGGCAAGGTGCGGGCGGTCTCGGGCACGCAGGGTCTGTGCAACTCCACGCCGGCGACCGGGCCTTGCTTTTCGCCTCACGGCGATATCGAGTCCACCACCTTGATGGCCAACGTCATCTACGACATCGGCTCGCCCGATTGGCGTCTGCGTCCGTTCGTGGGGGTCGGCATCGGCGCCAACTACGTCAAGACTCGCGCCGACGGCCGTCTGCGCGCGACGCCGGCGGTGGGCTTCACGGCTAAAGACAGTTCGACCAAGTTCGCGGCCCAGGCGATCGCCGGGGTGGCCTGGGCCGTCGGCGACCGGGCCAACATCGATCTGACCTATCGCTATCTTAACAGTGACATGTCGTTCGACTCGAGGACGAGCAGCGGTCCAGCCTTGGGCGAATGGTCGGGCGACAACTATCAGTCGCACACCGTGACCCTGGGCCTGCGCTACGCCTTCGGCGCCGAGCCGGCCCCGCCGCCGCCGCCGCCTCCGCCGCCTCCGCCGCCGCCTCCCCCCCCGCCGCCGCCGCCGCCGCCACCTCCGCCGCCTCCGGCCAAGCCGGCTGCGCGTCAGTTCGTGGTCTACTTCGACTGGGATCGCTCGGACCTGACGGCGGAAGCCCGCTCGGTGGTGACGCAAGCCGCCAACTACGCCAAGTCGGGCGCTCCGACCCGCGTCCTGATCGTCGGCTACACCGACACCTCGGGTTCGGCCGCCTATAACCTCGGCCTGTCCAACCGTCGTTCGCGCACCGTTGCGGACGCCCTGGTCGCTCAAGGCGTCAACGGCGGCGTCATCGCCCTCGACGGCAAGGGTGAAACCGGCCTGGCCAAGCCGACGGCCGACGGCGTGCGCGAACCGCTCAACCGTCGCGCCACCGTCGACATCAACTTCTAAGGCCCTGGGCTCCGGAGCGACCGCAGGGTCACGCTCCGGAGCCTGGCGTCCCGAGATGTCAAAAGACCCGGCCGCCGGACTCGCCCAGAGCCGGCGGCCTTCTCTTTGCCGCGAAGCCGAACCGCATCCTTAGACCTGCACCCGCCTTGTCATCGGAGGGGGCTTGGCACTAGGAAGGGACTGTTCCTTGGAAAGATACTCAGCGGTTGCTCGCGCCATTTAATCCTGATCAACCGAACGCAATACCGCTCGTGCAGGCGGATTTGTGCGGTCGCCGGTTTTTGATCGTCACGGCCCCGTTCGGCGGGTTCGGGCGGCTGCTGGCCCAAGCCGTCGCCGCGCGCGGCGGCGAGGCCTTGCGTATGATCTTCAACGCAGGCGACCTGGTGACCTGGCGACGCGGCGGCGGTGTCGTGTTCCGCGAGGACGTGCGGCGCTGGCCGGCCCGGGTGAGGGAACTGGCGGCCGAGTTCACCGACATCGTCGTTTTCGGCGAGGGCGGTCCCTATAATCAGGGTGTCCTGGCCCAGGCCGAATCCCTGAACGCCCGCGTCTGGGTGCTCGAGAACGGCTATTTCCGTCCCGACTGGATCACGCTGGAGAGAAACGGCGTCAATGGTTCCAGCGGCCTGCCCCGCAACGCCGCCGACTACGCCGTGCCGGGGCCCGAGTTGCCGGTGACCCGTCCTGTCGGCAAGATCCTGCCGCACCATGTCTTCAACATCAGCTTCTATCACGCGGTCCAACCGCTGGGGTGGGCGGCCTTCCCCCGCTATCGCCATCCTTATACGGTCTCGCCGTGGCGGCAGTTCTTCGGCCACATCCGCCGCTATTTCGGCTTGGCGACGCGTCCCAAACAGTCCTGCGACGCCGATGCGATTCGGGCGCGCGGGCCGTTCTTCATCGCCTGCCTGCAGCGGGAGGGCGACGCGCAACTGCTGCGCTATTCCTCCTACGCCGACAACACCGCCTTCCTGGCCGAGGTCATGGGCAGTTTCGCCCGCCATGCGCCCAAGGATTGCCGACTGGTGGTCAAGAACCATCCGCTGGATCCGGGTCTGTCGGACCTGGAGCATATGACCCGCTGTCTGGCGGTGGAGCGCGGTCTGGCCGATCGAGTCGATTTCATCGACGGCGGCAATCTGGCTCAGCTGTGCCGCGCCTCGCAGGGCATGGTGGTCAACAATTCCAGCGCCGCCCTGTCGGCCCTGGGGTTCCGCACCCCGGTCAAGGTGCTGGGCGACGCCTTCTTCGATTTCGAGGGACTGACCGACCAGCAGCCGCTGGACGGCTTCTGGGGCGCGCCGGTCGCCGCCGATCCCACGCTGTTCACGGCCTTCCGGGCGCATGTGATCGCCCGCAGCCAGATCAACGGCAATTATCACGAACCGCGCGCCATGCGGTCGACCGCAGGCCTGATCGCCGACGCCTTCGCCCTGCGTGCCGACTGACCGGCCGCCCCGACGGGTGACGAGAATCGTCCACAGGGGTGTGGCGTTATGGCCACCCCAGAGCCCTGTCATATCACTGTCACACGACTGTCGTCCAAACTTCCCGCAGCGGCCTTAAGCCCCAGCCCATCTCGACAGGCGCCACGGCCTGCCGCGCATGGCGCTACGCCTTCATCACTGGGGATACGACAGATGACTAACCGCAAACAGCTGTTCTGGGCGACCACCGCCCTGATGAGCGGCCTTATCATGGCCGGCGCCGCTTCGGCCCAGTCGACCGGCACCGAGGCCACCGAAGTCAGCGACGTCGTCGTCACCGGCCAGCGCGGTCCGCGCAATCTCGAAGGTCTGGCTGTCGCCGAAACGGTCGCCAAGACCCGCAACACGGTCAACCAAGAATTCATCGCCACTCAGGCCGCGGGTCAGACCATCCTGCAGACCCTGAACCTGACGCCGGGCCTCAGCTTCACCAACGCCGATCCCTACGGTTCGTCGGGCGGCAACATCCGTCTGCGCGGCTTCGACGGTAACCGCGTCTCGCTGACCTTCGACGGCATTCCGCTGAACGACACCGGCAACTACGCCACCTACACCAACCAGCAGATGGACCCGGAACTGATCGAGCGCGCCTCGGTCAACACCGGTTCGACCGACGTCGACAGCCCCACGGCCTCGGCCACCGGCGGCACCATCAACTATGTCACGCGCCGTCCGGCGAAGGACTTCGGCGGCTGGGTTCAAGGTTCGCTGGGCGACTTCAACTATCGCCGCATCATGGGCCTGGTCGACACCGGCGAGATCGGCCCCTGGGGCACCTCGGCCTGGTTCGCCGTCTCGGCTCAGGACTACGACAAGTTCAAGGGCATCGGCACCCTCGAGAAGACCCAGTACAACGGCCGCATCTGGCAGCCGCTGGGCGACAACGGCGACTTCGTGGCCCTGTCGGGTCACTACAACGTCAACAAGAACAACAACTACAACGGCCCGAACCTGGGCACCGCCACCGGCTTCTGCGACGTCGCCCAGAAGGTCGCCTGCGGCCCTCAGGTCAGCGATCCGACCAACCCGTTCGGCTGGGGCGTCGACTTCGACCGCACCTACACCGCGCCGACGTTCCGCAAGGGCACGGCCGACAACGACTCCAACGCCGCCAACTACTGGGGTCTGCGCATCAACCCGTCGAACACGGGCAACATCCGCGGCAACTCGCGCTTCACCCTGCGTGACGGCCTGACCCTGACGGTCGACCCGTCGTTCCAGTACACCCTGGCCAACGGCGGCACGGGCCAGGTGGTCCTGTCGGAAACCGATCCGCTGCTGCGCGGCACCAAGACCACAGGCGGCGTCGACCTGAACGGCGACGGCGATACCTTGGACAAGGTTCGCGTGCACACGCCGTCGGTGACCAATACGCACCGCTACGGCCTGAACAGCTCGCTGATCTGGGAGCTGAACGACAACCACCGCCTGCGCGCCGCCTATGCGCTGGACTGGGGTCGTCACCGTCAGACCGGCAACTACGGCTTCATCGACTTCTCGGATCCGACCAACCCGCACTTCGTTGATGATTTCGGCGGTCGCAACAAGGAAGACAACCGCGTCGTCAACCTGGACGGCTATGCCCTGCAGGCGCGCGACCGCAAGTCGATCGCTTCGCTGAACCAGTTCTCGGCGGAATATCGCGGCCGCTTCCTGCATGAAGCCCTGACGGTCAATCTGGGTGTTCGCGCGCCCTTCTTCGAGCGTGAACTGAACCAGAACTGCTACACGCAGAACGCCTCGTCGAACGTGCTCTGCACCACTGAGGCGCCGAACGCGACCCTGGCCAACGGCAACGTGACCTTCGCTTCGAAGGGCGCGACCCCGTACATCAAGCCGTTCCAGCGCACGGTGAAGTTCGACGACATCCTGCCCAACATCGGCGCCACCTATCGCTTCGGTGAAGGCCAGTCGGTCTTCGGCAGCTACAGCGAATCCCTGTCGGCTCCCCGCACGGACAGCCTCTACAGCACCACCCGCCTGGCGGACGGCTCGCTCGGCAACCCGACCGTGATGCCGGAAACCTCGAAGAACATCGACCTGGGCTACCGCTTCAGCTCCTCGACCATCGTGGCTCAGGCCTCGGTGTTCCAGAACCAGTTCGACAACCGCATCGTCAGCACCTTCGACCCCGATCTCGATCAGTTCGTCGATCGCAACGTGGGTTCGGTGAAGAGCGTCGGTTTCGAGGCTTCGCTGGGCTGGCAGCCGATCGAGAAGCTGAACCTGTACGGCACGGTTTCGCTGCTCAACAGCGAACTGCAGGACGACTACGTCTATGACAAGGCCGGCGCCCGCCTGCCCACCAAGGGCAAGAAGCAAGTCGAAACGCCGGAACAAATGTTCTCGCTGCGCGCGTCGTACAAGTTCAACGACGTCTTCTCGGCCGGCGTCCAAGGCAAGTACACCGGCGAGCGTTGGGTGACCGACGTCAACGATCTGAAGGTTGACGCCTACACCGTCGTCGATCTGGACGCCCGCTTCGACTTCTCGACGCTGGGCCTGAAGGACACCTACCTGCAACTGAACGTCATCAACCTGTTTGACGAGCAGTACTACAGCACGCTGGGCACCCGCGCTTCGGGTACGCCGGGCCAACTGGGCTATAGCCGCTCGTTCGCGGGCGTCGGCGCTCCGCGTACGGTCATGGCTTCGATCCGCTACAGCTTCTAAGCTCTAGCTTCGATACCGACAGGGAAGGGCGGTCCGGAAACGGGCCGCCCTTTTTTGTTGGGCCTACCGCGCTTCGCGTTACTTGAGGCCGGTTCGATGGGGTGCGGCGGCTTGCCCCGCAAACATTGAACCGGGGGGCGTCTCGGCCTATCTGGCGCGGCTAGCCTTCTTCCAATTCGGATCGACTTCGCCCATGACCCATCCCATCCCCGCCGAATGGTCGCCGCACCGTGCGATGTGGGTCGGCTGGCCCAGCCATGCCGAGCTGTGGGGCGAGGACTTCGAACAGGCTCAGACCGAGGTCGAGGCCCTGGTCCGCGCCCTGGCCGGTCCGGGCCGCGAGCAGGTCAAGCTGATGGTCGGCAATGAAGAGTCGCTGGCCGGCGCCCGCGCGCGTCTGGACGGCGTGGAGGGCGTCGAGATCGTGGCCGGTCGCTTCGGCGACATTTGGCTGCGCGACACGGGCCCGATCTTCAGCAAGGGTTCGACCGTGGCCAACGCCTTCAGCTTCAACGGCTGGGGCGGCAAGTACGACTATCCGCACGACGACGAGGTCGCCGACCAGATTGCCGAGTTTTCCGGTGTGCCGGTGACGCGCCACGACTTCATCCTGGAAGGCGGCGCCCTGGACCACGACGGCGAGGGCACGGTCCTGACCACCCGCCAGTGCCTGCTGAACAAGAACCGCAACAAGGGCTGGACCGCCGAGGCCGCCGAGGCGGCTCTCGCCGAGGCCGTGGGCGCCAAGGTCGTGGTCTGGCTGGGCGACGGCCTGCTGAACGACCACACCGACGGCCACGTCGACAACCTGGCCCGCTTCGTCGCGCCGGGCGTGGTGGCCTGCCCCATCGCCTTTGGCCGCAAGGACCCGAACGCCGAGGTCTATGACGAGACCGCCCGCCTGCTGTCGGAAACGACCGACGCCATGGGGCGGCGTCTGAAAGTGCTGCGCATCCCGTCGCCGGGTCTGGTGCTGGACGCCGACGAGCGCCCGATCCCGGCCAGCCACATGAACTTCCTGATCGCCGACGGCGCCATCGTGGTGCCGACCTATGGCGATGATGTCGCCGCCCGTCTGGCGGGCGAGGCCCTGGCCACGGTCTTTACCGACCGCGAGATCGTGTTGTCGCCGTCGAACGCCGTCCTGACCGGCGGCGGTTCCTTCCACTGCATCTCGCAACAGGAGCCCGCGTAAATGGCCCGCACGGTTACGGTCGCCGCCCTGCAGACCTCCTACGGCGAGGACATGCAGGCCAACATCGACAAGACCATCGCCCTGATCCGTCAGGCGGCGGCCAAGGGCGCGCAGGTCATCCTGCCGTCGGAGCTGTTCCAGGGCCCCTACTTCTGCGTGACACAGGAAGAGCACTGGTTCGCGACCGCCTATCCGTGGCGCGAGCATCCGGCCGTGGTGCAACTGCAGCCGGTGGCGAAGGAACTGGGCGTCGTCATCCCCGTCTCGATCTTTGAGAAGGAGGGGCCGCACTATTTCAACTCGATGGTCATGCTGGACGCCGACGGGGAGGCCCTGGGCGTCTATCGCAAGAGCCATATCCCCGATGGCCCCGGCTATCAGGAGAAGTACTACTTCCGTCCCGGCGACACCGGCTTCAAGGTCTGGAGCACCCGCTTCGGCCGCATCGGCGTCGGCATCTGCTGGGACCAGTGGTACCCCGAGGCCGCCCGCGCCATGGCGCTGCAGGGCGCCGACATCCTGATGTACCCGACCGCCATCGGCTCGGAGCCGCATGACGATACCCTGGACACCGCAGCGCCCTGGCAGCGCGCCATGCAGGGCCACGCCGTGTCCAACGTCACGCCCGTCGTGGCCGCCAACCGCATCGGCCATGAGACGGTGACGGAGGCGGGCCAGACCTTCTACGGCCACTCCTTCATCGCCGACCATCGCGGCGATCTGGTCGAGAGCCTGACGGGCGAGGAGGGCGTGCTGGTCCACACCTTCGACCTGGACTTCCTCGACCGCTACCGCGCCGCCTGGGGCTTCTTCCGCGACCGTCGCCCGGAACTGTACGGCGCGCTGGCGACAGGGCGTCCGGCCTAACCCGTTCTGTCATCCCGGACGGCCGTCAGGCCGATCCGGGACCCAGACGTTTGCTCCCGTCAGGGAATGGCCGGGTGAGACCCGCCGCCTGGGCCCCGGGTTCCGCTGCGCGGCCCCGGGATGACGGCAAGCTTGTCAGCGGCGCTGGTTCCGCGCCACCACATTGCCCGTGGCGTGGTCGCCGTCGTCGGCGCTGCTGCCCCAGGGATAGCCGCGATCGGCGCCGCAATAGGCGCGACGGCCTTCGCGCGAACCGACGACGACCAGTTGAGGGCGCAGGCGCGCCGCGCCGCTGAAGACATTGTCCGTGATCGCATTGTCCGACGGCGTCTGATGACGGATCACCCCGCGCTCGCCGCAGTTGCGATAGAGGAAGACTCCGCCGCGCCCGCCCAGCAAGAACCGGTTGTCGACGATCCGATTGCGAGCCGAACCGTCCACCGCGATGGCCTCGCGCCTGGTCGTGACGGCGATGGTGTTGTTCTCGATCCGGTTGTCGGCGCTCTCGGCGTCCAGATAGACGGCGGTGGCGACGCTACTGCCCGTCAGCGTCGAGTTGGTCAGGCTGAGGCGGGTGACGCCCGGTCCGACATAGAGGGGAATGGAGCCGGTCCCGACGATCGCCACCCGCTCCAGTTCCACATTGCGTGGTCGCTGTATGGTCGGCGGTGCGCGACGAGGCGCGCAGGTCGTCATAGCCGCCGTCCGCCCCCATGCCCCAGACGCGCACCGCGCCGTGGACGGTGCAGTCCTCGATGCGGACGTCGGTGGGGCGGCTCCAGTGCTGGGCCGAGATGCGGCGCGACCAGACGGCGATCGTGGGCGTCTGGGTGGTGGTCGCGACGCCCGGCTGTCCGACCGCGCCGCCGTTGCAGTCCAGCCCGGCGCCCGAGGCCTCGGCGCCTTCGATCAGCAGGGGGCGGAGGATGGTCTGGCCCGGCGTCAGCACGGCGCGGCAGGTCAGACGATAGGGCGTCTCCGCTTCGGCCGTCAGGTCGCGCAGTTCGCCGGCAGAGCAGGGCCGGGCGGCAGGCAGGGTCCAGGCGTCGGGCGCGGCGCTCAGCAGCAGGGCCGCCAGCAGGACCGTCATCAGGGTAGGGGCGTGGCCAGAGCCAGACGCTCGGCCGCGCAGCCGGGACTGGTCAGGCCGGTGGCGCGGGCGGCGGCCAGTTCGGTGCGGGCAGCGGCCAGATCGGCGCCGAACCCAGGCATGGCGGCGGCGGCGTCGAACACCGCCCTGCCCAGAACCTCGCCAGCGGCGACGTCGCTGGGATAGTGCATGCCGCAGACCAGACGGCTGAGACCCATCTCACGGGCGATGCGGCGCGCCTCGGCAGCGCGCTGCGGCTCCAGGGCGGCGAAGGCCTCGCCATAGACAGTCGCCACGGTCGAACTGCCGGAGGGGTAGGAGGCGCTTTTTCGGCCGGCGTCGCTGACGCGCTGGCAGGGGCGGCGCTTGGGGTCGTCGCCGATGGGGCGGGCGCGGAAGCCGCGCGCCTTGACCAGTTCGGCGGCGGCGTCGGAATCGTCGAACAGCCGCTGCATCAGCCGGTTCAGGTGGGGCGTCGAGGCCGAACCCAGTCGTACGCCCAGGGCGCAGTCGAAATGCTGCAGCGCTAGCGGCGGGCGCAGTTCGGCGTGGGCGGTGGCCAGAAGCCAGCGGTCGCTGTCCTCCAGCGCCTCGAACCGCTCCGAGCGCGCCCTGTCGGCCAGATCGGTTGCTGAGCCGGCGGCGGGGGGCGGCGGGGTCGCGTCGGCCAGGGCCTGGATCAAGGGGCTGTTCAGATACCCCTTGGCCTCGGCGGCCTTGGACGACTGGGCCGCTTCGGGGCGGAGTGCGGCGGGGGTGCCCGCCGCACAGGCCGAGAGCAGGGCGGCGGCGGCGACGATGAAGGCCCCCCGGCGATGCATCAGGCCCCGGCGCTCCAGGTCAACTGGACGGAGGTTCGGCCGCCTTCGCCCGGCGAGGCGACGACCTGAAGCGTGGCGCCGTTGGCGGTGCGGGCGCCGGCCCCGTAGGCGCGAGCCTCGCCCTGGTTCATGGCCATGATGGGAGCCAGGCCGGCGGCTTCGGCGCGCTGGCGATAGAAGGCGATGACGGCCTCGGGCGCGGCGTCGGTCGTGAAGGTGATCAGACCGCCGGGGCCGGTCGGGCCGGCCGCGACGGTGGCGGGCGCATCGACCTGGGCGCCGGGATACAGGGCGGCGAAGACCGGCGCGCCGTCAGCGGCGGGCTCGGCGGCGGCCGTCGCGACGCTCGCGGCAGGTTGGGCGGGCGGAGCCTCGGCGATGGGCGGTAAGCTGGTCTCGGGCGCAGCCTCGCTGCGCCCGTCGCATCCGGTGAGACCGACCGTGAAGGCCACGGCGACGGCTGCCACGCTACGCTTCATTCCGCCTACGTCCTTGAGACTGTTCAACTTGATGACACCGTGGCCTATCCGTGCGGCGGCAGCAAGGCGGTTCAACCGGTTGGGGCGTCCACGTCGTCGCCGGGCTGGCCGGTCGACTTGCGGGCTTCGGCGGGGCCCCCGGCCGGGTGGGGGCCGTCGTCCTTGACGCGCCGCCCTTCGGCCGCCAGGGCCGCGTTGATGACGTCCTGATCCGGATCAATGTCCGAGCCCGAGGCCGAGCCGCCGCGCAGCGACCCCGCCCGCGTGTCGGAGCCCGAATCCGTGCCTTCCAGGGCCTTCTTCAGCGCGTCGGCGGTATGGCCTAGATCGGGCTTCTCGCCCATGACGGCGGCTTCGCGGGCATCTTCGGCATCGGTTTTGGGGTCGGCCATCTTTTTCTCCTGTTGCAGGGACAACGCAGAGGTACGGGCAGAGGGTTCCATAAAAGAAAAGGCCGGCGGATCGCTCCGCCGGCCTTAATGCCTTGTGCGCCTGACGCGCTTCGCGCTGCTTGAAGCGCTGGACCGCGGCCCAACAAGAAGTTCTTACTTGCCGAACAGCTTGTTCCAGCGGCGCTTCTCGCGGTTCTTCCAGGCGCCGCGGTGATAGGCGTCCGAGCCGATTAGCGG
Source organism: Brevundimonas sp. 01N35 (assembly GCF_056399785.1). Lineage (NCBI taxonomy): Bacteria > Pseudomonadati > Pseudomonadota > Alphaproteobacteria > Caulobacterales > Caulobacteraceae > Brevundimonas > Brevundimonas sp. 01N35. The sequence continues at coordinate 102,922 of NZ_JBFTRZ010000004.1, forward strand.
CACGACGGTCGTGGCTTCGGCGAAAACCATCTGTTCGTGCGTGGTCTGGACCTTGCCCCAGGAGGCGGCCTCTTTCAGCGTCGAGGACGAACAGGCTCCGTCGCGGACGTCGGCCACGGTGATCTGGACCGCATAGCGGTGCATCTCGGCTTCCACGCCCAGGATTTCGGCGCAGACCACGGTGTCCTGGGCGAAGTTCTTGGGCACGCCGCCGCCGACCATGAACAGGCCGGTGACGCCGGCGGCGATCTTGATGTCGGTCAGTTCGCGGAAGTCGGCGATGGCGTCGAGCATCAGGTAGGGCAGGCCAGCGGCCGCGCGCTCCTTCTGATGTTTGACCAGGCCGAAGCCGGCCGAGCTGTCGACGAAGGCGGGGCAGAAGATCGGCACGCCTTCTTCATAGGCGGTCTGGATCAGCGAGCCCGGCTTCTTGGCGTTGCCCTCCGACAGCCACTTGCCCATCTCCCAGATGAACTCGCGGCTGGAATAGCCGCGCGGCTCCAGGCGGTTGGCGATCTCCAGGATGGTGTGGTCGCAGGCCTGGAGCTCTTCCTCGTCGATATAGGTGTCGTAGATCCGGTCGATGTAGTTTTCGCGCAGGACGTTGTCGTCCACCTCGCCGGCGGCCTGATAATGCTTGAAGCCCAGGGCCTCGAAGAAATCCATGTCGACGATCGAGGCGCCGGTGGCGACCACGGCGTCGACCATGCCGAACTTCACCATGTCGCGGTAGACGTGCATGCAGCCGCCGGCCGAGGTCGAACCGGCCAGGATCAGCCACGGCGAGCACTCCTTGTCCTCGATGGCCATGGAGAAGATGTCGGCGGCGCGGGCGGTGTCGCGCGAGCTGAAGGACATCTTGCGCATGGAATCGATGATCGGGCGCGCGTCGAAGCTGGTGATGTCGACGTGTTCGACGACGTTCTGCAGCAGCTGGGCCTTGGTGTTGGCCTGAACGGGAGCGTTCATTTCGGAGGTTTCCCTTGGATTTGAGCGCCCGTCGTCAAAAAAAGAGCAGCGGCCCGGACGGAGCGACGGGCCGCTGCTTGTATCAATGTCCGAAGACGATTTTCGCTCAGTCGATCAGCGCTTGCGCTTGCGGACGCCGGCCTTGCCCTTGGGGCGCGACAGGCGGACGACCTTGCGGGCGGTCTCTTCGGCCGTGGTGCGCACGGTCGGGATGGAGCGCGGCGCCAAGCCGTACATCGAGGCCATCGGGGCGTCCTCGACCACGGCGATGTCGTGCTCGCCATAGCCGTTGAAGCCGGTCGTCATGGCCACGCCATAGGCGCCGAGCATGCCGATCTCGATGAAGTCGCCTTCCTGAACATCCGCCGGCAGCCAGAACGGACCTGGCATATGGTCGATGCTGTCGCAGGTCGGGCCGTAGAAGCGGAAGGGCTTCAGGTCCGACGAGGCCTCGCCGTTCCGAACCAGCTTGGTCGGGAAGGGCCAGCGCGAGTGGGTGGCGTCGAACAGCGAGCCGTACGACCCGTCGTTGAGATAGAGAGCGTCGCCCTTGCGCAGGTCCACGCGGCACAGCACCGACGACGACTCGGCCACCAGCGCCCGGCCGGGTTCGCACCACAGCTCGGTCGTTTCGGACACGGGCATCTCGTTGAAGCCGCGGTGGATGGCGTCGGCGTATTCGCTCAGGTCCGGCGGGACCATGCCCGGATAGACCGAAGGGAAGCCGCCGCCGACATCGACGATGTCGACGAAGACGCCCGCCTTCTTGATGGCGCGACCGACCTGGGTCATGGCGGCTTCATAGGCCGACGGGCGCATGCACTGCGACCCGACATGGAACGACACGCCCATCAGGCCTTCCTGCACAGCCTGGCGCACGGCCAGCAGCAGGGCAGGGGCTGCATCCGGCGTGACGCCGAACTTGCCCGACAGGGAATAGGCCGCGCCGTCCGCCGAGACGGACATGCGAACGATCAGGTTCAGATCGTCGGCGTTGTCAGTAACGTCGAGGATCTTCTGCAACTCGTCATGGCTGTCGAGCACGAAGGTGCGCACGCCGTGTTCGGCGTAGGCCGCACGGATCGCGCCCCGGCTCTTGACCGGGTGCATGAAGGCCAGGCGCGCGTCAGGGCTGACCGAGCGAACCAGCTCGATCTCGGCCAGAGACGCGACGTCGAAGGCGTTGACGCCCTGTTCCACCAGGGTCTCGATGACCCAGCGGGAAGGGTTGGCCTTCACTGCATAGAAGACGTCGGCTTTTAGATTATCCTGGAACCAGCGCGCCGCTACGGAAACCGAACGCGGCCGCACGAGGGCGACGGGACGTTCAGGGGACCGCTCACGGACCAGGTCCAGGGGATATTGGTACGTGCGCAATTCACGTAACCCCCTGCTAATTGTTAACCCAGACCGGCGTTAGCAGCGCTTAACGGTTAGACCACGGGGTCCGCCGGAACGCGCGATGTAGGGTCGGCGGACCGTCATGTAAAGCGGTAATTTCATGACTCGATCCACCGGAGAAGCGGGAGGCTTCCTCCCTCGCACTGGACGAAAACGACGCAGACGTGCCATTAAGACTTGTCGAAACGCGCGTGGCGCGTCATGCGGCGCCCCCCTGTTGCAACCGTCACCCACGGGTTCATGAATCCTTCAACCGCCGCCGTCGCGTCCGTACGGGATGTGTCAAAGACCTACGGAGCCAGAAAGGCGCTCGACGGCGTGTCCGTCGAAGTGGCCGCCGGCGAGATGGTCGCCCTGATCGGTCCGTCCGGTTCGGGCAAGTCCACGCTCCTGCGCTCCATCACCGGACTGCACCCGATCGACCCCGGCAAGGGGACGATCCAGGTGTTCGGCGAAACCGTTCAGCAGAACGGCCGCATCACCGGCGCCGTGCGCAAGGCGCGCGGTCGTATGGGCATGATCTTCCAGCAGTTCAATCTGGTGGGGCGTCTGTCGCTCTATTCCAACGTCATGCTGGGCGCCCTGGGGCGCCTGCCGGACTGGCGTGGCGTCTTCGGCGTCTGGCCCAAGGCCGACCAGGATCGCGCCATGGCGGCCCTGCACCGCGTCGGCGTGTCGGAATACGCCGCCCAGCGCGCCAACACCCTGTCGGGCGGCCAGCAGCAGCGCGGCGCCATCGCCCGCGCCATCGTCCAGGGCGCACAAGCCATTCTGGCCGACGAACCCGTCGCCTCGCTGGACCCGGTTTCGGCCCGCAAGGTCATGGAACTGTTGGTCGAGCTGAACAAGCGCGACGGTCTGGGCGTGATCGTCACTCTGCACCAGGTCGACTACGCCATTCGCTACTGCGACCGCGTCGTCGCCCTGCAAAAGGGCAAGGTGGTCTATGACGGCCCCTCGACTGGTCTCGATTCCAAGCGCCTGATTGAAATTTACGGTCCTGAGTATGAGGACGCGTTCTGGGAAGCCAAGGCATGACCCGCACCGCCATCACTCGCCGCCTGCTGGGCGTCGCCGCCGCCGCGACCCTGGCCGTGGGACTGACGTCCTGCGGCAAGGGCGAGGAGACCAAGTCGGGCGCCGCCCCGACCGAGATCACCTTCTCCATCCTGTCGGCCGAGGGCCAGGCCTCGTCGGGCCCGATCTGGCAGCCGCTGCTGGACGACATGTCCAAGTCGCTGGGCGTCAAGGTCATCCCCCGCTTCGGCTCCAACTATAATGTCCTGATCGAAGCCATGCGCTTCAACCAGTCGCAGGTCGGCTGGTTTTCGGCCAAGCCGGCGCTGGAAGCCATCGACCGCGCCAACGGCGAAGTCGTGGCCCGCATCGTCGATCCGGAAGGCCGCGACAGCTACCAGTCGACCCTGATCGTCAAGAAGGGCTCCGGCATCACGCTGGACAAGGTCCTGGCCTGCGACAAGACGCTGACTTTCGGCATCGGCGACGCCCAGTCGACCTCGGGCACGCTGGCGCCCATGACCTTCCTGTTCAATCCGCGCGGCGTCGTCCCGTCGCAGTGCTTCAAGGTCGTGAAGTCGGCCAGCCATCAGAACAACGCCTTCGGCGTCGCCGCCGGCGTCGTGGACGTGGCCACCTCGAACAGCGTCAACACCATCTTCATGAAGCGCGAGAGCCCGCAAACGGCCGCCCAGCTTGAGGAAATCTGGCACTCTCCGCCGATCCCGGAATCGGGCATCGTCATCCGCGAGGACCTGGACCCGGCGCTGAAGGAGAAGATCCGCAGCTTCTTCCTGACCTATGGTCAGGGCGAAGGCGCCGAGGCCGAGCGTCAGCGCAAGGTGCTGCTGGGCCTGAACTATTCCATGTTCCGCGCCGCCGACGACAGCTATCTGGATCCGGTGCGCGAAATGGTCGCCGATCAGAAGCTGACCGAGGCTCGCGCCAAGAACGACAAGGTCGGCGTCGCCACGGCCGAACGTGAACTGGCCGCTCTGCGCGCCAAGCGCGAGGTCCAGCCGTGACCGCACCCGTGACCACGGCGGCCATTCCCGCCGCGCCGACCAAGCCGCTGTCCGCCTGGATCTTCGACGTCGTCCTGTGGGGCGGCATCGCGGCTCTCCTGCTGGTCAGCTTCAAGGCCGTCGACCTGCCGAACCTGAAGCTTCTGGTGACGCGGTCCAGCGACATCGGCGTCTTCGCCAAGGACCTGCTTCATCCTGACTTCGCGAACTGGAAGATGCTGGTCGCCCAGATGTGGCAGACCATCCAGATCGCCCTGTGGGGCACCTTCCTGGCCATCTTCCTGGCGGTTCCGCTCAGCCTGATGGCCGCGCGAAACATCTCGCCCGCCTGGCTGGTCTGGCCGGTGCGTCGCGTCATGGACCTGCTGCGTTCGATCCCCGACCTGGTGATCGGCCTGCTGTTCATCGTCGCCGTGGGCCTGGGCCCGCTGGCCGGCGTCCTGGCCATTGCGCTGAACACTGCGGGCGTTCTGGCCAAGCTGTTCTCCGAAGCGGTCGAATCGATCGACAAGGGTCCGGTCGAGGGCGTGCGCGCCACGGGCGCGGCCAAGCTGCACGAGATCGTCTGGGGCGTCTTCCCTCAGGTGGCCCCGCTGTGGACCTCGTTCGCCCTCTATCGTTTCGAGTCGAACAGCCGTTCGGCCACCGTCCTGGGCCTGATCGGCGCGGGCGGCATCGGTCAGGTCCTGTTCGAGAGCATGGGCGCGTTCAACTACAATCAGGTCTCGGCCATCGTCATCATCGTCGTGGTCGCCGTGACCCTGATCGACGTCCTGTCCCAGGCGATGCGCAAACGTTTGCTCTGACTGTCACAAAGGTCTGGCCGGACCGTCACATTCCGCTGCTCTAAGCGTCATCAACTGACGTCTGGAGAGGTCCGGCCAATGATCCGTCCCCTGAAGTTCACCGCCAAGTTCGGCGTTTGCGCCGCCGCTCTGATCGCTCTGGCGGCTTGCGGCAATAACGAGGGCGCCGCCCCCGGCAACCAGAAGGCCCGCGCGGGCATCTGGGCCGCCGGCTCCTCGACCGTCTTCCCCTTCGCCACCCGCGTGGCCGAGAACTTCGCCCGCACTTCGGGCGGCTCGGCGCCGCGCGTTGAATCGCTCGGCACCGGCGGCGGAATCCAGGCCTTCTGCGCCGGTGTCGGCCCCTCGACTCCCGACATCGCCAACGCCTCGCGCCCGATGAAGCAGGGCGAGTTCGACCGCTGCGTCGCCAACGGCGTCACCGACATCGTCGAGATCAAGATCGGCTTCGACGGCATCGTCATCGCCACGGCCCGCACGGGCAATAGCTTCAACTTCGAGCTGAACGACCTGTATGAAGGTCTGGCCAAGGAGGTTCCTGGCCCGAACGGGACCTTCATCGCCAACCCGGCCAAGACCTGGAACGACGTCAACAAGGGCCTGCCGAACCAGCGCATCCAGGTCTACGGCCCGCCGCCCACCTCGGGCACGCGCGACGCCTTCCTGGAACTGGGCATGGCGCCGGGCGGCAAGCTGATCCCCGCCGTCGCCGCCTTCAAGGACGACAAGACCAAGTTCGAGACCCTGACCCATACCCTGCGTGAGGACGGCGCCTGGGTCGACTCGGGCGAGAACGACAACGCCATCGTCCAGACCCTGACCCGCACCCCGGGTTCGCTGGGTGTGTTCGGCTTCTCCTTCCTGGAGCAGAACATGGACACGGTGAAAGCCGAGACCATCGACGGCGTCGCCCCTTCCGCTGAAACCATCGCCGACGGCAGCTATCCGCTGGCCCGCAGCCTCTACATCTACGTCAAGAAGGCCCACATCGGCGTGACCCCGGGCCTGGAGCAGTTCGTCCAGGAGTTCGTGTCCGAAGGCTCCGCTGGCCGCGGCGGCTATCTCCAGGACCGCGGCCTGGTGCCGCTGCCCGCCGACCAACTGGCCGCCGAACGCGCCAAGGCCGCCGCCATGACCGCGATGGCCCGCCCGAACTAGGCAGGGTTCGCCCCTTAAACGGAAACGCCCCGGACGAGATCGTCCGGGGCGTTTTTCTTTGTCTGCGTGGCGGCCCGAATTCCCAGCGAGAGAGTGCCTAGGCCAGAAGGTCCTGGGCCAGAGCCTGCATCGGTTGCGGCAGGGGATACATGTGCGCGTATTGCAGGATCTGCTTGGCGATCAGCTTCATCCGGTTCTCGAAGCTGAGGACCGGCAGGGTGCCCAGCAGCGGGGTGTTGTAGGGCGCGATATCGCTGCGCTGGAACTCCAGCGCCATGCTCATGCGCGGGCCTTCGGCGAACGGGCTGGACTGGCCGCCCCAATGCAGCACCGCCTGATTCCAGCAGAACCAGTCGCCCGGCTTGCCGGGCAGGGCGCGAATGGAGGGGTAGTCAATTTGCCAGGTCCGGTCCTCGGAGGTGCCGTAAACCGGGTCGCGGCTGGCCGGCAGCATATACATGCAGCCGTTGAGCGGCGACGCTTCCGTCAGCGGCACCCAGACGGTGAGGGACAGTGGCGTGCCGTCCGGCGCCAGGGCCTGGAACCCCTTGTCCCGGTGGGGCCGCCAGCCCGCCTGCCCCGCCTTGGGATCGACGTGCCAGGCCCAGAAGTCCGGCAACACCTGATAGGAGGCGCCTAGGAAGGCGGCGATGGTCTGGTGCTGGCGGTGGAAGACGGCCCAGGCCTCGTCGAAGACGAAGGCGAAGACCGGCGGAATGCCCATGGCGACGCAGCGGGCGATGCCCGCCGCCAGTTGCCCGGCGAGTCGGGGCAGCTCCGGATCAGCTTCCTGGAAATAGCCCTCGGTGATCAGGCGCTGGCTCGCGCGCTCGCCTGCCTCCGGGCTCAGGGCGTTGAGCGCGAACTGGCCTTCGAACAGGGCGCCGATCGAAAGTTCCGGGAAGGTATCGCGCCAGAAGGCGATATCCTTCATGGCCTCGGTCGGAGGATTTCCGGCTGAGGCGAGGGTCGATGAGGCGGGGCTGTGACCGGCGAGGGGCGTGGCGGAATCGGGCATCGGACTCTTTGCGCTGGAGGCGGACAGGGTGCGTTCGGACAGGGTTCCAATGAGTTTCCCCACCCGGAATCTACTACCGCTTATGGCAGAGATGCGTGACTCTATCCAATCGGCGGCGGCGCGCGGGATGGCTCGATTATCGCCTTCTTCGGTCGAGGGTGCGGCGGAATTCTCAGTCGTGAACGACGTGGGTCCGGATGAACTCGCGCGCCCGCAGGATGATCTGTTCGCCCGGTGTGTCCGGACGACCCAGCGAGCGGTCGCCTAATCGGTCGAGCGCGTCATAGGCGCGCCTGGCCACGGCCTCCATGTCGCGCGGATCCCATGAGGCGGAGGGAGGCGCCCATCCGCCGCGTTGCGCGAGTTCGGGATAGGCGGGCCAGATGGGGCCCAAAGCGAGATCGTCATGCGGCAGGGGCGCGGTCGGGCTGCGGGGAACCGCAGTCAGGTCGAGCGCCTGGCGCGCGACCGACTGCAGGATCTCCACCCTTGGATGGTTGACGGTATGCATGAACGGCGCGGCCGGCGCCGTCAGGAAGGCCGAAAATTCAAAGCCGAGTTGCGCGGCTTGGGCGGCAAACAGGGCGGCGGCTTCCTCGAAGGCTTTGAAATAGCCCAGCGCGGCGTAGCTGAAGCCGTTGAACAGGCGCGCGGCGCAGTCGGGGGAAAGACCTTCGCACCAGGCGGCGCACAGCAGGGCGGAGTGATAGGGGCCGACGATCCCGTCCGCCGCTCGACCCTCGCGCAGCACATAGACGCAGTCGGGGTGAAAGCCGCGAAAGATGATCGGCGGCCAGCGCAGCGCGGGCGGCTCGCTGCTCGCCAGGGCGGCCGCGAAAAGCCCGGCGAGGCGAGGTTGCACCTCCTCCAGCGTCTGGATCATGGCGATATCGCAGGCCGCCATCTCGGCGGCGATCGCGGCAACGACCTCAGGGTCGTCTCCGTCGGCCAGGGACACGCTGCGCGTCGTCACCTCGGCCTGGGGGGCGAGCAGGCGGATGCATCGGGCGACCCCTTGCGCCTGACAATTGCCCAGGACCCCGATCTTCATGGCCGATCGATCGCTTCTTCGTCGCAGATCACGCCCTGAAGCGCGGCGTCGACGGCCGCCGCCGACGGCGCTTGCGAAACGGGGCTATCCGGAGAGGCGGGGCGGGCGTCCGTCTCGATCAAGTAGTGGCGGCCGAAGATTTTCATGACCTGGTCCACCCCGTCGGGGCGCACGCTGCGCAGGTCTTCGGCGAAGTAGCGCCCCCGGGTGTGGGGGCCGGTGATGATTTCGTAGCTGGGGAAGTAGTCGACGTCAGAGTTCTCGCGGACGACGGCCTCCACGGCCACGCGCAGCACCGCCTTGCTATAGGTGGTGGCTGTCAGCACGTGTCGGTCGCTGACCGTCGCCACCAGCGCGACGGGCGATACGGTGAGCAGCACCCGAAGGTCGGGATTGAGGATGCGCGCCAGTTTCAGGACGGCGTTGAGGTCGTCCACAACCTCCTGAACCGTGAAATGCCGAGGCTGAATCAGGTCGGGCCGCGGCGCGTCGCCCGCGACCCCCGGAGCCAGGGGAAAGACGGCCCCGCCTGCCTGCGAAATCCAGCCTTCCGTAAGCCCCAGAGTGAAGACGAGGACGTCCGCCTGTTCGAACATCTTTCGTACGGCGTCCAGATGCCGTTCTCGGTCGGCCAGCATGGCTTCCTTGCTCTCGAAGCCGCCCGGTTCGACCTGGGGCCGGAAGGGATCGACGAACCGCTCACCCAGGCGCCAGGCCGGCTCGACCGGCGAAAACAGGCCGAAGGCGCGTTGGAACAACTGCAGCAGTTGGCGAGCGGTGTAGATGTTGCCGAACCGGGCGGGATAGACGCCATAGTTGCGATCTTCCGGTCCCGGCTCCGTGACCAGGTAGCGGTAATCCTGGGCTTGCAGCGCCCTCGACATGTGCTGGGCGAAACAGCTTCCGGCGGTGACGATCCGGTCTTCCCGGTCGATGCGGAAGCGCGGGGCCGCGACGGGGTCCACGTCTTCCGCCGCGATTCGGGCCACGGCGCGGGACCAGAAGGCATGGTCAGGTTGCGAACGATAGGGATTGTGATCTTCGCTCGCCATGCACCCTCCCGGTCAGGCCGCCGCCTTGCGCCTCAGGCGGGCGATGCGGCGCAGGCGGCGCCAGAAACGACCGCGCTCGGGGTCGGGATAGGGCTGCAGGTTTTCCACGAACTGTTCCGCCGAGGCGCGCCAGCTGAACTTCTCGGCGTAGGCGCGCACGTCCCCGCGATCCAGTTCCAGGCACTTCAGGCAGGCGGTCTTCAGGTCGTCGTCGATAGCCCCGGCGTTGGAGCCCGGGATGATGTCGATGGGCCCGTGCGCCGGATAGGCGGCGACCGGCGTGCCGGCGCCCATGGCCTCGAGGATCACCAGGCCGAAGGTGTCGGTCCAACTGGGGAAGACGAAGACGTCGGCGTCGGCGAAGCAGCGCGCCAGTTCCTCGCCGAAGCGGGCGCCGAGGAATTTCGCCTCGGGGTATTTCACTTCCAGTTCGGCACGGGCCGGGCCGTCGCCGACGACGATCTTGGTGCCGGGCAGGTCCAGTTCGAGGAAGGCCTCGATATTCTTCTCGACGGCGACGCGGCCGACGTTGAGGAAGAAGGGTCGGGGCCACGCGTCGCCGCCCATTTCCTTATAGATCGGCTCCAGATCCGGTCGGAACAGGTCGGTGTCCACGCCGCGCGTCCACGGCGAGACGTTGCGGAAGCCGTGCTCGACCAGCTCGTCGCGCAGGGTCGGGGTCGCCACCATCAGCCGGCCCGACGGCTTGTGGAACCATTTCATATAGGCGTAGCCGACCTGCACCGGGATCGGGAAACGGGCCGAGACGTATTCCGGGAACTTGGTGTGATAGCTGGTGGTGAATGGCAGCTTCCATTCCACGCAGATGCGGCGCGTGGCGATGCCCAGCGGGCCTTCGGTGGCGATATGGACGGCCTCGGGCTCGAAGGCGCGCAGGCGCTCGCGAATCTCTTCTTCGGCGCCCAGGGCCAGCCGGATCTCGGGATAGGTCGGGCAGGGGATGGTCTTGAACTGGCTGGGTTCAATGACCTCGACCTCATGACCCATGGCGCGGCATTCGGCCACGGTTCGAGTCAGGGTGCGGACGACGCCGTTGACCTGAGGCTCCCAGGCGTCGGTGACCAGGACGATACGCATTGAAATCGAGTGGGCCCCGGGCCGTTTCGCTGAGCCAAAAGTTCTAGACGGTTAAAATGACGAAGGCGAGACGGGTTTACAGCGGCAGCACCGTCGTCGACTTCACCTCTTCGAGAACGGCATAGGTTCTGGTCTCCCGCACGCCCGGCATTCGCACCAGGATGTCGCCGAGGAAGACGCGATAGGCGTCCATGTCGGCCACCCGCGCCTTGATCAGATAGTCGAAGCCGCCAGCCACCATATGGCACTCCAGAACCTCGGGCTGATGGCGGACGGCGTCGGCGAAGGCGTCGAAGACATCGCCCGTGGTGCGGTCCAACTGCACCTCGATGAAGATCAGCAGGGCGCGGTCGGCGCTGGCGGGGTCGATCAGGGCGGCGTAGCCGGTGATGACCTTCTTGTCCTTCAGCCGCTTGACCCGCTCGAAGCAGGCGGCCGGGGACAGATTGCACCTTCGCGCCAGTTCCGCGTTGGAGATGCGGCCGTCGGTCTGCAGCACGCGCAGCAGTCGGCGGTCGGTATCGTCCAGAATTTGCATGGTGGATCAGCCTATTTGCCGAAGAATCGCTGGTTCAGACGGTCATCATACAATGCACATTCGGCCAAGTCCGCCATATACGCCGGAAATCGCAGGGTTTGATCCCAGGGTGAGTTTCATGACGCCGACCGACCTTCAACACTGGGATGACCTGGACCGGAACAAGTTCCGCGACGAACGCGAGACCGTGGCCGAACTGCTGGCCCATCTGCCGATGGATCTCGACGAGCGCGCTGACGTGCTGCGCGACGCCGTGGCCCTGGTCGATCACGCCCGCGCCAGCCGGAAGAAGCAGGGCGTGGTCGAGAGCTTTCTGCAGGAGTTTTCGCTGGGCACCCGCGAGGGTTTGGCCCTGATGTGCCTGGCCGAGGCGCTGCTGCGCACGCCCGACGCCGGCACCCGCGACCGTCTGATCGCCGAGAAGATCGGTTCCGCCGACTGGGCCGCGCACATGGGCCAGTCCGACAGCCTGTTCGTCAACGCCTCGACCTGGGGGCTGATGCTGACCGGCAAGCTGGTCGATGTGGACGAAGAGGCCAGGACCGACCTGCCGGGCTTCCTCAAGCGCATCGCCGGGCGTCTGGGTGAGCCGGTCATCCGTCAGGCCGTGGCGACCGCCGTGAAGATCATGGGCGAGCAGTTCGTGGTCGGCCGCACCATCGAGGGCGCGCTTAAACGGTCGGACCGCGAAGGCTGGCTGTGCAGCTTCGACATGCTGGGCGAGGGCGCCCGCACCGTCGCCGACGCCGAGCGCTATGAAAAGATCTACGCCGATGCCATCGAAGCAGTGGGCAAGACCAACAAGGGGCAGGGGCCCGAGGCTGGCCACGGCGTCTCGGTCAAGCTGTCGGCCCTGTCGCCCCGCTATGAGGCGACGCAGGAAGATCGCGTGTGGGAGGAACTCTATCCCCGCATCCTGCGCCTGGCCCTGATCGCCGCCAGGTACGACATCAACTACACCATCGACGCCGAAGAGGCCGACCGTCTGGCCCTGTCGCTGAAGCTGCTGGAGCGGCTGGCCCGTGAGCCGGCCCTGGGCGACTGGCAGGGCCTCGGCCTCGCCGTTCAGGCCTATCAGAAGCGCACGACCGAGACGGTGCAAAAGCTGGCCGACCTGGCCAGGTCCTCGGGCCGTCGCCTGATGGTGCGTCTGGTCAAGGGCGCCTACTGGGACACCGAGATCAAGCGCGCCCAGGTCATGGGCCGCACCGACTATCCGGTCTTCACCACCAAGCCGGCGACCGATCTGAACTATCTGGTCTGCGCCAAGGCCCTGATCGAAGCCTCGCCCCACATCTACGCCCAGTTCGCCACCCACAACGCCCATACGCTGGCCGCCGTGCGTCGTATGGCGCGTGACCGCGACGTGGTCATCGAACATCAGCGCCTGCACGGCATGGGCGAGGCCCTCTATGACGCCGCGCACGAGGCCTGGGCCGACGAGGACGTCATCGTCCGCGCCTACGCCCCCGTCGGCGGCCACGAAGAACTGCTGCCTTATCTGGTGCGCCGCCTGCTGGAAAACGGCGCCAACTCCTCCTTCGTCCACGCCCTGCTGGACGAACGCGTTCCGGCGGCCGCCGTCGCCGCCGACCCCATCACCGCCGTCGAGGCCCAGCCCGACCGTCACCCCAGGATTCCGGTTCCCATGAACATCTACGGCGATCGCCAGAACTCCCTCGGCCGCGACTATTCGCAAGCCGCCGACCGTGACCGCCACGCCCAGGCTCTGGAGCGCGTCGACAGCGAGAAGCTGACGTCCGGCCCCATCATCGGCGGCAAGCTGCGCGCCGGGGTCAACGCCCAGGACGTGACCAATCCCTTCGACCGTTCGCAGGTGCTGGGCCACGTCTCGGAAGCCTCGGCTGACGACGTGGACGCCGCCGTGATCGCCGCCGGGAACGCCCAGGTCGCCTGGGACCGCATCGGCGGCGCGGGCCGCGCCCCGGTCCTGCGCGCCATGGCCGACGGCCTGGAAGCCGAGATGGACCGTCTGGTCGCCCTGCTGTCGCGTGAAGCGGGCAAGACGCTGAACGACGGCGTGGCGGAGGTGCGCGAAGCCGCCGACTTCTGCCGCTACTACGCCCTGCTGGCCGAGCGCGACTTCGGCGGCGCCCAGACGCTGAAGGGGCCGACCGGCGAGACCAACCAACTGGTGCTGCACGGCCGCGGCGTCTTCGCCGCCATCAGCCCGTGGAACTTCCCCCTGGCCATCTTCGCCGGCCAGATCGCCGCGGCTTTGGCCGCCGGCAACGCCGTGGTGGCCAAGCCCGCCGAACAGACCCCGCTGATCGCCGCCGAGGCCGTCCGCCTCTTCTACAAGGCTGGCCTGAACCCCGACCTGCTGGCCTTGGTCCCCGGTCGCGGCGAGATTGTCGGCGCGGCCCTGACGGCCCATCCGGGCATCGACGGCGTGGCCTTCACCGGCGGCACCGACACCGCATCCGCCATCAACCGCGGCCTGGCCGCGCGCCCCGGCGCCATCATCCCCTTCATCGCCGAGACCGGCGGCCTGAACGCCATGTTCGTCGACACCACGGCGCTGAAGGAACAGGTCATCGACGACGTTATCCTGTCGGCCTTCGGTTCGGCCGGGCAGCGCTGCTCGGCCCTGCGCATTCTCTATGCGCCTAGGGAAGCCGCCGACGCCCTGATCGAGGGCCTGAAGGGCGCGCTGGCGACCCAGGTGCTGGGCGATCCGACCGATCCCAAGAGCGACATCGGCCCGGTCATCGACGCAGAGAGCCGCAAGAACCTGGAAGCCCACGTCGAGCGCCTGTCGAAAGACGCCAAGATCGTCGCCCGCGCCGAACTGCCGGCCGGCTACGCCCAAGGTTCTGGCAAGGGCGACCTGTTCGCCCCGACCATCGCCGAAATCCCCACGCCCGACTTCCTGGAGCGCGAAGTCTTCGGCCCCATCCTGCACGTCTATCGCTATGACTCGAAGGACCTGAAATCGGTCGCCGCCAAGCTGGCCGCGCGCGGCTACGGCCTGACGCTCGGCGTCCACAGCCGCATCGAAGCCTTCGCCGACGAGGTCGTGCGTCTGGTCCCGGCGGGCAACGTCTATGTGAACCGCTCAATCATCGGCGCCGTCGTCGGCGTCCAGCCCTTCGGCGGCGAAGGCCTCTCCGGCACCGGCCCCAAGGCCGGCGGCCCCAACAGCCTCATCCGCTACGCCGCGGAAAAGGCCATCAGCGTCAACATCGCGGCGCAAGGCGGCGATCCGGCCCTGCTGAACCTCTGAACGAGGCCCGGGAGGCGCATCGATGCGACCCTGGTCGATGCGCCGAAGGCTTCGCGTCCCGCCGCAAATCGGTCTAAGGCGAGCGGCTAAGTGATGATCGAACTCTTCCGCAGCAACAACGTCGTCGTGCGCAGCGTCCCCGTCGGGGATGCTGGCCGCTGGGTCGTGACCTTCGACAACTACGGCCTGGGGCCGGGCTTCAATCGTCCCGGGTTCGGCGAGGCCTTCCTGCGTCAGTCCGGCGTTTCGGCCATCCATGTCATGGGGCGTCGCGAGGACTGGTATCAGTATCCCGAGATGGCCGAGGCCATGGCCGCCGTGCGCCGGGCGACAGCGGGCGCCGACCGGGTCATGACCTATGGCTCCAGCATGGGCGCCTATGCGGCACTGCGCTTCGCGGATGCGGCGGGGGCGGACGCCGTGCTGGCCATCTCGCCTCAGTATTCGGTCGACCCGGCCAAGGTCCCGTTCGAGACGCGCTGGCTTCAGGACGGCCGCCGCATCGCCTTCCGGCCCGAGATAGAGGGGCGCCTGAGCTGTGCCTGCCGTCCGGTGATCGTCTATGACGCGACCGGCGACGATGAACGCCAGGTCCGGCTGATCGCCGCCGAGATCAAGGCTGATCTGATCGGCCTGCGCTACATTCACCATCCGGCGACGACGTTTCTGCAGGAGATGGCGCTGCTGGGGCCGTTGGTGTTCGACGTCCTCGCGGGCGATCTGGACGTGGAGGCGTTTCGGGCCGAGGCCAAGGCGCGCCGTCGCGACAGTTCGATCTATCTCAGCCGGCTCGCCGAGCTTCAGCCCGTCCGCCGGGCCCGCACCGCCCGGGCGCTGGCGACCCTCGCGGTGGAACGCGCGCCGCACAGTCCGATGGCGCTGACGGCGCTGGCGGCCTGCCTCGGCCTCGCCGGCGAACACGACGAGGCCGTCGCCCTGCACGAACGCGCCACCGAACTGGGACTGCGTGCGGCCAATCATCTGGTGCCGCACGCCAACGGCCTGATCGCCGCCGGTCGGGTCGAGGAGGCTCTGCCTCTGGTCGAGGAGGCGGTGGACAAGCTGCCGACCGCCGCGCACCTGCGCTACTGGCACGGCTTGATCCTCTGGCGCGCCGGGAAGACAGAGGCGGCGGTCGTGGCGCTGGAGATGGCGGTGCTTCTCGACCCGCACCAACCGTCCTACCGGGAACTGCTGGACGCCTGCCGCACCAGCCTCGAGCCGACCGTCGAAGTCAGAAAGCTGGCGCGGATCCTGCGCTTTGTCCGCCGCCGCATCGCGGTCGACGGTCCGCTCGCGACGGCCCGATCGCGACGACGGGCTCGCTAGGCGCCGGGCGACAAGACGTGAGCGACCCCTGAGGCGGGGCGTCCCGTCAGCCTTCGGACGGTTCGAGCGATCGTCCTGCGGATAGTCATCTAGAAGGCTCGCTGGTGGATATCCGCGTTAGCCGCGCTGGACAATGATGCCGACCGAGGTGGTTGCGTAGCCCCATAGCGCCATCCGCAGATGGGGCTGTTCGCGATAGGGCATGACGTCGAGATACTGGTCGATGGGGCCGTCTCCCATTTCCAGATCGAAGGTCGCGACCTTGTGGCCCTGCTCGGTTAGGCGCTGCGCCAGCCGCTCCAGATCCTGTCGGCGGAACAGGACGGTGTCCATGTTGTCGATCGTCTCGACGTTGGAGCCGTAGTTGTATTCCGTCGTGTGCACCGCCCAGCCGCCGGGCTTGAGGCATTGCACCGAGCGTTCGACGAAGGCGAGGCCCTTTTCGATGGAGCCCAGATGCTCAAGCGCGCAGGCCGACCAGCAGAAGTCGAAGCCGGCCAGATCGTCGGGGATGTGGTTCATGTCGCAGGTCTGGAACGAGACGTTCTCGTCAAACAGGGCATCCGGGCAGACGACGGATTTGCGCAGCGCCTCCTTGCCGGTGGCGTGTTGGTTGGTCAGGGTCCAGCCCATTTCCTCGGCGCTGCTCAGGTCCATGTCGGTCGCGGTGATGCGGCAGTTCTGCGAAGCGAAGAAGGCGCTGAGCGGTTCTGAACCCACGCCGAAGCCGAGGCCGCGTGCGCCCGACACAATCGCCCCGCGTTCCCACAGAGCCTGACAGATGAAGACGAACTCCCACAGCTTGCGGTGATAGCGCAGACCTTCGTTCAGCCGCTTGGTCCAGTAGGAGAACCACGGAGTCTCGAAGCTGTCCTGGCGGCAGACCGTTCCATGAGGGAAGACGTGGCCGCCGGGGCGGCCCGGAATCATCGGCGGCTGGCCGTCCCACAGGCGGCGCTCCGGCAGGGTCTGGACGCTGTGCAGCAGCCGCACCTCGCGGCGATGCTCCTCAAGCGCCTTGCTCAGCTGATCGAGTTGCGAAGGCGCTTTTTGCAGCCGCTCCAGCAGCAGTTGGGCCCGCTGCAGGTCTTTGATCCAGGTCTTGAACGGTTTGGCCAAGGCGGTCTCGCGTCAATACGTCGGGAAAGGCCGGAGCCTCGTCGACCACGGTCCTATAGGAAATGTAGGATGCCGGGAAAGCGGTTGAAGAAAATTAGCCGTTCAGGCCGATTTTCGGCCACCCGCCGGCCCGGCTCAAGGCGCTGAGGCGAGGCTTGTCGATCTTTTCGCCGATCCAGCGGGCGGCGTTGATGAGGGCGTCGAGGTCGTAGCCTGTCGAGAAGCCGGCGCGTTCCAGCATGTAGACCAGATCTTCGGTAGCGACGTTGCCCGTCGCGCCGGGCGCGAAGGGGCAGCCGCCGATGCCGCCGGCGGAGGCGTCGAGGATGTCCACCCCGGCCTCGACCCCGGCGTAGGCGTTGGCCAGGCCGGTGTTGCGGGTGTCGTGGAAATGCAGGCGCAGGACAGCATCTGG
Source organism: Brevundimonas sp. 01N35 (assembly GCF_056399785.1). NCBI lineage: Bacteria > Pseudomonadati > Pseudomonadota > Alphaproteobacteria > Caulobacterales > Caulobacteraceae > Brevundimonas > Brevundimonas sp. 01N35. The sequence goes on from NZ_JBFTRZ010000004.1 coordinate 120,165, forward strand.
CGCGGCCTTGCGGGCGGCCTCGACCTTTTTGGTGACGCTCCACGGGTCGCCGACGCCGATGGTGTCGGCCAGGGCGATCTCCTCGACGCCCAGGGCGGTGATGCGGGCGACCAGATCGCTGACCTGTTCGACCGAGACCTCGCCGTCGAAGGGGCAGCCCCAGACGCAGGACAGGGTGGCCGACAGCTTCGGCGTCGCGCCCGGCGCGCCCTCTACGCCGCTTGGGGCATTGGCGCGGCCCGCCATGATGTCTGACAGCATCTGCACCTGCTGGTCGACGTCGAGGCCCTGGTTCTTCAGGCCGAAACCGTCGGTGGCGGACATGGCGATGTTGACCTCGTCCACCGCCGTGCCGAGCGCCCGGTCATAGCCCTTGCCGTTCAGCACCAGGCCGATGCGGCTGCGGCCCGGTTCATGGGGCAGGTCGGCCATGACTTCTTCCGCGCCCGCCATCTGCGGCACGTATTTGGGGTGGACGAAGCTGACGGCCTCGATCCGCTTGGCCCCGGCGGCTTCGAGGCGGCGCACGAAGTCGGCGCGGACGGCGGGCGCCAGCACCGCCTTTTCGTTCTGCAGGCCGTCGCGCGGCCCGACCTCGACGATCTGGATGAACCGGCCCATCAGCGCGCGCTCCGCTCGCCTGCGCCAGCGGGCGCATAGACGGTCAGGCGCACGTCGTCGCCCGAGGAGTAGTTGTGGCCGCTGACCACGCCCACGGCGCGTCCAGCGGCGCCCAGGTCGGCCAGGGCGCGGCGGAAGGCCTCGTCGTCATGGGCCTCGACGATGGCGGGACGGCCCTCGGCCAGGGCGCGGGCGGCGCCGGGACCGTCGGTCAATTGGGTGTCGCGCCCGGTCAGGAAGACGAAGCTGGGCTCATGATAGGTGGTGATGGCCACCGGTCCCGGATAGCGGCCCTGACGCGGGCTCAGTTCGGCCGATTCCAGCGTCTTCACCAGGCGCGGGGCGATGGACAGGGGGCGCAGCTGGCGGATGGTCCCGGCCAAGCCTGCATGGGCGATGACGCCGCAGAGGATGGCGGCCAGGACCCCGGTGATCGCCGCCCGGTTGAGCAGCAGGAAGCCGCCGACCGCCGCCGCCATGACGGCGAAGACGATGGTGACGGTGGCCCAGGTCTGGGCGGTCGAGCGGCCATATTCGGTCAGGCCGTAGACGGTGATGGCGCAGATGACGACGGCGGCGAAGAGGCCCAGCAGGGCACCCGAAATGCGCGAGACCTTGCCGATCGGCTGGGTCAGGGCGGCCGCCGCCAGCAGCGCGATCGCGCCGAAGGTGGGCAGGGTGTAGTGCCACAGCTTGGTTGGGGCGATCTCGAACATCAGCCAGGCCGGGACCAGCCAGCAGACGGCGAAGCGGATGGCCGGCTCGGCGCGACGATGCCAGCCCGTCGACAGGGCGGCGGGCAGCATCAGTGTGACGGGGAAGAGCAGCAGGGGCGACAACAGGGCGTACATGCCGATGAAGCCGCCGTGGCTTTCATGGGCGCCCGCTAGTTTCGGGGCTAGATCGCCGCCGATGGCTTCACGCCAGAAGCCGCCGTCGGTGGCGATGGTGATGGCGATGGCCCAGGGCCCGACCAGCAGGGCCACCAGAGGCAGGCCCCAGCCCCAGCCGAGCTTGCCCAGCCACTTGATGTTTCGATCCCAGGCCGACAGGGCGATGATCGACAGCGCGACGACCAGCAGGCCGATCGGTCCCTTGATCAGGATCGACAGGCCGATGCCGAGCCAGAACAGCAGCTTGTGCCATCGCACCGGCTTATCGCCCGCCCGTGTCGCCATGTAGATCCGCGCCAGGGCCGCCATCGCTAAGGTCGTCAGGCCGCACAGCATGGCGTCGGTCTTGGCGATGCCTGCCTCGGTCGACAACAGGAAGGTCGCGCCCAGCATGGCGCCCGCCAGGAAGCCCGCTCGGTTGCCGAACAGGGCGGCGCCGGCCCAGGCCACGGCCCAGGCGGCCAGCATGGCGCCGAACAGCGACGGCAGGCGATAGGGCTGGATACTACGGTCCTCGACATCCGAGGTCAGCGCCACGGCGGCGGCTTGCATCCAGTAGATGCCGACCGGCTTTTTCCAGCGCGGTTCGTCCTGGAAGCGGATATCGACATAGTCGCCGCTTTCCAGCATCTGCGCCGTCGCCTGGGCGAAGCGGCTCTCGTCGCGGTCCAGCGGCGGCAGCAGTAGGAGGCTGGGCAGGCCGGCGAGTAGGGTGAGCAGGGCCGCCAGAACGGGGCCGCGCCAGCCGACGATGAAATGATCCAGGTTCGGGCGGTTCATGAGGCTGTCGTATCACGCCGACGACGCCCCCCGGAAGCTTCAGCTTTCACCGACGGCGCGGCGCCCGTTTTCCTCGGACCCGACGATGCGCTACAGAGCGACGGATGACCGACAGCCTTGCTTCCGTTCCCGACATCTCCGTCGTCGTGCCCGTTCACGACGAATCCGGCGCCGCCGTGCCTCTGGCGCGTGAGATCGCCGAGGCCTTCGCCGGTCGGTCCTATGAAATGATCTTCGTCGACGACGCCAGCCGCGATTCGACCCTGGCCGAGTTGAAGGCCGCCATGGCCGAACTGCCGACCCTGCGGGTGCTGGCCCATGCGACCAATGCGGGCCAGAGCCGGGCCGTGCGCACCGGCGTCCTGGCCGCGCGCGGCGGCGTCGTCGTGACCCTGGACGGCGATGGCCAGAACCCGCCCGCCGACGCCCCGCGTCTGGCCGACGCCCTGATGGCCGCGCCGCCCAGCGTCGCCCTTGTCGGCGGCGTTCGCGCCAAGCGTCAGGACAGCGAGGCCAAGCGCCAGGCCTCGATCTGGGCCAACCGCATCCGCCGCAAACTGCTGTCCGACGACGCCGACGACACCGGCTGCGGGCTCAAGGCCTTCCGTCGCGACGTCTTCCTGCGTCTGCCCTACTTCGATCACATCCACCGCTATCTGCCGGCGCTGACGATCCGCGAGGGCTACGAGAACCGCTACCTCGAGGTGGATCACCGTCACCGCGAGACGGGCCGCTCGAAATACACCAACTGGGGCCGGCTGCGGGCGTCCTTCTCGGACCTGCTGGGCGTGATGTGGCTGAAGTCGCGTTCACGCCGTCCAGGCCCGATCAGCGAGTTCTGAGGCGGTTGCGCCCATATGGCGGTGTACCGGAAACGGGGTTAAGCAGGGGCATCTGGAGGGGCCGCCCATGCTGATCGCCATACCGCTGCTGATCGTGCCGGTCGTGATCTACAATCTGGTCATTCTACTCGGCGGGGGCGGCGCGGAGTCTGTTCTGGGCCCGGCCTCGGTGCTGAGCGAAGAACTGTTCCGCGTGCCGATGACCTCGGGTGCGGTCTGGAGCGTCAGTGTCGGCGACCTGATCTTGTTCCTGTCGCTGATCCTGCTGTTCGTGGAACTGCTGAAATCGACCTCCAGCCAGCGGGTCGCCATCGTCAATCACGCCCTGTCGATGGTGCTGTTCGTGGTCTGCCTGGTCGAGTTCCTGCTGCTGCCGGGCTTTGCCGGATCGGTCTTCTTCCTGATCCTGACCATGGTGCTGCTGGACGTGCTGGCGGGCTTCATCGTCACCATCATCGCCTCGCGGCGCGATTTCGACCTGAACCCGCGCTGAGAGTCCCAGGCTCCGGGGCCTTAGCTGAAGGCGACGAAGACCAGGGCGACAACGGTCACGTCGAACAGGCGGGCGGCGAGGTTGAAAACGGCGGGCATGGACGAGGTTCCAGCGAAAGACGCCGGACGCATCGCAAGCCGCATGCCATCATCTCGTCCGGATCAGACCTCGGTCCGCGCCGCCTTGCCCACGCGCGGCCGCCGGTCGCGCTGGCCCGAGTATTCCGCGCCCAGATAGGTCGAGCGGGCGGCGTCCAGCACCGGCGGGCCGCCCTTTAACCCGCGCTTCTGGCCCGTCTGGCCGATCACCTGGGCGGCGAACAGGGCAGGGGGCGCCAAGGGATTGGGCGGCGCCACGGCAGGCTTTGCCGGGGAGGCGGCATGTTCGACCCGCTCGCCGGTCAGAATCAGGGCGCGCGAGGCCGCTTCGGCCCGGGCTTCGGCCGCCCGCCGGTCGCGCCCGCGCCGGTCGCCTTCGCGGCGCTCCTGCGCCGGGTCCTCAAGGGGGCCGACCGGGCGCATGCCGTCGGTCATTTTCCGGAACCGGCCAGGCGGTCGATCTGGGCGCGCATCTCGTCCATCTGGCGGCGCATCTCGTCGAGGGCCGTGTCAGCGGGCGCGGCTTTATGGGCGGGCTGGGACGAGGGCTCGGGGGTTGCGGTTTCCGCCTCGGCGTCAGGACGGCCATAGCCGGTCATTCCGGGAAAGATTTTCATGGCGCGTTCGAACATGGCCATGTTCTGGCGCACCGCCTCCTCCATCAGCCCGCCGCCCGGCGTGCCGGCGAAGGTGCGGGTGAACTGGCTGCGCAACTGCTCTTGCTGGCGGCTGAAGCTGTCCAGCGACATCTCCAGATAGGAGGGCAGGACCGCCTGCATCGAGTTGCCGTAAAAGCCGATCAGCTGGCGCAGGAACTGCACCGGCAGCAGGGCTTCGCCCCGGCTTTCTTCCTCGAAGATGATCTGCGTCAGGATCTGACGCGTCAGCTCGTCATTGGTCTTGGCGTCATAGACGACGAATTCGACGCCCTGGCGCACCATTTGCGCCAAATCTTCCAGCGTCACATAGGCGCTGGTGGCGGTGTTATAGAGCCGTCGGTTCGCGTATTTCTTGATGACGACGACGCCGTCACGGGTTTTTCCGCCCTCGGATTTCTTGTCGGCCACGCTTGTTCTCGCGTTGTTGCAACGCCGCACTATCACGCGTTGCGAGCGCGAACGCCAGAGCCCTGAATTGTCTCAGGTCGCGCCCGGCGCCAGCACTACGCCGACCAAGATGGCGGCCCAGTGCACGCCGGCGCCGGCGACGACGAAGCCGTGCCAGATGGCGCGGCGGAATTTCACCTTCTGGCTGATGAAGACGAAGACGCCCGAGGTGTAGATCAGCCCCCCCGCGACCAGCAGGCCGAGGGCCAGCGGATGGACCGTCTCGATCATCGGCTTCAAGGCGAAGACCGCCACCCAGCCGAACAGGACATAGACGCCGCTCCAGAAGGCGTCGGAGATGCGTGGGGCGAACATCTTCACCCCCACGCCGGCCAAGGCCATGGCCCAGACGCCGATCGTGAAGCCGATCGACCAGCCGCCCTCGAATCTCTGGGTGGTGAAGGGGGTGTAGCTGCCGGCGATCATCAGGAAGATGGCCGCCTCGTCCAGCCGCCTAAGCACCGGCCGCGCCGCGCAGGGGTGGGTCAGATTATAGACGGTCGAGGCCGTCAGCATGGCGATCAGGCATAGGGCGTAGACGGCGGTGGACACCACGGCCCCGACGCCGCTGTAGAGCCCAGCCAGCACCGCCAGCACCACGCCGCCGACCGCCGCCAGACCCAGGCCCACCGCATGGACCCACAGGTCGGCCAGACGTTCGGCCCGCGTCTGATAGTGCTCGATCATGTCAAGATCGTCGGGCGTCCAGACCCGTCTAGCCAAGGATTTCAGCCGCACCAGCATCACTCCTGAAAAACCATCCGTCGCGGCTATCGTTCCCGTCAGATTGCGCCGGGATGATGACGAAGTGCTGAAATTCGCACTTGCGAGACGTGACGAGGGGTGCGGAATGCGGCACAACCTCGCCCAGAATTCTCCCCGGAGTGAATATCATGACTGACGTAGTGATCGTTTCCGCCGCCCGCACGCCGGTCGGCTCTTTCCTCGGCGCCCTGTCCAGCCTGCCCGCGTCCAAGCTGGGCGAGATCGCTATCCAGGCGGCGCTGGAACGGGCGGGCGTGGCCCCCGCCGACGTTGACGAGGTCATCCTGGGCCAGGTGCTGCAGGCGGGGGCGGGCCAGGGGCCAGCGCGTCAGGCCGCCATCGGCGCCGGCATTCCGGTCGAAACCCCGGCCTGGAGCCTGAACCAGCTGTGCGGCTCGGGCCTGCGCGCCGTGGCCCTGGCCTATCAGCAGATCCGCGAGGGCGACGCCAAGATCGTCGTCGCCGGCGGTCAGGAAAGCATGAGCCAGGCGCCGCACGCCCAGCAGCTGCGCGCCGGTCAGAAGATGGGCGACCTCGCCTTCGTCGACACCATGATCAAGGACGGCCTGACCGACGCCTTCCACGGCTACCACATGGGCCAGACGGCCGAGAACATCGCCAACACGTGGTCGATCGACCGCGCGTCGCAGGACGCCTTCGCCGTCGCCTCGCAGAACAAGGCCGAGGCCGCCCAGAAGGCCGGCAAGTTCGTCGATGAGATCGCGCCCGTGACCATCGCCGCCCGCAAGGGCGACGTGGTCGTGGATCAGGACGAATACATCCGCCATGGCGCCACCATTGAGGCGATGGAGAAGCTGCGCCCCGCCTTCGTCAAGGACGGTTCGGTGACGGCGGCCAACGCCTCGGGCCTGAACGACGGCGCCGCCGCGCTGGTGCTGATGTCGGCCGATGAAGCCAAGACGCGCGGTCTGGAGCCGCTGGCCCGCATCGCGTCCTGGGCCACGGCGGGCGTCGATCCGTCGATCATGGGCACTGGCCCGATCCCGGCCGCGAAGAAGGCGCTGGAGAAGGCCGGCTGGACCGTCGCCGATCTGGACCTGATCGAGTCCAACGAAGCCTTCGCCGCCCAGTCGCTGTGTGTGGTCAAGGAACTGGGTCTCGACACGGCCAAGGTGAACGTCAACGGCGGCGCTATCGCCATCGGCCACCCCATCGGCGCCTCGGGCGCGCGCATCCTGACCACCCTGCTACACGAGATGAAGCGCTCGGGCGCCAAGAAGGGTCTGGCCACCTTGTGCATCGGCGGCGGCATGGGCGTGGCCCTCTGCGTCGAGCGCTAACGTCCCCCTTCAAGGGCTGAGAACAGGAAAGGCCGGCGGAGCGATCCACCGGCCTTTCTCATGTCTGGATCAGCCGATCAGAAGCCGCGTCGCCAGCTGCCCAGCAGGGCGTAACCGGTCGGCGTGCCGGCGCGGTGCTGCTCGTCGCGGCTGGCCACGGCTTCCAGCTGCAGCACCGACCCGCCGGGCAGGGGGTGAAGGCTGCGGACGCTGAAATCGATCTGACGCCCCGACGGACTGGCCGAGAAGCGGCGCTCGGAGAAGGTGACGGGGTCGAAATACTCCAGCGGCACATCGGCCAGGAAGGCGCTGAAGGTCCCGCTCTCGATCCGCAGCGGCTGCGAGATTTCCCAGGTCAGACGGCTGCATCCGAGGGCCCAACTGGGGCAGTCCGATTGCAGGGCCATGCGCCAAGTCGAGCTGACGGCGACGCTCGACAGGCTCAAGAACCGGCCTTCGATCTCGGTGCGGCCAAAGCCCGCCTCGCCGCTCAGAACTAAGCCATGACCCAGGCCCAGGTCGCCGCCGAAAGCTGCGAAGCGCGTGCGCGACGGCAGGGCGAAGTCCGAACGGGTCGGCATATAGGCGCCCAGCGGCCCCATCTTCTCGTCCAGCGCCCCCATACTGAAGGATAGGCCGCCGTGTTCCCCGCGCCAGTCCAGGGCCGCGCGGGCGTAGGACGACACGTCCTGCTCGACAGATCGAAGGGGCGCGCGCCGGTCGCCCGCCCCGGTTTCGGCGCTGACGGTCAGGGGGCCGAAGCCCAGCCCGTCGAAGACCATGGCCCCGCGCACGGCGTGGTCGGCCTGGGCCAGGGCGGCGAAACCGTCGCCTGACCCGGTGCGGAAGGGCGAGCGCGACCCGCCCTTGCCCTGCCAGGCGGCGAACGACATCCGTCCGGCGGTGACGTCGAACAGGGCCTCCTGCTTGACCTCGTCGCCCAGCCAGGGGGCGTCGAAGGGGGTGTAGCGGTTCAGGATCGGCTCGGGCGTCTCGACCGGCACGGCGGCGACCAGCGACAGGCGCGCCCCGCCGGGACCGACCATCGACACCTGCGACTGGCGCATGGGCGTCGGATTTTCCGGCTGATAGCTGCGACGCGGGGCGATGCGATAGGCCGCGCCCATGTCGATGCGGAACAGCCGTTGGTATTCGTCATAGCCGATGGTGCTCAGCGTCCCGGTACGGCCCATGGCGTCGCCGAACGGCCCGCCGACATAGGCGCCCGGTTCGATGGCGACCCGGACGGCCGCGCCCGCCGCCTGAGGTGAAGAGGTGGTGCCCATCGGCTGGAAGGCCTTGGCGATGTCCAGCAGGCCGCGGCCATAGACCACGTCGGTTCCCGCGTCGCCCGCGTCGCGCGCGGTGCGCAGCAGGATGTCGGCCGCCTGGCGTCCGCTCAGATTGGGAAAGGCCTCCAGCAGCAGGGCCAGCGCCCCCGCCACGGCCGGCGAGGCGAAGGAGGTGCCGTTGACGCGCCAACAGCCGGTGTCCTCGCAGTCGACGACGACGCCGACGCCGGGGGCGGACAGGAACCAGGATTGGGACACGCCGGCGCGGTTAGAGAAGTCGGCGATCAGATTGTTTGAATCATGCGCGCCCGTGACGATGATGCCGCCGGCGAAGCGTGGGTCGCTGGCGTAGCGGCCCGGCCATTCCGGATTGGCGCCGGCCTCGTTGCCCGAGGCGATGGCGAAGATGGCCCCCGCGTTGATGGCGCGTTGCAACGCCGCCTCGAAGGCGAAGCCCAGCGTGCCCTCGCCGCCGAGCGACAGGTTGATGACCCGGGCGCCGTTGGCGACGGCGTAATCCAGCGCATTGGCCAGATCGGCCCCCCGGAAACAGACGGTGTTTTCGGGCTTGGTGCATTCACTGATGTCGGCGCGGATCGACAGGATGGTCGCGTTGAAGGCGATGCCGACCGTGCCGAAATTGTTGAACGGCGCCGCGATCACGCTGGAGACGCGCGTGCCGTGGGCGTCGGTCCCCTGGGGCTGGTTGCGCCCGCCGACGACGTCGGTGGAGCGCGGAGAGATGTTCACCGCCAGATCCTGGTGATCCAGTTTGATGCCGCTGTCGACCACGCCGACGGTGACGCCCCTGCCGGTTGCGCCCGTCTGCCAGGCGGCGATCGCCCCCGTGTTCGCCACGCCGTAGTTGCGCAGATATTCCGACGAGTTCGCGGACGGAATGGCTGGAGGCGGCGGAGGCGGCGGGGGAGGTGGAGGAGGTGGCGGCGGGGGAGGTGGTGTCACGACGCCGCCCCCCGTTCCTCCACCGCCGCCGCCCCCGCCGCAGGCGGCGAGGGGGAAGGCTAGAAGGCCGAGAACGCCGATCGAAACCGCTACTCTGCGCAGGCGCTGGTAAGCCACAGATCTCTCCCCAACTGAGGGAGGCATTAGGCCATAGTTCGCGGCCTTGGCGAGCCCGTTTCCGAGCTTGGCTGGAGCAGAATCGCCTTTTACGGTCCTAGTCGCGCAACAGTTCGTTCACGCCGGTCTTGGCCCGGGTCTGGGCGTCCACACGCTTGACGATCACGGCGCAATACAGCGACGGGCCGCCGTTCGGATCGGGCAGGGCGCCTGGCACCACGACGGAATAGGCCGGAACCTCGCCGCGGAAAATCTCGCCGGTGGCGCGGTCGACGATCTTGGTCGAGCCCGACAGATAGACGCCCATGGCCAGGACCGCGCCCTCGCGGACGATGACGCCCTCGGCCACCTCGGCGCGGGCGCCGATGAAGCAGCCGTCCTCGATGATGGTCGGGTTGGCCTGCAGCGGCTCCAGCACGCCGCCGATGCCGGCGCCGCCCGACAGGTGGACGTTCTTGCCGATCTGAGCGCAGGAGCCGACCGTGGCCCAGGCGTCGACCATCGAGCCTTCATCGACGAAGGCGCCGATGTTCACGAAGGAGGGCATCAGCACCACGTTCTTGGCGATGTGCGCGCCGCGGCGGACGACGGCGCCGGGCACCGAGCGGAAGCCGGCGGCCTGATAATCGGCGGCGCTCCAGTCGCCGAACTTGTTGGGCACCTTGTCCCAGAAGGGGCCGATGGCCGCCGGATGGTCCGCCGACAGCGGAAGGGTCGGGGCGTGCCCCGCACGCATGATCTGGTTGTCGTTGAGGCGGAAGGACAGCAGCACGGCCTTCTTCAGCCACTGATGCGTGGTCCAGACGCCGTCCTCGCCGCGCGTGGCGACGCGGGCCTGGCCGGAGTCGAGCAGGGCCAGGGCGGTGTCGACGGCGTCACGCGCCTCGCCACGCGTGGCGGCCGAGATTTCGGCGCGGCCATCCCAGGCGGCTTCGATCACGGCTTCGAGATGGGTCAGGTCGGTCATTGCGGGTCTCCGGCCAGCGAGGCGGTGGTCAGGAAGGGGCCGACGGTGGAGGCCCGATGGTGGATGTGCTCGCCCTCGGCCGTGAAGGCCTTGGGGCCGACCAGAACTGTGGTCATGCCGATGGCGTGGGCCGGCTCCAGGTTCTTGGGCGTGTCCTCGAAGAAGCAGGCGGTGGTCGGGTCGACGCCGAACCGGGTCAGCATCCTGTCGAAGGTGCGCGGGTCGGGCTTGGGGATCAGGTCGGCGTCTTCGAGGGCGAAGACGCCGTCGAAGAAGCGCGTCAGCTCCAGCCGTTCCATCACCCGCCGGGCGTGGCCGATCGAGCCATTGGTGAATATCAGGCGCGGGCCGCTCAGCCGCTCCAGCGCGGCGTGCAGGCCCGGATCGGGCGTCAGCACGTCCAGCGGCACGTCGTGAACCTCGGCCAGGAAGTCGTGCGGGTCGATCTGATAATGCTGCATCAGCCCGGCCAGGGACGTGCCGTAGTCGTGCAGATAGCCCTTCTGTATCGTCAGCGCCTCGTGCGCGGGCAGGCCCGAGGTGCGCACCACATAGGCGTTGATGCGCAGTTCGACCTGTTTCAGGAACTGGCTTTCCGGCGGATAGAGGGTGTTGTCGAGGTCGAACACCCAGGACCGGACGTGACGCAGGTCGGCCCCGATCTCGGTCGTCGCCGCCAGCGGCGAAGCCGTCGCACTTGACATCACTGGGCCTTCACCAAGGTGCCGGCCCCGAACTCGGTGAACAGTTCGACCAGCATGGCGTGGGGGCGGCGCCCGTCCAGGATGACCACGGCCTCGACGCCGGCACGGACGGCGGCCATGGCCGTCTCCAGCTTGGGGATCATGCCGCCGGTGGCGACGCCCGTGTCGATCAGGTCTTGCGCCTCTTCCAGCGTCATCTGGCGGATGATCTCGCCGTTGACGCCCTTGACCCCAGCCACGTCGGTCAGCAGCAGCATCCGCTTGGCGCCCAGCGATCCCGCGATGGCGCCCGCGACCGTGTCGGCGTTGACGTTAAAGGTCATGCCGTCTTCCGCGACCCCGATGGGGGCGATGACCGGGACCCAGTCCTCGGTCTCGGAGGCGATCAGCCCCTTGATCAGCTTGGGATCGACCTTGGTCGGTTCGCCGACGAAGCCCAGGTCGACCTCGTGCTCGATCATGCTGTCGGGATCGCGCTTGGTGCGCAGGGTCTTCTCGACCGTCAGCAGGCCGGCGTCCTTGCCCGACAGGCCGACGCCGCGCACGTCGGCTTCCTTGCCGGCGACGGTGATCCAGTGGGCGATCTCTTTGTTGACGGCGCCCGACAGGACCATCTCGGCCACCTGCATGGTGTCCTTGTCGGTCACGCGCAGGCCGTCGACGAAGGCCGATTTGACGCCCGCCTTGTCCAGCATGGCGCTGATCTGCGGGCCGCCGCCGTGGACCACCACGGGGTTCACGCCCATCAGCTTCAGCAGAACCACGTCGGCGGCGAATTGCTTGGCCACGGCGCTCTCGCCCATGGCGTGGCCGCCGTATTTGATGACCACGGTCTCGCGATCGTAAACCTGGATATAGGGCAGCGCTTCGGCGAGCGTCTTCGCCGTCTCCCAGCTGCGTTCCTCGGATTGCCGTTCAGTCTCTTTCATGATGGCCGCTCGATAGCGGCGAAGGGCGCGCGAGTCACGACGAAACCGGGGCGCCGCTGGGGCGTTTGGCCGTCATGAGCGCTTCCATTGACCCCACCGAGATCGACGACCGCGACCTGGGTCCGGTCGATCCGACCGATCCGGCTGCGCTGCAGCACCCGGACGCCACCCTCTGTCCCGAATGTCAGGGCGTCGGCGTTCTGCCCTCAGGCGAGACTTGTCCGGTCTGCGAAGGCACCGGCAAGGCGGTCGGCCGCACGGGCGGAGGCTGAAATTTCAGCGCGGCGCGTCGGCGAACAGGTCGCAAGCCTGCTCGAACGCCTGCCGGACCCCGTCGAGGTCGCGCTGAAGGTCGGGATGATCGCCGTCGCGCGCGGTCAGCAGCAGCAGTTGGTGGGCGCGCCGGATCGGGTCAGGCACGCGCTCGTCTGCGTTCTGACGTTTCAGCTCGGCGGACAGGAAGTCGTCGACCCGCGCCTCGGCTTCCGGGCTGCGGTCAAAGGCGACGCCGAGCTCGCGGCTCATCCGATTCGCCTGCCCGCGCCAGTCGGCGATGAAGTCCGACCAGGCCAGGAAGCGGCGCGGCTGGTAGCGGCTGGCCCGCTCGGCGTCGGACACGTGGCGCAGCCACAGCCGCAGGGCATGGCTGCGCGACATGGCGTTGCGCGCCATCAGCGACGCCGCCACCTCGGCCGGGGGGCGAAGCGGGCTGACCACAACGACGCGATAGCCGCTGTCCTCCAGCACGCCCCGCCAGAAACCGAACAGGCGGCAGATGCGTGGATCCTTGAGCACGATCAGTTCGGCGCCGCCGAACTCGGACTCCAGCTTGTCCGCCGCCTCGGCGCGGAAGGCCGGCAGGGCGTTGGCGACGGCCGCAAGGTCGAAACGGCGCCAGTCATGCCAGGACGAGCCGCCGGCCTGCAGCAGACGGTCGTTCAGCCCCGCCAGGACCTCGCTCTCCCAGAAGCCCTTGGGATTGTCCTCGGCGGGCCGCATCAGGGTCTGCGGCGCGCTGGCGCCCAGCAGGGCGAGGGCGCCGGCCACCGACGAGGTGCCGCTGCGGTGCATCCCCAGCACGACCAGAGCGGTCTTGTTCGCTTGCATCTGTCTGAATCCCCTCGCGGCCTTGTCGGTCTGTAACGGGCGCGTCACGATCATCATACCCTTCGCGAACGGCGCGTGACGCGTTAGACAGCCTCGATGGCTCTCTATCCTGTGATCATGTGCGGCGGCGCCGGCACCCGGCTCTGGCCCGCCTCGAGGCCGTCGCGCCCGAAACAGTTCATCCCGCTGGCCGGGAACCGGTCGCTGTTTCAGGAGACCGCCCTGCGCGTGGCGCCCCTGGCGGATCAGGGCGGACAACTGATCATCGTGGCCGGCGTGGCCCATCGCGAGTGGATTCTGGATCAGTTGGAAGAGGCGGGCCTGGAGGCCCAACTGCTGCTCGAGCCGGAGCCGCGCGATTCGGCGGCCGCCATGGCCGCCGCCGCCGCCTGGACCGAGAAGCGCGATCCCGACGGCATGCTGGCCTTTGTCGCCTCCGATCATCACATCCCCGATCAGGAGGCCTTTCGAGAGGCTGTGCTGGCGGCGGCGGACGGGGCGGCGGACGGCCGTATCGTCACCCTGGGGGTCAAGCCGGACGAACCGTCCTCGGCCTACGGTTATATCAAGCCGGCGGGCGTGGGGCTGTCGGCGGTCGAAGCCTTCCGCGAGAAGCCGGACCGAGGGACCGCCGAGGCCTACATCCGCTCGGGCTACCTGTGGAACAGCGGCAACTTCATCGTCTCGGCGCGCACTCTGATCGAGGAGCTCCGAGCCCTCGCGCCGGCGGTGGAGCAGGCGGCGCGCCGGGCGCTGGCGGACGTCGGCGGGACGGCGGTCGAGGTGCTGGGACCGGCGTTCTCTTCGGCGCCGAAGATCTCCATCGACTATGCCGTCATGGAGAAGACCCTTCGCGCGGCGGTTCTGGCGGTGGACTTCCGCTGGTCTGACCTGGGTGCCTGGGATTCCATCGCCGCCACCGGCGAAGGCGAATACGGGCAGCATATTCTGGAAGACGCCGAAGGCTGTCTGGTGCGCGCCCCTGAAGGGGTGCTGGTGGCGGCGCTCGGCGTGCGCAACCTGGCGATCATCGCCGAGAAGGACGCCATCCTGGTCTGCTCGCTCGGCCGCGCCCAGGAGGTGAAACGGGTGGTGGATCGGGTGCGCGGCGCCTCGCCGGCCCATCTCGATTTCCACGGCGCCGAACCCGAAGGTCTGGCCGCCGGCGCGCGGCGGCTGGGCGACTGGCTGCGGCTTCGCGCTCTGCCGGTGTGGGGAACGGTCGGTCAGGCGTCGGACGGCGGCTTCGCCGAAGCCCTGGCGCTGGATGGCCGGCCGGTGGCGGCGCCGCGTCGCGCCCGCGTGCAGACGCGTCAGGTTCATGTCTTCGCCGAGGCCGGGCTGCTCGGCTGGCAGGGCCCCTGGCGTCAGGCGGTCGAGCGGGGACTGGACCGTCTGGACGCGGTCTATCTTCGCCCGGACGGCCGGATGCGCACCATCCTGACGGCGGACAGCGCGCCGCTCGATGAAACGGCGATGGTCTATGATCAGGCCTTCCTGCTTCTGGCTTGGGCGTCGGCCCACGCCGCCGGCGTTCGCGACGATCTCGAGGCCCGGGCGGTCGCCCTGCGTGAGGCGCTGCTAGCGTCGGTCCAGGCCAACGGCGCCTTGGTCGAAGCGGGCCTGCATCCCCATCAGGCCAATGCTCATATGCATCTGCTGGAGGCCTGCCTGGCTTGGGCGGCGGTGGGCCAGGACGCTGGCTGGGCGACGACAGCGGACTGTCTGGTCAAGCTGACGCTGGACGTGTTCGTGGACGCCAAGGCGGGCTGCCTTCGTGAATTCTACAGAGCCGACTGGTCGCCCGCGGCCGGGGAGGACGGCGCCCTGGTCGAACCGGGGCACCAGTTCGAATGGGCCTGGCTTCTGGCCCGTCATGCGCGCGTGCGCGGCGCCGGCGCCGGCCTGCAGGCGGCGCGCCGGCTCTACGCCTTCGGCCTGAAGGGGGTGGAAAGCCGCGCCCAGGTGGCGATCGACGCCTTGAACGACGACGGCACCCGGCGCAGCCGCCGCGCCCGCCTGTGGCCGCAGACGGAATGGCTCAAGGCTGCCCTGATCCTGTCGGAGCACGAAGTCGGCGGCGAGCGGGCGGCGCGGCTGCGCGAGGCGGCGGCGGCCCAGCGCGCCCTGTGGCTTTATCTGACGCCGGAAGGGCTGTGGCGCGACAAGCGGCTGCCCAACGGAAAATTCATCGACGAACCCGCGCCGGCGAGCTCGATGTATCACGTCCTGGCCGCCTTCTCGCAGCTGAAGGACAGTCTTGGAGTGATCGAGCGGGACCATCCACCGCGACTGGATCTGGCTTAAAGGCGCGGCGACTCGCGGCTTGATCTGTCATTCTTCGACAGATAGGGCGGCGTCTGACTTATCGATTAGGCGCGCGGACCGATCGGGCGCGTGCGGATACTGAATACTGTTGCCGGAGGGCTTGTCATGAGTCTGCGCGAAACCGACGCCGACTGGATCGTTCTGGGCGAGGACGAGCCCTATCACGGCGTGCTGTCGCAGGAGAAATTCCTGCGCCGCAACCTGACGCCCGAGATCCTCGAGGAGTTCTGGGCCACGGGCGAGGAGGAGATCGCCTATCTGGCGCGGGTGCTGGAACAGCATTTCGGCGCCTTCGCCTCGAAGCGGGCGCTGGACTTCGGTTGCGGCGTCGGTCGGCTGACGCGGGCCCTGTCGCACCGGGCCGCGCATGTGACGGGCGTGGACATTTCCGCCGGGATGCTGGCCGAGGCGCGCCGGCATGATCTGGCCAACGTCGACTTCGTCATGGAGTTGAAGGATCAGACCTTCGACTGGATCAACACCATCATCGTCTTCCAGCACATCCCGCCGCAGCGCGGCTATGGCCTGTTCGAGGATCTGCTGCAGCGGCTGGAGCCTGGCGGCGTCGTCTCGGCGCAGTTCACCCTGTTCAAGGACCAGGCCTTCATCGCCCATGCCCTGTCGGGGGTTCAGGCGGCGATCTGGGACGGCGATACCCTGCGCGTCATGAAGCAGGAGGAGGCGGGGCCGGGCACCATGATGATGTTCGACTACGACCTGAACCGGATCATCGCCCTGTTGGTGGCCAACGGCGTCGAGCAGATGTTCCTGGAGCACACCAACCACGGTGGTTGCCACGGCGTGCGACTGTTCGCCCGCCGCGCGGCCTAGGGGCGCGGATATGTTGCGGAACCTCCTGTCCCGCCGCCGTCAGGGCGCCGAAGTCGAGGCGGCGGCGGCCTCGAGCGGCGCCGGGCGCGAGGCTGTCCGAAAGGACATCTTCGACTGCTACAACCGGTTTCTGGGCCGCGAGCCCGACGCCGCGGGGCTGGAGAGCTGGTCGTCCACCGTCGCAGAGGGCCTGTCCTTCGACGAACTGCGGGGCCGCTTCATCGGCAGCAGCGAGTTTCATGCGCGCCCGCCGGAGGCGAAGGCGGCGGCGCTGGCCTCGGTCTGGCCCGGCGATCCGCTGCGGTTCGCGCTCGACGAGATCGAGTCCGTCACCGCAGCCCTGCAGGTCGAGGGGTTCCGAGATCGCGTGACGGCCGGCGCCTTCATGCTGCCGGACGATTTCGACGCGACCCTGTCGCCGGATTCGCCGGAGTACGCCGCTCAGCAGCTGGCCTTGTGGCGCGTCGTCACCCAGCGGTCCGCCTATGATCCCGAGGTCGACGAGGACACGCCCGAGGTCGGCGCTCTGGACGCCATCTATCGTCCGGCCTTTTACAGCACCCAGGATCCTCTGGTCGCCGGCGAGCACCTTGTCGCCCTGGGCCATATGGTGAAGCTCAGCGGCCTGAAGCCTGGGGGGCGGGCGCTGGAGTATGGCGCTGGCTTCGGCCAGATCGCCCTGGCCTTCGCGCGTCTGGGGTTCAAGGTCGATACGGTCGACATCAACCGCAATTTCTCGGGCGCGGTGAACAAGGTGGCCGCGCATTTCCAGGTCGACCTGACGGCCCACGTCGACGCCTTCGGCTTCAATCCGGCCGGGGCGCCTGGCAGCTACGACCTGATCTATTTTTACGAGAGCTTCCACCACTGCCTGCAGTTCCGCGAGGTCCTGCCGCGCCTGCGCGACATCCTGAAGGACGGCGGGCGCATCCTGTTGGGCGGCGAGCCGGTCCTGCCGCACGATCATCCGCTCTTGCCCTATCCGTGGGGGCTGCGGCTGGACGGTGAATGCGTCTCCGTCATGCGCCAAAGGGGCTGGATGGAACTGGGCTTCCGCGAGGACTATCTGCTGAAGGTGTTCGCCGAGGCGGGCTTTGACGTGAGCAAGCACGAACTGCCGGGCTTCCACTACGCCACCGTCTACGTCGCCGAGAAGCGTCCGGACTGAGGCGGCGAGGGCGGCGCTCGCCGCCCGCCGTCGTCAGGCCGCGCCGGACGCCTCCGCCAGCTCAGGCAGCTGTTGCAGGGTCAGGGCCTCCATGAAGTCCGCGCGGGACTTCAGGTCGTCTGCTTGGCAGATCATGAAGCCGAAGACGCCCAAGCCGGCGACCCGGCGGTCGACGCCGTTAGTGTTGAGGGCGAAGTCCTCCTTGGCCTGGCCCTTCAGGCCGATGACGATCTCGCCCGCCGCATACTGGTCCGTGCGGATGTCGATGGAGAGCCAGCGCTCCTCCTTGGCGCGCAGGACGCCCTGACGGACGACCACGCCGCCGAAGGTGATCTGATAGGTCTGCTCGGCCTGGCTGAGCCCCTGCAGGCCGATGTAGAATTTGAGCGTTCCATCGGCCTGACCGAGGTTCAGCTTGAGCTGCGCGCCCTTGAGCTTGGTCCAGTTGCCCCAGTCGTCCGGTTGCCACCAGCCGTCGCCGCTGCGGAAGCGCTCGTTGGCCTCCATGCCGCGATGGATGGCCGTTTCGTTGACGCGCCGCAGCCAGTAGTAGCGTCCCAGCGTCGGGGCCGGGGCGACGAAGGCGGCTTCGGCGCGGTCGGCTGGGAACCACGCGATGAGCTGGCGGGTCATCTCCTCGCCCAGGTCGCGCCAGGGGCGAGGGGCGAAGTCGCTGGCGATGCGGGCCTCCAGCGCCTGTCGATAGGGCAGGTCGAACATCAGCCGGTCCAGCTTCTGGACGAAGTCGGCTTGATCGCCGGTGCGGAAATAGACGGCGAACTCGCCCCCGGCCTCGGGCAGGGAGGAGGCGTCCGACAGCAGGGCCGCCTTGCCGTAGCAGAAGGATTCCGTGACCGGCAGGCCCCAGCCCTCATAGGTGCTGGGATAGAGGGTGAAGGCCGAGCCGCGATACAGGTTGGCGAGATCGGGGTCGGAAACGCCCGAGACGATCGAAATCCGGGCGCGCAGTTCGGCGCTGGCCTCCAGCTTGGCGAAGACGGCGTCGTTCAGCCAGCCGCGATTGCCGACGCAGATCAGCCGCGCCACGCGGGCGGCGCCATGCTTCTGGATTAGCTCCTGCCAGGCCTTGAAGACGCTCAGGTGGTTCTTGCGCGACTCGATGGTCGAGACGAACAGGACGTATTCGCCCTCGACCAGGCCGTAGCGGCTCATGGTCTGGCGCATCGGCGCGGCGGCGAGGGGCTTGCGGAAGTCGGCGTCTAGGCGGACGACATGGACGGCTTCCGGCGCGACCGCGTGGCCCAGGCGCTCCGCCACGGCCAGCAGGTCCTTCTTGGACGCTTCCGAGTTGGTGAAGAAATGATCGGCATGGGCGAAGACGCCCAGCGCCCAGCTGATGAAGTCCTGGGTCAGTTCCTTGACGCAATGTTCGGGCGTCATGATCGGAATCATGTCGTGCACGAACGGGACGTACTGGATGCCGTAGAGGTCCTTGGCCTGGCGGACGTGCAGGAAATAGTTCTGCAGCCACCAGGACGTGCCCAGATTGATCAGGCAGGCCCCCTGGGGGAAGGCGAAGGCGGGCGAAAGGTCGCCGAGCACCTTCAGGTCGCGCACCGCCCGGGTCCAGGCGGCGTCGGTGACGTCCCCGCTCTGCAGCGACAGGTCGCACAGATGCAAGAACAGCTCCGGCGGCACCCCGACCCAGTGGTCGCGGTCGCGCGAGAAGCTGCAGACCGCCACGTCCACGTCGTCGCGCGGCGTGGCCAGCAGGGCGGAAATGACCTCGATCTGCACCCGCTGGATGCCGGTCGGCAGCCGCGCGGCGCCGAAATAGCCGACCAGGTCGGAGATATCGAAGACCAGATGGGTCCGGCCCGCGCCGGACGTCGTCTCGGTCGCGTCCCGCGTCAGCGTCTGGGCGGCTTCCACGCCCCGCTGCAGCGTCGCGATCAGAGCCTGGTTGTCTTCGCGCGTCTTGGCCTCGAGCCGGCGAAGCAGATCGTCCATCAGGGCGGTCAGGTCGCCGGCGGAGCTGGAGCGAGTGGGCAGGGCCGGCACGGCGACGGTGCGGCGGGCGACCGCCGAGGCGCGCGCCGTGTCGAACGCGACGCCCTGGCCGCCGAGCGACGTCAGTTCGTCCAGGGCGAAGGGCAGGTCGGGATCAAGCTCGGCGGCGCGCAGGAAGTTGTCGGCCGCCTGATCCAGCCGGCCCTGAAGTTTGCGCAGAAAGCCCAGCTGAAGGTGGGTGTCCGCCGCCTCCGGCGACAGGGACAGGGCTTTCAGATAGGCGGTTTCGGCGCCGTTCAGGTCGCCCGATTCCTTGCGGGCGTGGCCCAGCTGGACCCAGATGCCCATGCGCGCGGGATCCAGTTCGAGCGCCTTGCCGTAGGCGGCGGCCGCCGCCATCCAGCTGCGTTGGTCCCGCGCCGCGTCGCCGGCCGCGATCAGGCTCCGCACCTGCCCCTTGATTTGGGACTTCCGGGAGGTGCGGACGATGGACATCAGATTCATAGGCCGGACCAGATCCATGTTGGGCGAGACGAATAGCCGCTCCTTCCCGACTACGGTGACGCCAAGGGGCCTGTCAAATGCCGTGAAACGCGGGCGGGGCCTCGAGCGTAGCGGGACATTTTCGTCAGAGGGAGCTAGAGGCTGGGGAAGGATATTTCGGCGGCGGCGCGATGGAAGACAATATGACCGAGAGCGAATCCGTTCAGGCTGAGCGCAGCGACGTCGAGTTCCTGTACCTGCTGGCGCTGGGGCGGGCCTTCGACGAACCTGCGATGAAGGATTTCGTCGGCCAGCCGCTGCCGTTCCTTCTGGGTGTCTTCTTTGAAAGCCCGGAGTTCGGCGAGAAGGTGCTGTCCGGGCTGGACCGCCGCCTGCCCCCGGCCGGCGGCGCCTTTTCGGATGACGTGCCCGAAACCCTCAAGGCCTGGCTCGTCGAGCGTGCGCCGCTGATCGACGCCGGCCGTCAGGCGGTGGTCGAGGCCGAGACCTGGTCGGGGCTCTATCTGGCCCTGTTCTCCGACCCGGCTTTCCAGCAGGGGGTCGGCGTCGGCCCGTCGCGTCCCTTCTCGCCCGCCGCCTGGGAGGCCCTGTCCTATTGGGGCGCGGTGCGGCGCGGCGGCGAGATTGAGGACGTCCGGGGGGCGATCGTCTCGGGCTGGGCGGCGGATCGGGCGATGCCGACGCGACCCTTGAACGTCGAGCTCTGGATCGACGGCGAGTGTGTAGCCGCCGCCCCGGCGGACATCTTCCGCCGCGAACTTCAGGATCGTTTCGGCGGCGAGGGGACGTTCGGGTTCCGCATCGACGCCGGCGATCGGCTGGCTGACGGCGAACACCATGTCGAAATTCGTGACAGCGAAACGGCCATGCGGTTGGCGGAGCTCCGCTATCAGGCCCCCCCGCGCACGGCCCAGCCCTATGAGGCGATGGTCGAGGAGTTGCGCTCCCTGCGCGAGGCTCTGACGCGTCTGGAGCGCACGCTGCCGCCGACGGTCAGCCGCCTGGGCTTCCCGCTGGAGGAATACGACCGCTACGCCGAGACCTATGGCCGGATCGGCGACGCCGCCGTCCTGCCGCAGGGTTGGCGCCCCGCCTTCTGCGTCGTTCTGCGCGCCGAGGGCGCCGACGCGCAGGCGGTCGAGGACGCGGTGACGGCGGTGATGGCCCAGACCTGGACCGACTGGCGGCTCGCCGTCGTCGGCCTGGATCACGACGGCCGCCAGCACCTGCAGTCCCTGCTGACCCGCCTGCAATGGCGCGGCGAAACGGCGACGGCGCGGGTCAGCGCCCCCGACGACATCGGGACGGTGCTGGAGGGCGAGGAGCTCTGGCTCGATCTGCCCGCAAGCGGCGTTCTGGCGCCGGAGGCTCTGGCGGTATTCGCCGGCGTCCTGGTCGATCCCGAAATCGCTGCGGCCTATGCCGACGAGGATCATCTGGACGTGGACGGCGATTTCGGTCGGGCGCGTCGTCGCGATCCGCTTCTGAAGCCGACGCTCGACGTCGACCTGTTGTGCCAGACGCCCTACATCGGGGATTGCGCCGCCTTCCGGACCTCGGCCTGGGCTCCGACGCAAGATGGACGCGCGGCGGCGGCGGTGTTGCGGCTGGCGATCGCCGGAGGCCGGATCGCTCACGCCCCTTCCATCCTGTTCTCGAAGTCGGTTGGCGCGGCCGAGACGGGCGACTGGGCGGCCGACGTTCGGGTGGTGTTGGGCGCCGACGCGGCCGTGGAACTCGCGCCGCACGACGACGTCCTGGGCGCCCGGGTTCCCGGCGCGATCCGGCTGAAGCGCGCGCCCCGCGCGAAGACGGCGACGGTGATCATCCCGACCAAGAACGGTCTGGACCTGCTCCGGCCCTGCGTGGACAGCATCCTGGGAATGGTCGGGCATAATACGGTCGCGCTGGACCTGCTGATCATCGACCATGAAAGCGACGACCCGGAAACGCGGCGCTATCTGGATGAACTGGCCGCGCGCGGCGACGCTCGCGTCATGCCCTACAGCGGTGCCTTCAACTGGGCCCTGATGAACAATATGGCCGTCGAGCAGGCGCGCGGCGAGGTTCTGATCTTCCTGAACAACGACACGATGGTCGTCAGCCCCGACTGGCTGGACGAGCTGACCAGCCAGGCCGAGCGGCCGGAGGTCGGCGCGGTCGGCGCGCGGCTGCTGTACGGCGACGACACCATCCAGCACGGCGGCTTCGTCGCCCGCGACCGGCGCGAGAACTTCCTGATCCACGACGGCGTCGGCGCGCCCGGGAACGAGGCGGGCTATATGGGCCGCTACGCCCTGTTGCGTCAGACCGTGGCCGTGACCGGCGCCTGCATCGCCATCGCGACGGAGACGTTCAAGCGCCTCGGCGGCTTCGACGCCGCCCACTTCCCGGTCGAGGGCAATGACGTCGACCTGTGCATGAGGGCGCAGGCGGAGGGATTGAAGGTCCTCTATGATCCCTACGCCACCCTTTATCACCTTGAGTCCAAGACCCGGGGCTTCAGCCGCGAGGGCGGGAAGCGGGAGGTCGCCGAGGCGTCCGGACGGCTGCTCTGGGCCCGCTGGGGCGAGCGCTTCCATCGCGACCCCTTCTACAACCCCCGCTTCGATCGCGAGGCGCGTCCCTTCACCCGGCTCAGGCCTCTGCCGTGATCTCGAGCGAGCGGACGGTCCTGATCACGGGCGGGCGGGGGCGTCTGGCGCGCGCCCTGACGGCGACGACCTGGCCGCAGGGCTGGCGTCCGCTTGCGTTGGGACGCGCCGAACTGGACGTCACGCGAGCCGACGAGGTCGCGGCCTGGGTTCAGCGTCACCGGCCCGCCTTGATCGTCAATGCGGCCGCCTTCACCGGCGTCGACCTAGCAGAGCGCGAGGCGGAGGCCTGTTTCGCCGTCAACGCCGCCGGGGCGGGGAACCTGGCGCAGGCGGCGGCTGAAGCCGGTTCGGCGCTGATTCATATCTCGACCGACTTCGTGTTCGACGGCCTCTTGGGCCGGCCCTATGTCGAGAGCGACGCGACTGCGCCGCTGAACCTCTATGGGGCCAGCAAGCTGGCGGGCGAACGCCTGGTGCTGGAGCGCCACCCCCAAGCCCTGGTGCTGCGCACGGCCTGGCTGCTGGGCGGGGAGGGCAACTCCTTTATCGACGCGATCCTGCGACGGGCGGCCACGGGTCAGGATCTGCGGGTCGTCTCCGACCAGACCGGCAGCCCGACCGACGTGGACGACCTGGCGCGGGCCATCGTCGTCGCGGCGGAGCGTCTGGCGCGGGGGCCGGCGCCGCAACGGCTTTATCATCTAGCGGGATCGGAGCCGGCGACCTGGCACGAGATCGCCGCGGCGGCGGTCGAGGCCTGGGCGCGTCACGCCGGACGCGCCGCCCCGCAGGTGGCGGCTATCGCCAGCGCCGACTGGCCGTCGCCCGCGCGACGTTCCGCAGATTCGCGGCTTGATAGCGGAGCCTTCGCGCGCGACCTTGGCGTCGTCCTGCCGGGCTGGCGGGACCGGGTCGCCGGCTGGGCGGTCGAGAGCGCGGGGGCTTAAGCGATGAAGGGGATCATCCTGGCGGGGGGCACGGGCTCGCGGCTGCATCCGATGACCGTCGCGGTCTCGAAGCAACTGATGCCGGTCTATGACAAGCCGCTGATCTATTATCCGCTGACGACGCTGATGCTGGCGGGGGTGCGCGACATCCTGGTGATTGTCACGCCGCACGACCGGCCCGCGTTCGAGACCCTGCTGGGCGACGGCGGCCAGTGGGGCGTCTCGATCGCCTACGCCGAGCAGCCGCGCCCCGAGGGGTTGGCTCAGGCCTATGTCATCGGGGCCGATTTCGTGGCGGGCGGGCCGTCGGCGCTGATTCTGGGCGACAACATCTTCTACGGCCACGGAGCGACCGACCTGTTCGGCGCCGCCTTCGCCCGGCCATCGGGCGCGACCGTCTTCGCCTATCACGTCAATGATCCGGGTCGTTACGGCGTGGTCGAGTTCGACGCCGAGGGCCGGGCGCGGTCGCTTGAAGAGAAGCCGGCTCATCCGCGCTCGAACTGGGCGGTCACGGGCCTCTATGTTTATGACGCGCAGGTGGTCGACATCGCGGCCAACCTGACGCCCTCGGCGCGCGGCGAGTTGGAGATCACCGACGTCAACCGCGCCTATCTGGAGCGCGGCCAGTTGTCGGTCGAGCGTATGGGCCGGGGCTATGCCTGGCTGGACACCGGCACGCCCGACAGCCTGATCGACGCGGCCCAGTTCGTGCGCACCCTGGAGCAGCGCCAGGGCGTCAAGATCGCCTGCCCCGAAGAGATCGCCTGGCGCATGGGCTTCATCGACGCCGCGCAGTTGGAGCGGCTGGCGGCGGCCATGGGCGGCAACGCCTACGGCCGCTATCTGCGCGGCCTGACGCAGGACGGCCGCTAGGCGACCGCCCGCTCAGGACGTCTAGGCCTCAGGGCCGTTCCAGCGGCGGCATGGCCAGACGCGCCAGCTCTTCTTCCGTCGGCAGCATCTCGGCCGAGCGCGCCAGCACGAACCAGCTCAGGCCGCCGCCGTGCGGCCAGGGGCAGAACCGCACCGCCAGCCCGGCCTCCGCCGCCAGCCGTTCGACGCGCGCGCGGGCGAAGGGCACGCATTCCGGATAGACCCAGCCGCAGTTCTCGGGCGCCAGTTCCGCCGTCTCCTCGCCGATCAGCCAGTTGGCGACCAGCAGCCCGGTCTCGCTCAGCGAGCCGGCGAAGGATTTCAGCGCCGTCGCCGTTGCCTCCTCGCCGGTGTGCGAGAAGATGGACTGGGCGATGATGAAGTCGAAGGTCTCGCCGAAGACGTCGGTGCGATAGTCGGCGTTGTGGTCGAAGCGGGGCCGCTTGATCCCCTGGATGTCGCCGCCGATCTCGCGCGCCAGGCCGTCGGCGATCAGCCAGGCCTCGGGCTCGATGCCGAAGTATTTGCCCTCGGCCAGATAGGGGATGGCCATTCGTCCCAGCCGCAGCGAGCCGCAGCCGAAGTCCAGCAGCCGATGGTGCTCGCGCAACCCCAGCAGGAACAGCAGCGAGAACTGCGACCCGCCGAGCAGGTCATAGCGATAGGCTGGCCCGACGAAGCTGCGATAGTGGCCTGCGCCCGCCGCCAGTTCCAGGGCTTGCTCATTGCTGAAGTCGCGCACGTTCATCGGTTTTCCATCCCCGGCGGGGCCGCTGCTATTTTCAACCGCTGCCTTAGCGGGTAACGGCTAGGATGCAAACGCGCTTCGGGGATACTCAAATGGACTGGACTTCCGGCTACGTAGCCGATGTCGCCTATACGGCCGGCTATTTCAACGAGCTGAATCCGGCGCGCCTGCCGCTGGCCTTGCTGAACGCCGGCTATGCGCCGCCGAAGATCGAGAACGCCTGCGAGCTGGGCTTTGGCCAGGGCGTCTCCATCGCCATGCACGCCGCCGCGCAACCGGGCGTCAACTGGTTCGGCGATGACTTCAATCCCAGCCACGCCGCCGCGGCCAACTGGATGGCCGACGCCGCCGGAGCCAAGGCGGTTCTGACGGACGAGAGCTTTGCGGAGTTCTGCAACCGCGACGACCTTCCGGACTTCGATTTCATCGGGCTGCACGGCATCTGGAGCTGGATCTCGGAAGAGAACCGCGCCCTGATCGTCGACTTCCTGCGACGCAAGCTGCGCGTGGGCGGCGTCGCCTACATCAGCTACAATGTCCTGCCCGGTTGGGCGGCCGCCATGCCGCTGCGCGACCTGATGGCCCGCCATGGCCAGATCATGGGGTCGAACGGTCAATCCAGCCTGACCAAGCTTGAGGCCGCCATGGGCTTCGCCGACCAGTTCTTCGCTCTGAACCCTGTCTACATGCGCGCCAACGCCGGGATGATGGAGCGGTTCGAGGCGCTGAAGGCGATGCCGAAGGCCTATCTGGCGCACGAATATCTGAACCGCGACTGGAAGCCGATGTACTTCACGGAGATCGCGGCTCAGTTGCATGAGGCCAAGCTCGACTTCGCCTGTACGGCCGGCCTGTCCGACGCCGTCGAGGAGGCGCACCTCACGGCGGAGCAGCGCGAGTTTCTGGCCGGTATTGAGAACGAAGATTTCCGCGAGATGGCCCGCGATTACCTTTGCAATACGCAGTTCCGTCGCGATTACTGGATCAAGGGTTCGCGAACCATGAGCCAGGCGGAGCGGTTCGAGGCCATCCGCGCCACCCGCGTCATCCTGTCGGTCCCGCGCGAGGGCGTGCCCAAGGCGATTTCCACCACGCTGGGCCAGGTCTCCCTTCAGGAGGCGATCTATGATCCCTTCCTCGACGTCCTGGCGGACCACAAGCCGCATACGATCGGCGAGATCGAGCAGGCGCTGGCGTTGAAGGGCATCGCCCTGGTCCAGGTTCTCCAGGCGGTCATGCTCCTGGGCGGGATCAACTCGATCAACTTCCCTCAACCCGACAAGGCTATCGCTGCCGCGCGTCCCACGGCGCGCAAGTTGAATGCCGCGCTGATCGAGCAGTCGCGGTCCGGCGAGGCCATCGGCTACCTCGCTTCGCCGGTGACCGGCGGCGGCGTGCCGTTGGCGCGGTTCGAGCAGATCTTCCTGGCCTCTATCCGCGCCGGCCGGCGCACGCCCAAGGAATGGGCGGCGGACGCCTGGGCGCTTGTGAATAGTCAAGGTCAGAAGCTTCTCAGAGATGGCGCGCCGATCCAGAGCGACGCGGATAATCTGGCGGAACTGGAGTCCGTGGCCGCCAGGTTTGCGGACACCCTGCCGATGCTTCGTGGTCTTGAGATAGTGGAGGTATCGGCGCCACAGTCGGGGCAAAAACGGGGCTAGGCTTTCCTGCTCAGCTTCACATCCCTGACACAATGTCCCGTAAGTACCGAATTTACTTCGTGTTAACTTGCCGAACATTCGCCCGGTTTAAACCACATGCCGGTTGACGGCCTTGTGAGGCGCGCGCTAGTAAGGCCTAGCCGAGGCATGGTCGCAGGAAGGAGATTCTTCCCCTTCTTGAGTCCTTCCTGCCACCATGGCGCCTTAAAACGATCAGATCTCAAATCCCCAGGGGGAGTTTATGAAGAAGCAATCCATCCTCAGCGCCGCAGCGCTGACTACGCTGGCCATCGCTGGCGCTGCCAACGCCAGCACGTTGACGGCCAGCACGAAAGTTGCAGGCGCTACCGTCACCGCTGACCGCGTCATTGCCAGCGAAGTGAAGCTGGATGCGGCAGGTAACGCTGCCGGCGTCATCGGTCTCGCCCTGACGCCGTCGACGGGCGCTATCCTGCCCTCGGGCAACGCCCTGCTGACCGTTGCCCTGACCGGCGGCGCCACCTTCGGCAAGCAAGTGACCGCCGGCGCCATCGTCGCCAACGTCAAGTGCGCTCCGACCACCACGGTTTCGACCGGCGGCGGCGCTGCTGCCAGCTCGGTGACCTTCCTGGTTTCCAGCCTGGCCGGCTGCGATGACACGAACGCCATCCACATCGCTCTGCCGGTCGTTCTGAACGGCACCAGCAACGTCAACGTCACGACGAACCTGACCACGGAACTGGGCACCGCCATTGACGGCGGCACGGCGACGACCGCCACCAAGACGACTGATCTGATCTCGTTCGCCAAGGCATTTGACGTCAAATTCACTGCCGATACCACGGCGACCTCGGCTACGCTGAAGTCGGGCTTCAAGTCCCTGACCGGCGACGTCGCACTGGGCACCATCGACATCGCGACCGACACCAACCTCTTCGAGGGTGTCGCCACGGCCACCAAGGTTGCCGCTAACGCTGCGTCCAAGGCTGCGATCACCATCAAGGGCGATCTGGCTTCGGTGAACCTGTCGGTTACTGGTCCGGGCTTCTCGAAGGCAGCTACGCTGTCGGGCACCACGGGCACGGCTACGGCCACCACGGATCTGACGCCGGTGACCGGCAGCTACCCCGTCACGGCTGTGCTGGCCAAGGGCACCCCGGTGATCAGCGGCTCGAACTACACCGCTTCGGTCGTCCTGACCCCGACTTCGACCTACAACGCGATCCCGGCCTTCGGCCCGGCCGCGCTGCAGCCGATCACGCGTGAAGGCACCTCCTACCTGATCCCGTGGGTCGCTTCGGACACCCTGGCCAAGACCTCGACCAGCAACACCGTCATCCGCATCGCCAACAAGAGCATCGCGGCTACCGGCGCTGTCTCGCTGGAACTGCTGACCAGCTCCAAGGGCATCCCCGCTAGCGCCACCCTGGTGCCGCTGGCTACCTCGATCCCCGCCGGCGGTGAACTGGTCCTGACCAGCGCCTCGCTGCAGACGACCCTGGGCGCCGACTTCGGCCGCGGCGACATCCGCATCACCGTCGAAGGCCTCGCCACCGACCTGATCACGCGTCGTTTCGTTCAGAGCACCGTCAACGGCGCCCTGTCGGAAGTCTCGCTGGGTCGTAACGACGTCGCGGGCAGCGGCTTCGGCTACGAGCCGACCAACTAAGACTTCGGTCTCAGTCGATCAAAGGAAGGGGAGGGCGAAAGCCCTCCCCTTTTCTTTTGCGCCACAGGGGGATCAGCGGCTATCACTTGGACCTGTTTCAGTCGGAGAGCCTCGTGGCCGTTTTCAAAGATCAGACCCTGACCGGTGATGTCGTTCTCGACGGCAACACCTTCCGCAATATCCAGTTCAAGGACGCCGTCCTGAACTACGATGGCGGTCAGCCGCCGCGCTTCGAGAACTGCGCCTTCGACACCTCCAGCTTCACCTTCCGCGAAGCTGCTGGAAACACCCTGCTGTTCCTCCGCGCCATGGCCCCCGAAAGCACCAACATGCGCTCGGTCGTCCTGGGCCTGATGCCCGAGATTCAGGGCTAAGGCTTTCGCCGCGCCCCTTTCCTCGCCGGAGCATCCCCGCGTGAACCCGTCCGCCGCCGCCCATCTCAGCCCCGCCCGGCGTCGTCTGGGCGAGGTTCTGGTCGAGCGCGGCCTGGTGCGCCCCGCCGACATCGCCAACGCCCTGTCGCTGCAGGCGCAGAACGGCGGCCTGATCGGGCTCAATCTGGTGCGCCTCGGCGCCCTGTCGGAAGCCCAGCTTCTCGACGTCCTGTCCGAACTGCTGAACCTGCCGGTGCTCGCGCCCGAGGACGGCCCGGCGCCGGCGCGGATCTCCGCCTTCCTCGACGAAATCCGCTCGCCCCTGGGCTGGTGGGCCGAACGCGAGGCCGTGGCCTGGCGCGAGGACGCCCCGGAAGGCGAAGAAGGCGGCGCCTCGCGCATTCTCTGCGCCGCCGTCCAGCCGATGGACCCGGCCCTGGGCGAGCGAATCGCTCAGGCGACGGCGGAACCCGTCGTCTTCCTGCTGGCGCAACGCTCGCTGATCGAGGCGCTGACCGAGGACATCAGCCGCGACCACGCCCCGACGCTCGACGCCGGGCTGGGCGGGGCCGGCGCCGACGCCGCCCGCCTGCGCGAACTGGCGCAGGAAGCGCCGACCATCGACTTCGTCAACGCCGTCTTCGCCGAAGCCCTGACGCGTCGCGCCTCCGACGTCCACGTCGAACCCTATGAGGACCGTTTCCTGGTCCGTATGCGGATCGACGGCGTCCTGACCACGGCCCGCAGCGCCCCGCGCTCCAACTTCGACGCCGTCTGTTCGCGCATCAAGCTGCTCAGCGGCATGGATATCGGCGAGCGCCGCCTGCCGCAGGACGGGCGTCAGTCGATCCGCGTCTCTGGCCAGGAGGTGGACCTGCGCGTCTCGTCCCTGCCGTGCTCGTGGGGCGAATCGATCGTCCTGCGTCTGCTGGGCAAGACCAGCCGCCTGCCGCAGTTGTCCGAACTGGGCGTCAGCGCCGAACAGGAGGCCGGCTTCCTGCGCCTGGCTGAGCACCCCAACGGCGTTTTCCTGATCACCGGCCCGACCGGCTCGGGCAAGACCACGACCATCTATCGCCTGCTGACCCATCTCAACGACGGCGAGCGCAAGATCATCACCGTCGAGGACCCGGTCGAGCTGGACCTGCCCGGCGTCATCCAGGTGCGGGTGCGCGCCGAAATCGGCCTGACCTTCGCGGCCGGTCTACGCTCCATCCTGCGTCAGGACCCCGACGTCATCATGATCGGCGAAATCCGCGACCCCGAGACGGCGCGAATCGCCGTCCAGGCCGCCCTGACCGGCCACATGGTCATCTCGACCGTCCACACCAACACCGCTCTGGCCGCCATTCCGCGCCTGCTCGACCTGGGCATCGAGGACTATCTGCTGGCCGACGTCATGCGCGGCGTGGCGGGCCAGCGGCTGATCAGGCGTCTGTGCGACGACTGCGCCCGGCCCTCGACCTCGGCCGAGGCCAAGATCCACGAGATGGCGATCCCCGCCCATCTGCGCGCCGTCGCCAAGCGCGAACCCGCCGCCTGGCGCGAGCCCGTCGGCTGCGCCAAGTGTGGCGGCAGCGGCTTCCGCGGCCGCGTCGGCGTCTATGAGCTGGCCCCCATGTCGCCGGCCCTGATCGCCGGCATGCGCGCCTCGGCTGACGAGGATCAACTGACCGCCGCCGCGCGCAGCGAGGGCTTCCTCAGCTTCGCCGACGACGGCTATCTGAAGGCCCGTCGCGGCGAGACGGCCCTGACCGAAGTCTATCGCATCGCCGGTGCCGAAGGAGCGTCCAGTGTCCCATAGCGGCTACTACGATCAGGAAGCCGTCAGCGCCGGCGTGCGCGACGGCCGTCACCGCGAGGTGATCGGCGGCCTGTGGGACGAGATCGGCGACCTGCAGATGCGGTTCCTGATCCGCCAGGGAATGCAGCCGCATCACCGCCTGCTCGACGTCGGCTGCGGCTCGCTGCGCCTCGGCGCGCGGGCGGTCGAATATCTTGAGGCCGACCGCTATTTCGGCTCGGACCTGAACGAATCCCTGATTCGCGCCGGCTATGAGCAGGAGCTGACCGAAGATCAGCGCGCCAAGGTTCCGTGGAGCCATTTCGGCGTCAACGACGATTTCGGCTTCGACTTCCTGAGCCAGCCGATGGATTTCGCCATCGCCCAGTCGGTCTTCACCCACCTGCCGCTGAACCACCTGCGCCGCTGCCTGCACAATCTGGCGCCGCACATGGCCTCCGGCGGGCGGTTCTTCGCCACCTATTTCGAGTGCCTGGACGGCCAGGACCTGTTCGCGCCGCTGGCCCAGCCGGGCGGCGGCGTCACGACCTACGACTACCAGGACCCCTATCACTACCGCCTGAGCGACCTGACCTGGACGGTCGATCCGTCGGTCTGGGTGTTCGAGCCGATCGGGGAGTGGGACCATCCGCGCGGACAGCGGATGGCCTGTTTCCGCCGGCTGTAGGATGACCGACCAACTGACATTCCGGTACGAAGCCGCTGGTCGCGACGGACGGATGGTCAAGGGCCTGATCGGCGCGGCCGACGAGGCCGTGGCCATGCGCCGTCTGGCCGCCGACGGATTGACCGTCGTGCGCATCAAGCCCGCCGCCGCCGCCAAGGCCGAGGGCCGCGAGCGGGGCCTGCGCACTGGCGAGCGGGTGTTGGTCTTGCGTCAGATGGCGCTGATGCTGGAAGCTGGCGTCTCCCTGCTGGAGGCGCTGGATACGGTCGCGCAAGGGATGCAGGCCCGCAAGGGCAAGCGCCAGTTCCAGGCCGCCATCGGCGCCCTGCGGCGCGGCGATTCGCTGGGCGACGCGTTGGAGGAGCACGTCCCCGGCTTCCCCGACTACGTCTACGCCATGGCCCGCGTGGGCGAGGCCTCGGGCCGCATCGCCGACGTGCTGAAGGAGGCCGCCGAGCAGATGGCCTATGAGGACCGGCTGCAGCGCGACTTCGCCAACGCCATGACCTATCCGGGCTTCCTCGGCTTCGCGGGCGTCGCCGCCATTGGCTTCATCTTCACCCAGGTGGTGCCGCGCTTCGCCACCATGATCGGCGACGACCGCGAGAACATCCCCGCCATGTCGCGCTGGGTGCTGGAGACCGGCGAGTTCGCCAACGCCAATCTGGGCGTGGTCGGCATCGGTGCGGCCCTTCTGGTCGCGGCCATCGTCTTCATCGTCTCGAACAAGGCGTTTCGCGAGCGGGCCTATACCGTCGCCCACGGTCTGCCTGTCGTCGGCGCGGTGATCCAGGCGCGCGAGGTCGCGTCCTGGGCGCGGCTGACGGCCTTTGCGCTGAACAACGGCGTGCCTCTGCTGTCGGCGGCGGCGCTGGCGCGGGCGGCGGTGCCGATCGGCCCCTTCCGCCAGGGACTCGACCTGCTGGACAGCGACCTGCGCGCCGGCATGACGCTGGACGCCTCGCTGGGCGCGCACACCAGGCTGGAGGCGATGGACCTCAGCCTGCTACGCGCGGGTCAAAAATCCGGGGCGATCGGCGTCATGTTCGGTTTTATGGCCGACAACTACGAGGCGCGGCTGCGCGACCGGATGAAGCGGATGACGGCCCTGCTGGAACCCATGGCCATCGGCATCATCTCCATCGTCGTCGGCTTCGTGGCCCTGTCGCTGGTTCTGGCCCTGTCCAGCGTTTACGAAGGCGTCGTCTGATGCGGATGGCCGCGCGGGGGCGCGACGGCTTCAGCCTGATCGAGGCCCTGGTGGCCCTGGCCATCGCCTCGATGACGCTGATGGCCATCTTCGAGCTGCAGATTCAGATGACGCGCAGTCAGCAGCGCGCGGCCCTGGCCATCGAACAGGTGGCGGCCCAGGAGAACGCCCTGGCCCTGACCCGCAACCTCAATCCGATGGCCGAGCCGCAAGGGCGGATCGAACTGCCGGGCGGCGATGTCGTGGTCTGGTCGGCCGAGCCCAAGAGCGAACGCCGCAGCAATGCGGGCTTCCCGGCGGGCGACGGGGCGTTCGAGGTTCAGCTGTATCGCGTCACCGTCGGCGTCGAGCGGGCGCAGGGGCGGCCCCCGGCGCCCCTGGTGTTCGACCGCCTGGGTTGGCGACGGCTGCAGTCAGAAGGCTGAAGCCTTAGTCGGCCGCAGGCTCGACGGGCGGCGGCGTAACCGTGACGGTGGATGCGACGGCGGGTGCAGGTGCTGCGGCGACCGGCGCCTCCGCGGCGCGACGATCCGACGGGCGATTCGGCGCCGGCAGGTCGAAGCCGATCCCGCGCACCCCAAAGCCGACATTGAAGGGCGTCAGCGTATAGGACCAGCCGCGGCCGGTGCGGAAGGCGGCGTTCATGTCGCTGGCGTAGCGGTCCGCATAGTCGGCCATGTCCTCATCGCCGCGCAGCACGTGCGGCGTGATCAGGATCAGCAGTTCGGTGCGGTTTCCCGTCACGGAATTGCTCTGGAAGGCCGAACCGATGAGCGGAATATCCTTGAAGAAGGGGATGCCGTCGTTGACCTTGGAGTAGTTGTTGCTGATCAGGCCGCCCAGAACCCCGGTCCAGCCGTCGGTGATGGCGATCTGGGTGGTCAGGCTGCGGTTCAGGATCGGCGGGCTGGCGATGGCGCTGTTGGTCGACTTGCCGACCTCCGAGATTTCCTGGCTGATGGTGATGTCGACCCGATCGCCATAGACCACGGGCTGCAGGTCCAGGATCACGCCGGTCTGGCGGTACTGGACGCTTTGCAGGATGTCGCTGTCGCCGCCGACCTGGATGTTGGTGGCGCGCTGCGAGGTGATGATGGGCACGTCGGTGCCGACCTGGAAGCGCGCTGTGCCTCCGCTGCGGGCGACCAGTTGCGGGCGCTGCAGGATGTTGACGCGGTTGTTCGAGGCCTGGGCGTTCAGCCGGGCGCGGAACTCCGGCCCGATGAAGCTCATCAACAGGCCGCCCCCGCCGAGTTCGATGCCCTCGGTGCCGCCGCTCAGCACGCCGTCGCCGCGCACATCCCTTCCGAACAGCTGGACGCCCAGGCTGGTGTTGTCGCTCAGGGTGACCTCGGCGATCATGACCTCGATCACCACCTGGGGCGCCGGGGTGTCCAGCGTCGTCAGCAGGCCGCGCAACTGGGCGAACTCGCTCGCCGTGCCGGTGAAGATGATGCGGTTGCCGATAGGGTCGGTCAGCACCCGCCCGTTCATGTACTGCCCGCCCGGGCCGCCGGCGCCCTGCTGGGCGTTCGCGCCTTGACCGGCGATGGAGCCGTTCATCGGGGCGGGCGGCGTGCCGGGAACGCCGACCGGGGCGCGAGGCTGGGCCACCGTCGGCGCCTGGCCCATGGCCAACTGACCGAGAGAGGCGGCGTCGGTGTTCTTGACCTGGTAGACGAAGGTCGAGGCCTTGTCGCCGAGAGCGGCCGGCTGGTCCATGGTTTCGGCCCAGTAGCGGGCGCGGCCCAGGACCTCGGGATCGCGACCAAAGATCAGAATCTGGTTGGCGGTCGGGAAGGACAGGATGACCAGGGCGCGGCCCGCCGGGGCCTGACGCGACACGACATAGCCCTCGGTCGTCAGCACCTGCTCCAGGGCGCCAGCCAGGGCGTCGGTGGCCCAGAAGGAGGGCTCGATGCGCAGCACCTCGGCGCCGGCGAAGCGGGGCTGATCGATCTCGCGCAGGGCGCGGACCACCTGGGCCACTTCCCGGCCGGAGCCGGAGATGATCAGGCTGTTGTTCAACTGGTCGGGCGTGATCCGGGCACCGGCCAGATTGGGATAGAGGTCCTGCAGCAGGCTCTGTAGCGCGTTCACCTCGATGGTCTGGACGGTATAGAACTGCACCACCCGCCCCGCCGTGGATGAGGGGGTGCGGCTGCGGTTGACCTCTAGGGCCGTGCCGCCTTGCGGCGTGGCGCCGACGGTGACGAAGCCGCCATCGACATAGACCTCGACGCCGTACTGCTTCAGCGCCTGCTGGGTCAGGCTGAACAGGGCGCGCTTGCTGATCGGGCCGCCGCTGCCGCCGGCGATGACCTCGCTGCGGGCGGCGACGTCGGGGGCTAGGGTGAACGGCACCTTGAGCACGCCGCCGAAGACGGTGGCGGCGAACTGCGGGATCGACTGGGGCGACAGATTGGCGTCCACCGTCTCGTCCGAGACTAGGGCCGCGATCTGCTCGGGCGTGGCGGGCAGGCGGGTGGGCCCCGCCGGGGCGACCGGGCCGGGAATGGCCAGGGTGCCTGTCTGGGCGCGCGAGCCGCGGTCCACGGCGACGCCGCTGCCGATCAATCCGTCCTGCGACGCGCCTTCGACCCGCGTATCGGGCCGCGACACCATCGTATTCATCTCGGGGAAGGCGGCGCAGCCCGCCAGGATGACCATGGGCGCCAGACAGACGGCGGCGCGCAGGCCCGCACGACGCAGGGCGGTCGCAGCAGGGCGCCGGAAGGCGGAGGGACCCGCGGTCAGGTTCGTCATGCCATTCTCCTCGATACTCAACCGAACACCCGGACGACGCGCGTCTCGCGTCCCTTGGCCAGGGTCACGGCTTCCGCCGAAATGTTTTTGATGCGCCAGCCCTCGCCGAAGCGCCCGCCCTCATTGAGGGTCGAGACGCCGCCCGAGGCGTCGCTGATCAGGACGCGCTGACGGCCCGTGGTCGGGTCGCGCTCGACGCCGCGCAGCGCCGCACGGAAGGTCGCGGCCACGTCGGGCGGCGGCGGGGGGGGCGGAGGCGGCGGCGGGGGGGGAGGCGGGGGCGGAGGCGGGGGGTCGGACCGCAGCGTCTTCAGGAAGGCCACAGCGCCCACGGCGCTCTCGCCGGGACGCAACGCCGCCCCAGAGTGCGCCGACTGGCCGCGCACCACGGCGGGCGGCTCCTCCGGACGGCCAGGATAGGCGGCGCCGGTCAGGAAGGCCAGCGCCAGGACCAGCGGCGGGGCCAGCCACAGCAACCGCTTCATGACGCCGCTCCCGCACTGGAAATCCGCACAGGGAAGGCCAGGCCGATACGCAGCTTGCCGCTGGGCGGGGGCGCGTCGGCGCCGATCAGCAGCGGATTGGGCGGGGTGATCTCATAGCGGAAGGCTGTCACGCGGAAGCCCTCGGGCCATTCGCCGAGCGTGTCGAGGAAGGCGAAGGCGGGGCCCCAGCGCAGGTCCGCCTGAACCTCGGCTTCCAGCCACTGAGTCGGGCCGACGGCCTCGACCTTGGCGTTGGTGGTGATGCGCGGATTGGGCAGGCCGGTCGCGGTGGCGGCCTCCAGCAGCCGCTGTTCGATCAGGACCTGGGCCACGGCGGTGTTGCTCGCCTCGAAGCCCCAGCCGTTCATGTCCTCCAGCGCCAGACGGTCGGCGGCGCCGGCGGCGATGCGGCGCGCGGCGTTGGCGGTCAGTCGGGCGGTCGATTGTTCGGTCAAGGCGTCGATGTAGCGGTCGGCCTGGGTGGTGCGCCATTCCAGCGCGGCGACAGGGGCATAGACGGCGGCGCCCAGAACCAGTCCGCCCAGCAGGACGCGCTCGCGCATCGTGGTGCGGCGCAGCCGGTCCTTCAGCGTCTCGATCGACGCGCGCGTCGAAGCGACCATGTCAGCGAAGAAGCCCTGCAAGACGCGTCCCGTTTCAGTGTTGCGGCGCACGGGTCTGCATTTCGCATCGACCCCCCATGAGCCCTGAGCTATAGCAACCGTTAAAAGCCCATAACAGCTTAGAAATCCAAGGCGATCGTTTGATGCACCGCGACCGTTCCCGTCTCCGTCACTGTTTTTCGCTGATCGTGGCCTCGTCGCATCAGCGCGGCCGTCAATCTCGTGAAGGCTACAGCCTGCTCGAGATCCTCGTCGTCCTGTCGATCATCGCCCTGATCGCGGCGGTCGTGGGGCCGCGTCTGTTCGCGCAACTGGACAAGTCCAAGACCCAGACCGCCCGCCTGCAGATCCGCTCGCTGGAAGCCGCGCTGGAGACCATGCGTCTAGACATCGGCCGCCTGCCGACCGAGCAGGAAGGCTTGGGGCTGCTGATGCAGGCCAACGCCGAACAGGTGCCCGGCTGGTCGGGCCCCTATCTGGACAAGGCCCTGCCGTCCGATCCCTGGGCGCGCCCCTACATCTATGTCGCCCCTGCCGCGCCGGCCTCAAGCGACGTCGCTCCCGACAACCGCGCGCGCGTCATCAGCTATGGCGCCGACGGCGCCGAAGGCGGCCAGGGCGTCAACGCCGATGTCAGTTCCGATCAGGCCCGCTGATCCCATGCCGCCCCCGCCTTCCAGGGGCGGCTACACCCTGATCGAAGTGCTGGTGGTGCTGGCGATCTTCGCCCTGAGCACCGCCATCATCATGCCGTCCACGGCCCGGATGCTGGACCAGACCACGTCGCACGCGGTCTTCTTCGAGTTCCAGCGCCAGGTTTCCGATCTTCGGCGCGAGGCGAACCGCACGGGTGAGCCGCTGCGGATCGTCGATCCCTCCATGCCGAAAACTGAGGACGATCGGCTGCTCGAGTTGCGCGCGCCGTGGCGCTACACGCTCGCGCCCGCGCTGGACATCGCCGAGGGCGGCGGTTGTTCGACCGTCAGCGCCAATCTGATCAATCAGGATCGGGTGGTCATGACCCTCCGCACTGACGACGGCACCTGCCGGTTCATCCGGTTGCAGGCCGCTCGGGTCAAGAAGCGCGCCGCCTCTTAGGGCTCAGGGTTCCGGGGTTAGCGGCGGCGCCGCCTCGCGCACCTTCATTTCCAGCGTCAGGGTCTGGGCGGTGCCGTCGGTGCGCGGCTGGACGTCGTGGAAATAGCCCGAGCTCTCCAGGTCGTCGACTAGGGCCGCGACCTTGCCGAGGGCGGCGTAGGGCAGGGCGAAGCTGAGCGTCTCAGCCTCGGCGTTCAGCGACGTGGGCGTCAGCTCGTGAAAGGCCAGGATGCCGATGGCGGCGCCGGCGGCGCTCAGCGGACTGGTCTGCGCCTCGATGCGGCGATAGGCGATCAGCTTCTTCTGGCTGGCGTCCAGATTGCGCACGGCGGCGGCGCGCGGCGTGGCGGCGCGGATTTCGGCCGTCTTGACCTCGACCTGATCCGTGTCATTGGACAGTTGATAGCCCTGGCCGAACAGGAAGGCGCCGAAGGACAGCGAGGCGAAGGCCGCGCCGCCGCCGACCACCAGGGCCAGCTGCTCGCGCGTCAGCTCGACCGGGGCCAGGGCGAAGGCATCGCGGTTGTCGAAGGCGATGGGCAGGTCGGCCGGAGCGGGCGGGTTTTCCGGCGCGGTCTCGGCGGCGCGCTGCAGCCGCACGAAGGCCGACCAGGCGGCGACGTCATAGCGCTCGCGGCGCCAGGCCGAGGCGACCAGGGCCTTGCCGCGCCACAGCTGGGCCTCGTAGCCGAGCTTGAGGCGGACGATGCGCCAGCCCTCGCCGCGCGGCTGGGCCAGGGTCTCGGGACTGATCAGAGGGCGGGCGGTCACGGCGCGGGACGCCAGCAGGGCGTCGACGCGGTCGGCGTCCCACCACCAGACGCCGAAGTCGTCGCCGGCCTTGCTTAACGCTGAGCCCGATCGGACATAGGGCGCCGCCACGCGGGCATGCAGGGTGGCGGCCTGACGCCGACGGCCGCGCGGTAGGGCGGCGGTCTGGAACAGGCCAAAGGCGCACAGATCGCGGGCCAGCAGCAGCACCGGCCGACGCAGCACTCGGCCCAGGGCGCCGCCGGGGTGGACGACGTCTATGGCGCCATCGGCGTTAAGCCGCTCAACGCGGGGCGTAAGGAAGTCGAGTTGCATTGGATGTGTCGGCCACGGCCCGGCGAGGGGCCTCTGTAAGTTCAGTCTGATCGATCCAGAGCGGTTGCTCAAGGCCGGAGGGCGTCAGCGCCAGCCGCGCCCGGTATGTCCAGGCCGAACGGGTGTCGCGAATGGTGAAGACCGTCGCGCCGGACGGATAGGTGTAGATACGCTCGAAATCGTCGCCGAACGGCATTCCCGTCACATTGGCGATGTCGGCGAGAGAGGTCAAAGGCGCCTGCTCGCGCGCCCGGATCAGGGCCTGGGCCTGGGCCTCGCTCATGCCGAACAGGATGGCGAGCACGGCTGGGCTGGCGGTGTTGACGTTGATCGATGCGGACATGGGATCGGCCGCCAGATCGTCGCGCAGTGCGCGCCAGCGGCGCTTGTCGACGGCCTCGCGGGCGCCGAGGATCGACAGCCATTCGGCCGGACGCATCAGACGACGATTGGCTGGCCCTCCGTCGGGGTAGTCGCGACGCTCGGCCCCGTTCGGCTGTTTCAGGTCGTCGGTGTCGACGTAGTCCTGATAGCGGGCAATCATCTCCTGGCGCAGGTCGGCGTTCACGCCGATCCGCTCCATCAGGCGCTCATAGGGCTGGCCGTACAGCATGGCCATGTTGATCATGCCCGCCTGGTCGCGCATCCGCACCACCAGAGGCCCGTCCACGTCCATCAGATAGGCGCGGCCGTCGAGCCGGACCGGCTCGACGGCCGCGCCCGACAGATTGGCCGGGGCATCGGTCTGGGCCAGGTCCATGAAACCGCGCGCGTCGTTAACCCCGAACCCGTAGGCCCGCATCGGCTCGGTCGCCGCCATGTAGGACAGGGTCGCCTCGGCGGTCAGGGCACGCTGCAGGAAACGCACCCGCGCCCGCGCCGACGCCGCCTCCGCCGTCAGGCTGGCCAGGGCGGTGATCGCTACCAGGAAGATCAGCGTCACCACCCCCGTGACCGCCAGGACGGCGGGCAGGGCGAAGCCGTCGCGGCGCATGACCTCAGAACTCCGCACTGGGCCGCATCCACAGGGCGGGCTGGCCGGAATAGACCAGGTCCACGATGTCCATCTTCGGCCCGCCGTTCAGGCGCACCCACAGGCTCTGGCTGCGGAAATTCTCCATGCTGACCGGCGCGCCGCGCGGCGTCTCGAATGAGGGGGTCCAGGTCGCGCCGTCGGGCGAATAGGAGAAGGCGGCGGGTGCGCCGCGCGGCAGGGTCAAGATCGGCGTCTTACGCGGTCCCGCTTGGCACATCAGCACCCGTTCCGCGCCCTGGGTCTCGATGGTCAGGGTCAGGCGTCCGGCCCAGCCCTGGGGCGCGCAGCCGGTGGCCCGCTCCATCACCGCGTCGGCCTCCAGCCGCTCCGGGCCGGCGACGATGGGCAGGTCGACGCCTTCGACGATGGTGGCGGCCGGGCGCAGGCTGAGGCTCCGGATGATGCTGCGCAGGTCGCTGATCGCCACGTCGGCGTCGGCCACCGACATGGCGCGCCGGCCCAGCGAAAAGCCGGTGTCGCCGGCCTTGATCCCGATAGAGAAGATGACAGCCAGCGCCATGCCGCCGATCGCCAGGACGACCAGGGCTTCAATCAGGGAAAAGCCGGCGCGGCGGGCGGTCTGCATTATGGAGCCTTGATAGGGCTTCCCGCGCCGCCTGCCAATCGGTCCAGATTACGCCTCAGCTTGGCGCTGACGGCCCCGGCTGTTATGCAGATCGTGAAACTTTGGGGGGGATGATGCGCGGCGTCGCCTCGGTGCTGATTGCAGGAGGATTGGGGTGCGCCGTCTGGGCGGGCCTGACCAATCACGTCCCCTTCGCCCAGGCCGAAGCCGGCGCGGTCAAGCCGATCCCCGCCTATGCCCCCGCCGTCGCCGAAGCGCCGGTCGAAAGCGACCATGATCGTCGCACGCGTCTGAACGCCCGCCTGCAGACCATGGTCAAGGAGGGCAGGGGCGTTCGTCTGACCGACGCTCCGCCCGCGCCGCGTCGTGGCCCCGGCGTCCGTCGCCCGTCGCGGGCCGAGCCAGCCTCGACCTTCGCCCCGCCCGCCTATGCGTCTGCCGCCTCGGGGCCTCGCCGCGTCGGCTATACGTCGCCCTATCTGGATCTGAAGACGCCGCCCCGCGTGCCGGACAATGATCTCGAATGCCTGACCCAGGCCATCTATTACGAGGCGCGCAACGAGAGCGAAGAAGGTCAGGCGGCGGTCGCCGAGGTGGTGCTGAACCGCTCGCGTCACCGCGCCTATCCCAAGCGGGTCTGCGAGGTCGTCTATCAGCGCAACAGCCGGACCTGCCAGTTCACCTTCACCTGCGACGGCTCGATCGGGCGGCGCGCCGTCAATCCGGTGGCCTGGGCCCGCGCCGAGC
Source organism: Brevundimonas sp. 01N35 (assembly GCF_056399785.1). Taxonomy (NCBI): domain Bacteria; kingdom Pseudomonadati; phylum Pseudomonadota; class Alphaproteobacteria; order Caulobacterales; family Caulobacteraceae; genus Brevundimonas; species Brevundimonas sp. 01N35. Next base: position 160,904 of record NZ_JBFTRZ010000004.1, read on the forward strand.
GCATCGCCCGCGAGGTCTATGAAGGGCGGTCTTCCAGCCAGTTGCCCAAGAATTCGGTCAATTATCACGCCAACTACGTCCGCCCGTCGTGGGGTCAGCAGCTGGCGCGGGTGCGCCAGATCGGGGCGCATATCTTCTATGGCGCGCCGTTGAACGGGGGATCGACGCCGGGCGGCTATGAGCGCGAACCGGCGCAGGCTCGCCTCCTGTTCGTGCGCAACGAGGCGCTGGACCGGGCCTATACGCTGATGACGGCCCAGGCGGCGTCGAACGACGCTCCCGCCGATCCGGCGGGGTCGTGACGGGAGGCGTGATTCTGGTGCGGACGCCGCGCCACGGAGACGACAGGGGCTGGTTTTCCGAGACCTGGTCGCGCGCGCGTTTCCGCGCCGCCGGGATCGATTGCGACTTCGTTCAGGACAATCATTCGCGCTCCGAACCGGCGGGCGTGATCCGGGGGCTGCATTTCCAGCGTCCGCCCTACGCCCAGGCCAAGCTGGTGCGCTGCGTGCGCGGGGCCATTCTCGACGTGGTGGTGGACCTGCGCGCCGGTTCGCCGACCTTCGGCATGCATCATGCGGCGGAGCTGTCGACGGAGAGCGGCGACCAACTGTTCGTTCCGCCCTGTTTCGCCCATGGCTTCGTCACCCTGCAGCCGGGAACCGAGGTGATCTACAAGGTCTCGGCCCCCTATGCCCCCGCGCATGAGGCGGGGCTGGCCTGGGACGACCCGGACTTGAACATCGCCTGGCCCGTCGCGGCGGCCGACGCCATCCTGGCCGACCGCGACCGAAACTGGCCGCGCCTGCGCGATCTGGACACGCCTTTTACCGGCGACACGCCGACCACCCTGTCGGTCGTGGACCTGGCCAAGTTTAGCGGCTAGCTCGGTCCGGTCGGCGGCCAAGGAGAGCATCGTGCGGATACTGCTTACCGGCGGCGCCGGCTTCATCGGTTCGGCCCTGGCGCGGGATCTGCTGGGGCGCGGCCATGAGGTCCACGTTCTGGACTTGCTGACCTATGCCGGGGTCGAGGCCTCGCTGGCCGAACTCGAAGCGGATCCCGCCTACAGCTTCGTGCGCGCTGACATCGCCGATCCGGTCGCCGTCGCCGCCGTCTTCGCTGACTTCCGCCCCGAGGCCGTGGCCCATCTGGCCGCCGAGACTCATGTCGACCGTTCGATCGACGGCCCCGCCGTCTTCGTCCGCACCAATGTTGTGGGGACCCAGGTGCTGCTGGATCAGGCGCTGGCGACGTGGCGCGGACTATCGGGCCCGGCGCGTGACGCCTTCCGCTTCCTGCATGTCTCGACCGATGAGGTGTTCGGATCTTTGGGCGACGAAGGGCGGTTCTCGGAGACCAGCCCCTATGACCCGCGCTCGCCCTATGCGGCGTCCAAGGCGGCGTCGGACCATCTGGTCCGGGCCTGGGGCCACACCTTCGGCCTGCCGACAATCATCAGCAACTGCTCGAACAACTACGGCGCCCGGCAGTTTCCCGAGAAGCTGATCCCGACCATGATCCTGCGCGCGCTGCGTGGCGAGACCCTGCCGGTCTATGGCGACGGCCGCAACGTGCGCGACTGGCTGTTCGTCGACGACCACGCCCGCGCCCTAGCCGACATCCTGGAGCGCGGGTCGCCGGGCCAGACCTATGCCGTCGGCGGCGACGCCGAACGCACCAACCTGCAACTGGTCCACGCCCTCTGCGACGTGCTGGACCGGCTCCGGCCCGCTGCGGACGGTCGTGGACATGCGGAGCGAATCCAGATGGTCGAGGATCGGCCCGGCCACGACCGCCGCTACGCCATCGACGCGGGCCTGATCCGCCAGGAACTGGGCTGGACGCCGGAGGTCGGTTTCGTCGAAGGGCTGGAGCGGACCGTGCGCTGGTACCTCGACAACGAGGTCTGGTGGGCGCCGCTGGTCGCCGATTCCAAGGGGTTGGCCCGTCTGGGAACGTTCTAGCCGACCCGGCTGATCTGGGCGCCGCTAAAGGTCATCCGGCCGTCGAACACCCCTTCCAGAACGATGATTCGCAGTTCGCAAGGCGCGCGCTCGGTCCAGTCGTACTCCTGGACGATCTCGAACACTCCGGCGCGACCGGGCGTGAATTCCTTAGAGATGAAGTCGGTCTGACTGCCCCAGTCGACACGGAAACGCGGACGGCTGCCCTTGGCGTCGAAGGTCAGGCGGTAGGTCGCCCGCCAGCGGCCCGGCGGCAGGGTGATGTAGGGGCCGGTGATCATGAAGCGCGGACGGCCGGTCAGATCCAGCTGGCCGCGGGCGCCGCCCGGCACGGTGCGGGAATCGTAGTTGAATAATTCGGGCGCCCAGACCGCCTGGGGCCGGGCCGGGTCCAGCAGGGCGACCGCCTCCGTCACCGCGCGCAGGCGCGGCGAAAGAGGGGTGTCCGTCGGGGCGGGCGCCGGCCGATGCACCTTCACGCCCGGCAGGACCTCGACCGGACCGGCGTCGAAGTCGGCGCTGCGGAACAGTCGATCCGGCGGCAATAGGGCGGTGCGGGCCATTAGGTCCGTCAGCACCGCGATGTGGGGCGGCGGCGCGTCAGGGTCGTCCGCGTCGCTGAGCCGCATGCCGGGGGCGGCGATCAGGCCGGCGAGATGTAGGGCCGTGACGCCCGCCTCGACCGCGCGCTGGGCGTCGGCGGTCAGGATGACCGTCCCTGGATCGCTTAGGGGCGCGTCCTGGGGGAAGGCGTCGAGATCATGCAGCCGCAGTCCGGCCTCGGCGGCGGCGGCCACCACGGCGGCCCGCCACGCGATGTCGTTGCGGAAGGTCGGAACGACGATCCATCGTGCGGTCGAAGAGAGAGGCTGACTCACGCGGCGCGCAGCCAAGTATAGACCTCGACCGCCTCGTCGATGTCGTCGAACATCTTGGCCTGGCCGCCCTCGATGATAAGGGCCTGATCGCAGTAGCTGGCGATCAGATGGGTGTCATGGGACGCCATCAGGAAGGCGCGGTGGGCACGGTGCTCGAACAGCGCCTCTTGGCATTTACGCTGGAAGCGGGCGTCGCCCACCGCGACCAGTTCGTCGATCAGATAGCAGTCGAACTCGATGGCCAGCGACAGGCCGAAGGCCAGACGCGCGCGCATGCCCGAGGAATAGTGTTTGACCGGATCGCGCAGCGCCTTGCCCAGTTCGGCGAAGTCGTCCACCCGCGCCAGCATGTCGCGGAAGTCGCGGTCATAGAGCCGAGCGAGGAAGCGGACGTTGTCCAAGCCCGACAGACTGCCCTGGAAGCCGCCGCCGAAGCCGATCGGCCATGACGACGACATCCGCCATTCGATACGCCCCTCGGATTCCAGCAGCACGCCGCCCAGCATCTTGATCAGGGTCGACTTGCCCTGACCGTTGCGGCCGAGAATCGCCAGCCGCCCCGACTTGCCGAGGTTGAAATTGATATTCTGGAACAGGGGCTTGGCGGCGCCGTGATAGGTCTTTCCGACGTTGATGACGCGCAGGCCCGGAGCCTCGGGGGTCTGCATCAGTCCTGCCTGTGCTCCCGCACGCCGGCCCAGACGAGCCAGCCCACGGCGTAAACCAGCAGTGACGAGGCGAAGATGGTCAGCAGGGCCAGCCAGCGCTTCGGCTCGGTCGGCTTGTCCGGTTCGCTGGGGGCGACGATGCGCTCCAGATACAGTTTCTGGCGGCGGGCGTCCTGTTCGGCGGTCAGCAGGGCGGCGGTGGCCTGGGCCATGACCTTGTCCGCGATTTCGCGGCGCATCGTCAGTTCCTCATAGACGCCGACCTTGGGCGCCAGCGACGAGGCGCCGCCGGTGACCTTGGCGCGGGCCTCTTCGACCTGGCGCTCATAGGCGGCGATACGGCTGTCGAGGACCGGCAGTTGCGGGCTCGACGGAGCCTCCGACGCCAGTTGCGCGCGATCGGCGCGCAGCTGGGCGATGGTCACCAGCAGGCCGCTGATGACCCCGGTCGATTCCGTCACGGCGGCGCGCGGATCGATGAACTGGGCGCTGTTGCGCAGCGCGGTCAGGGCCTGCTGCGACGCGGCCAGTTCGCCGCGCGCCTGTTCGTAGGACACGCGGGCGTCGCGGACCGCGTTGGCAGCGGAGCGTTCGTTGAGGCGGTTGATCAGGGCCTCGCCGCTGTCCAGCATGGCGGCGTTGATGGCCTGGGCGTCCTTGGCGGTGAAGGCCTCCACGCGCACGGTGCTGATGCCCGACGTGGCGTCGTAGCCGACGGTCAGGAACCGCTTGAAGCCCTTGTAGAGCGCTTCCTCGCTCTTGCCCTCCCAGGGGCGCGGCGAGCGCGAAAACCAGTCGATTTTCGAGCCGTCCAGCATGGCCTTCAGATTGAAGCGGCTCTGCAGCGCCTTCACGCTGTCGCGCGAGGCCATGTATTCATGGACCGCGAAGGCGTCGTTCATGCCGCTGGAAATGCCCACGCCCTGCAGGGCGATGCCCAGGCCCGTTGGCTGGTTGGAACTGGCGGAACGGACCACGAAATGGGATTCCGACACATAGCGCGGCGAGGCGATCAGGCCGTAGTAGATGCCGCTCACGAGGGTCGGGATCCCGACCACGATCAGGAAGCCCAACGGCAGCCGCTTGCGCCAGGAGCGCTTGGCCGGACGGGCGGCGTGCGGTTCATCCGCCGCGCCGAGATAGGTCAGGTTGGTGTCAGCCATTCGTCTTCTGGGCGATGTGATTCATAATCGGACGATGTCTCTATTCAACCGAGATGCGGTCCCGGGCACCCGCGATCAGCAGCAGACCCAGAATATTGAAAACAGTGCCCACCGCGAGCGCATAGAGCGGATCGTAGTAGGTCGGAATGAATTCCCCAAAGACCCCCGCCCGGATCATCTCCACCCCGTGAGGGAAGGGGACGTAGAGATACAGGTGGCGAACGCTCGGCGGCAGCCACGACACCATGAAGAAGACGCCGGAAACCGGAATCAGAATGTAGCTGATCAAGCCGACGACACGTTCGAACGTCTCATAGCGCATGGCCAGGCCGGTGAGAATGAGCGCGAAGCCGCAGGAGATCCACGCCAGCAGGAACCAGCCAGCATAGAGCAGCAGATAGTCATGCGGCAGCCCGACCTGCTTGAGGCAGAGCAGCACCACATAGATGATGAAGAAAGCCGCCGTGGCTCCGCCCAACTCCAGCACGATGCGAGCGGCGAAGATGTGAAGCGGCGCGATCTGGCGATGATAGAGCAGGCCCAGGTTGGCCTGGAGCGCGCCCCCCAGAAGGCCGATCATGTGGCGGGTCAGGATCAGCGACATATAGCCGGTCATGACGAAGGGCGCGATGCGGACGCCGTGCTCATAGGGCGGCTTGGTGAGGGTCCACAGCGCCATGACGCCGAAGCAGAAGATCAACGGCTCGCCGACGACCCAGGCAAAACCCAGCCCTTCGCGTCCGAAGCGCGTCGCCATTTCACGCATGATGAGTGCGCCGACGATTTTGAAATGGCGGACGAGAGGTTCGAACATCAGGGCATTTGAGGCGCGCCGGGCGCGAGAGAAATCTATCGCGAAACAGCCTTTACCGTTGGCCGATCACGCCGCGACCATACTCCGCGCCGTCGCAAGCGCAAGCGATCGCAGCCGGGTTGCGGAGAAACTTCCGTCGCCTTTTCGAAGGTCGCCGGTCGCTTGATTGCGTGCCAAAAAATTAGGGAGCCGGCCTGAGATCCCCGCGCAGCCGCGCGATCACGGCCTCCGCCGCCTCCTCGGCGGTCATCCGGTCGGTCCGCAGGTGCAGATCCGGTTCGGTCGGCGGTTCGTAGGGGCTGCTGACGCCGGTGAAGTTGGCGATCTCGCCGCGCCGGGCCTTGGCGTAGAGCCCCTTGACGTCGCGCGCCTCCACCACGTCGAGCGGCGCGTCGATGAACACTTCCAGGAACTCGTCGGTCGGCATCATTTCGCGGACCATGCGGCGTTCGGCCCGGAAGGGCGAGATCAGCGACACCAGGACGATCAGGCCGGCGTCGGCCATCATCCTGGCGACCTCGGCCGCGCGGCGGATGTTCTCGACCCGGTCGGCCTCGGTGAAGCCGAGGTCGCGGCTGAGGCCATGACGCAGATTGTCGCCGTCGATCAGATAGGCGTGGCGCCCTTCGGCGGTCAGCCGCTCCTCGATCCGATTGGCGATGGTGGACTTGCCCGACCCCGACAGGCCGGTGAGCCAGACGACGGCGGCCTTTTGCCCCTTCAGGGCGGCGCGCTCGGCGCGGCCGACCCGGATGGCCTGGCGATGGATGTTGTGGGCGCGGCGCAGGGCGAAGCGGATCATTCCCGCGCCGACCGTCGCCCGCGTCATGCGGTCGATGAGGATGAAGGCCCCCAATTCGCGGTCGACGGCATAGGGCTCGAAGGCGACGTCCTGGCCCAGCGACAGGTGGCAGACGCCGATGTCGTTCAGAACCAGGGTGCGGGCCGACAGTTTTTCCTGGGTGTTGACGTTCACGCGGTGACGAATGTCGGTGATCTGGGCGGCGATGGTGCGGGCGCCGATCTTGAGATCATAGACCCGGCCTGGAATCATCTCCGCCTCGGCCATCCAGACGAGCGTGGCTTCGAACTGGTCGGCGGCCTCCAGCGGCGCGTCGGCGGCGGCCAGAACGTCGCCGCGCGTGACGTCGATCTCGTCGGTGAATGTCAGGGTGACGGACTGGCCTGCCTGGGCCCATGGCAGGTCGCCGCCCAGGACCACGATCCGCTCCACGCGCGATCGCACGCCCGAGGGCGAGACGGCGACCGCGTCTCCGACCGCGACGGCGCCGCTGGCGATGCGGCCCGAATAGCCCCGGAAGTCGAGGTTCGGCCGGCTGACGCCCTGGACGGCCATGCGGAAGGGGCGGGCCGTGACAACGGGGGCCGGCAGGTTTTCCAGCACCTCCAGCAAGGTCGGCCCTACATACCATTCAGCCGCCTCGCCGCGCCGGACGAGGTTGTCGCCGTTCACCCCGGAGACGGGAATGACGGTCGGCGTCGGCAGGCCGGCGGCCTCGGCGAAGGCGAGGTAGTCGGCGGCGATGGCGTCGAAGGCATCCTGCGACCAGGCGACCATGTCCATCTTGGTCACGGCCAGGATAACATGGCGCACGCCCAGCAGGGAGACGATGTGGCTGTGCTGCCGCGTCTGGGTCAGCACGCCCTTGCGCGCATCGACCAGGACGACGGCCGCGTCGGCGGTCGAGGCGCCGGTCGCCATGTTGCGGGTGTACTGCTCATGTCCCGGGGTGTCGGCGACGATGAACTGGCGACGCGGCGTCGAGAAGTAGCGATAGGCGACGTCGATGGTAATGCCTTGTTCGCGCTCGGCCAGCAGGCCGTCGACCAGCAGGGAGAAGTCGAGGCGGCCGTCGGCGTCGCTCAGGGCGGCGATCTGGTCGTCGGGCACGGCGCCCGCGTCATGCAGCAGGCGGCCGATCAGGGTCGACTTGCCGTCGTCCACCGATCCGCAGGTGATGAAGCGCAGCAGGTCGCGCTGAGGCTGAGGCAGGGTCGCGGTCAAAAATAGCCCTCCTGCTTCTTCTTCTCCATCGACCCCGCCTGGTCGCGGTCGATCAGCCGGCCCTGGCGTTCGGAACTGCGCGAGGCGCGCATCTCGGCGATGACGGCCTCCAGCGTCGCCGCCTCGCTCTCGACCGCGCCGGACAGAGGGTAGCAACCGAGGGTGCGGAACCGAACGGACATCATCTCGGGCGTCTCGTCAGGATTGAGCCGCATCCGTTCGTCATCGACCACGATCAGGGCGCCGTCGCGCCGGACCACAGGCCGTTCAGCCGCGAAATAGAGGTCCACGACAGGAATGTTCTCCAGCGCCACATATTCCCACACGTCCATCTCGGTCCAGTTGGACAGGGGGAAGACCCGCATGCTCTCGCCGGGCGCGACGCGCGCATTGTAGAGGCTCCACAACTCGGGACGCTGGCGACGCGGATCCCAGCGGTGGCCCGGACCGCGGAAGGAGAAGATCCGTTCCTTGGCGCGGCTGGCCTCCTCGTCGCGGCGCGCGCCGCCGATGGCGGCGTCGAAGCCGTGCAGGTCCAGGGCCTGCTTCAGTCCTTGCGTCTTCCACATGTCGGTGTGGGCCGCCGAGCCGTGGTCGAAAGGATTGATGCCCTGGGCTTGGGCCTCGGGGTTGTGGTGCACGATAAGCCGCGTGCCGCTTTCGGCCGCCATCCGGTCGCGCAGTTCGTACATGGCGCGGAACTTCCACGTCGTATCGACGTGGAGCAGGGGAAAGGGCGGGGGGGCCGGATAGAAGGCCTTGCGGGCCAGATGCAGCAGGGCCGCCGAATCCTTGCCGATCGAATAGAGCAGGACCGGGCGTGCGCACTCGGCCGCCACCTCGCGCAGGATGTGGATGCTCTCGGCCTCCAGTCGCTGGAGGTGGGTCAGTCGGTCAGGAGCGGTGAGGGCGGTGGTCATGTCAGTCGGCCGACACCCCGACCTTGCGATAGAGGTCCGTGAGGCGCGTCTGATAGGCCTCCGGGCTGAACTTCGCTGCCTGAAGGACGCCGCGCGTCTGCAGGTCCAGGCGAAGGCCCTCGTCGGCGTCCAGCGCCTGGATGCCGCGCGTGATGGCTTGAACGTCGTAGGGATCGACGATCACGGACGCGTCGCCGGCCACTTCAGGCAGCGACCCGCCCGTCGAGGTCAGCACCGCCGTCGACAGGGCCATGGATTCCAGCACCGGCAGGCCGAAGCCTTCATAAAGCGAGGGGAACAGCGTCGCCTTGGCCCCCCGGATCAGGCTGATCAACATGGAAAAGGGCATGTATTCGTACTGGCGGATGCGGTCGGCGCTGGGGCCGCCGTCGCGCTTCACCTGGTTCAAGAGGGCGGTCTCGCCCTCGTCCAGCCAGGCCCGGCCGCCGATGATGACCAGCGGCGTCTGGCTGCCCGACGCCAGATAGGCTTCGACGATCCGTCCCAGGTTTTTCTTGGGTTCGATGGCGCCGAAATGCAGGAAGTAGCCCTTCCAGCCCAGGTTGAAGACACCCTCCAGTTCCGTCGTGACGTCCGCCTGACTGCGGGAGGTCAGTTTTTCGGGGAGGCTCACTGCCTGATAGGTGTTGGTCACCCGGTCTTCGTCCACGCCCAGCAGGCGGATGACGTCCTGGCGGGTCGTCTCGGACACCACGGCGATATGGTCGGCACGGCGGGCGATTGTTTCGCACAGCGCCCGATAGGTCGCCTTGTCGTCCAGGGTGGTGTGCGGCAGGCGCAGGGGGATGAGGTCGTGGATGGTGTAGATGTTGGGAACGCCGCGCGCGTGTAGCGGCAGGGTCGCCGTCCAGTGCATGACGTCTGGCGCAGGCGCCTCGGCCGTGGCCTCGAACGAGACCGGCGTCTCCTTGCCGTAGGCGGCGAAGCAGCGATTGGCGTGGCTGAACAGGTCGCGCGCGGCCCAGAACCGGTCGGCGGCGGGACGGCCGCCGGATCGCGCCGGCCAGATCACCTCGCCCGAGGGCAGGATCGAATGCGCGGTCCGACCGTAGCGCGAGGTGAGGGTGTCCGCGAAGCGCTGGACCTTCTGCTTGCGGTTCAGGCGTTGCGGCGGTCTTTCGGCGTCGACTAAGGCGGTTTCGTTAAGCAGATTGTCGTCGCGTCGACGCGCGGCCGGCCCATAGAGGACTTGTGTTCCGAAACCGACAGCGCGTGCGCCGTCCAGCAGGTTCCGCCCATAGGTGGCGATGCCGGTCCCCTTGGCCAGGGCCAGGTTGAAGCCGTCGATGCAGATAGAAGTCATGAAATCCTGAGGGGCCGAGCGTTCGGTCGGGGATGTGGACGACAGGCGGGAAGACAGGTCAAGCTCATATCCGAGGCGTCTGTTGATCTTAATGCGCCGTTAAACCCCTGTAGCCCTCCGGCCACGGTGTGTTGCAACCTTCGGTAAATCGGGCGTTTGCCGCTCGACCACCCACGGCAACGCTGATAGGGAGTGGGGTAGGCGACGTATCCGTCGTCCACGAACAACAAAATCTCGGAGGGCCGCATCTATGCGCGTCAAGAGTTTGATCCTGGCATCCAGCGCGGCGGTGGCTCTGGCCCTGTCGGCGGGCGCCGCTTCGGCTGAGCCGGACGGCTGGTACGGCGCAATCGACGCCGGCTACCACATCATCGACGACATCAACACCGAGTCGTCGCTCAACGGTTCCAACTGGAACTGGGAAGTGAACAACGGCTGGGCGGCCTTCGCTCGCCTCGGCTATCGTTTCAACCCGAACTGGCGCGTCGAGCTCGAAGGCGGCTACCGCTCGGGCGACATCGGCAAGGTGCGCGCTGTCTCGGGTCCCCAGGGCCTGTGCAATGTCACGCCGGCGACCGGCCCCTGCTATTCGCCCGACGGCGACATCAAGTCGACCGCCCTGATGGCCAACGTCATCTATGACTTCGGCTATTCGGCGTGGGGCATCCGTCCCTTCGTCGGTCTCGGCGTTGGCGCCAACCACGTTGACGTCAATACCGTCGGCCGTCTGCGTCAGAACCCGGGCGTGGCCTTCGCCGCTGACGACAGCTCGACCAAGTTCGCCGCTCAGGGGATCGCCGGTCTGGCCTGGTCGCTCAGCGACCGCGCCAACATCGACCTGACCTACCGCTATCTGACGGGCGACGCTGAGTTCAAAACCTTCACGAGCTCCGCGACCAACGCCTTCGGCGAAATGACCGGCGACTACGACCAGAGCCACACCGTGACCCTGGGCCTGCGCTACGCCTTCGGCGCCGAGCCGGCGGCACCCCCGCCGCCTCCGCCTCCGCCTCCGCCCCCGCCGCCCCCGCCGCCCCCGCCGCCGCCTCCGCCTCCGCCGCCTCCGGCCAAGCCGGCTGCGCGTCAGTTCGTGGTCTACTTCGACTGGGATCGCTCGGACCTGACGGCGGAAGCTCGTTCGGTGGTGACGCAAGCCGCCAACTACGCCAAGTCGGGCGCTCCGACCCGCGTCTTGGTCGTCGGCTACACCGACACCTCGGGTTCGGCCGCCTATAACCTCGGCCTGTCCAACCGTCGTTCGCGCACCGTCGCGGACGCCCTGGTCGCTCAAGGCGTCAACGGCGGCGTCATCGCCCTCGACGGCAAGGGTGAAACCAGCCTGGCCAAGCCGACGGCTGACGGCGTGCGCGAGCCGCTCAACCGTCGCGCCACCGTCGACATCAACTTCTAAGACTCAGAGGGACCGGTTCGCGCCGGTCCCGATGACCTCGAAGGTCGATAAGATTGAGGGCGGTCGATCCATTCGGATCGACCGCCCTTTTTCTTTGGTCGCGGCCCCGCCGGTCGACTGGCAAACGCCATGCTTGAGCGCTATTTCGACCTGACTGCACCAAGAGGATGACCGTATGCGCGTCGCAATGATCGGCACCGGCTACGTCGGGCTTGTTTCCGGGGCCTGTTTCGCCGACTTCGGCCATGTCGTGACCTGCGTCGACAAGGACGCGGCCAAGATCGACCAGTTGAACGCCGGCCGGATGCCGATCTATGAGCCGGGGCTCGAGGATCTGGTCGCCGCCAACGTCCGTGACAGCCGCCTGTCCTTCGCCCTCGACGGCGCCGAGGCCATTCGCACGGCCGACGCCGTCTTCATCGCCGTGGGCACGCCGTCGCGCCGCGGCGACGGCCACGCCGACCTCTCCTACGTCTACGCCGCCGCTGAAGAAATCGCCGACCTGATCAACGGCTTTACGGTCATCGTCACCAAGTCGACGGTTCCAGTCGGCACCGGCGATGAGATCGAGCGCATCATCCGCGCCCGTCGCCCCGACGCCGACTTCGCCGTGGTCTCCAATCCCGAATTCCTGCGCGAAGGCGCCGCCATCGGTGACTTCAAGCGCCCCGACCGGGTCGTGGTCGGGATCGAGGACGAGCGCGCCCGTCCCATCATGACCGAGCTCTACCGTCCGCTAAACCTCAACGAGACGCCGATTCTGTTCACCGGCCGGCGCACGTCGGAGCTGACCAAATACGCCGCCAATGCCTTCCTGGCGCTGAAGATCACCTTCATCAACGAGATGGCCGACCTGTGCGAAAGCCTGGGCGCGGATGTGCAGCAGGTGGCGCGGGGCATTGGTCTGGACAACCGAATCGGCTCCAAATTCCTGCACGCCGGGCCGGGCTACGGCGGGTCCTGCTTCCCCAAGGACACCCTGGCCCTGGTGCGGACGGCGACCGACGCGGGCGCGCCCCTGCGCCTCATCGAGACGACGGTCGAGGTCAACGACGCGCGCAAGAAGGCCATGGCGGACCGCGTTGCGGCGGCCCTCGGCGGCGCAGACCTGAAGGGTAAGACCGTCGCCCTGCTGGGCCTGACCTTCAAGCCGAACACCGACGACATGCGCGACGCCCCGTCACTGGATGTGGCCCCGGCGCTGATCGCCATGGGGGCGACGGTTCAGGCCTTCGACCCCGAAGGCATGGGTGAGGCAGCCAAGCTGCTGGACGGCGTCGTCTTCCGCGATGGCCCCTATGACGCGGTCGAGGGAGCTGACGTAGTGGTGATCCTGACAGAGTGGGACCAGTTCCGCGCCCTGGATCTGGACCGGGTCAAACTGCTGCTGAAACAGCCGGTCATGGTCGATCTGCGCAACGTCTATCGGCCCGACGACATGAAGGCGCGCGGCTTCCGCTACACCTCGATCGGGCGACCCGAGAGCACCCGCTAGGCTTCACACACGCAAAAAGGGCGGCGCGTGAGCGCCGCCCTTTGAGTTTCAGCGGCCGTGGTCGTGGGATCAGCCCGTGAACGGGCGGATCAGGATCTCGACGCGGCGGTTCTTGGCCTTGCCTTCGACGGTGCTGTTGTCGGCGATCGGGTTGCGCGAGCTGTTGCCGGCGACATAGAGGCGTTCGCGGATCACGCCGTGATCCATCAGATAGGAGGCGACCGATGAGGCGCGGCGCTCCGACAGCGGCTGGTTGATGCCGTCGCCACCCGAGGAATCGGTGTGGCCGACGACGTCGACCATCGAGCGATCGTATTCCTTCAGTACGCGGGCGACGTCGTCGAGGACCGGCAGGAAGCGGCTGTCGAGGTTCGACTGGCTGCTGGCGAAGGTCACGTCGGACGGCATGCGCAGCACCAGGTTGTCGCCCTGACGCGCCACGCCGACGCCGGTGCCCGAAAGCTCGGCTTCCAACGCGCGCTGCTGGCGGTCCATGTACTGGCCGACCCCGGCCCCGGCCAGGGCCCCCACGCCGGCGCCGATCAGGGCGTTCTTGCGGCCCTGTTCGCCGCTGGAGGTGTTGGTCAGATAGCCCAGAACGGCGCCGCCCAGGGCGCCGGCGATGGCGCCGGTCGCGGTGTTGTTGCGGTTCGGCGTCGAGCTGTAGGGGTCGGTCGTGGTGCAGGCGGTCGCGCCCAGCAGGGCGACGAGGCTGACGCCGGTGACGATGAGCTTGGCGCGCATGAAAAATCCTTTGGAGAGGGAGAGGGGAGCGAGAGGGAGCGGGCGGGCCGCGAAAAACCAGCCGCTACACTGAAGGCTCCAACCTGTATGTCACGTGAACGGTTGCGGCGCCTAGCCGCACCGTTGACCGGATCGTCGCGCATAACCATTTGTTGCGAACGGCCGGGCGTTCTTGCCTTTCAGGGGGAACGCGGACGGTCGGGTCGCTTGTTTGCGAGGGCCCCATGACGACGCGCACCATCCTGTTCGACAGCCCCTTCCTGCTGGGGTTCGATCATACCCGCGCCCTGATCGACCGGGCGGCCAAGGCCGCGGCTGAAAGCTATCCCCCCTATAATGTCGAGCAGCGCGGCGAAGCGGGCGTGCGCATCAGCCTGGCCGTGGCCGGGTTTGCGCCTGAGGAGTTGGCCATCACCCTGGAAGGCCGCCAACTGACCATAGCGGGCAAGCGCGACGACGCGGGCAAGGGCGAGCAGGCCTTCCTGCATCGCGGCATCGCGGCGCGCGGCTTCGTGCGCAGCTTCGTCCTGGCTGACGGGCTGGAGGTCGCCGAGGCGCGGCTGGAGCACGGCCTGCTGCACGTCGATCTGGTCCGCCCCGAACAGGATCGGAACATTCGCCGGATTCCCATCACGACGGGCTGATCCCGTCGTCGAACCGCTCGGCTCGCCGGGCGTTTAGTCAAGCGTAAGGAGGCGGTCTTATGACGCCTATTATGACCAATAAAGATTTTGCGGGTCTGGGCGCCCCAGACCTTGTCTATGTGCGCGCCATCCGCGCGTCGGACGTGATGGTGGACGCCCATATCGAAGCTCCGGGCGTCGAGATCGATCCCGAGCAGATTCTCTACGCCGTTCACGGCGCCGACGGCGAACGTCTAGCGGTCATGCTGGATCGCGACACCGCCTTCGCCGCCGCCATGGCCCACGAACTGGCGCCCGTGTCGGTGCATTGATTTCGGTGCGCTAACGGCTGTTCGGCCCGCTTGAGCGCGGGCCGGGTCGGCTCAGGCGGCGGTGGCCGGCACATCCTTGACGAACAGGGCGCGGACGGCGTCGATGGTGCGCGCCTGGCGCAGTTGCTCGCGCAGCTCCGGCGAACGCATGGCGCGCGACACGGCGGCCAGCGCCCGCAGGTGCTCGGCCCCGGCGTTCAGCGGGGCGAACAGGGCGAACAGCAGATCCACCGGACGATCATCCACCGACTCGTAGGCCACGGGCGTGTCGAGGCGGACGAAGACGGCGCAGACGCGGTCCAGTCCCTTGATGCGTGCGTGGGGCACGGCGACGCCGGCGCCCAGGCCGGTCGAGCCCAAAGCCTCACGCTCCAGCAGCGCTTCCAGCGCCCGGCCTTCGTCGAGGCCCAGCGCGCCGGCGGCGGCTTCGGCGACGGCGTGCAAGGCTTGGCGTTTGGATGACGCGCCGCCGCGCAGGACGATCCCGTCCGACGACAGCAAATCTGCGATGTCCATGATGACCCCGAAACTCGAACCCGACATTGGCGGAAGGGCGAGGCGTCTTCTAGCGCCTTCGCCCTCCGCATGAAAGTCTCAGCCTCGTGAGCCGTTGCCGATCTTCGCGGCGTTCAGCGTGCGTTCCGGGTCGACCCAGCCCACATTGCCGTCAGGACGGCGATAGACCACCGACAGACCGCCGTGCGCGGCGTTGCGGAACATGACCATGGGATAGCCGGTCATATCCAGTTCGAGCACGGCCCGACCCACGGTGATGGTGCGGATTTCCGCTTCGGTTTCCGCGATGACCATGCCGACGGGCGGCGGCTCGTCGGGCGCTCCGGCGTCGCCGAAGGCCTCGTCCTCGACCGTGTCCGGATTACGGAAAATGGTCAGGGAGGCGACTTCGCGGGCGGCGTTCTCGGTCTTCTCGGGCGACAGGCCCTTGGGACCGATGTGATGGTCTTTCAGCCGGCGCTTGTAGCGACGGACCCGCTTCTCCAGCTTGTCGAGACTGTCAGAGAAGGCCGCCTGGGCGTCGCCGCCGAAGCCCGTGGTCACCAGTGACTGGCCCGAGGCCAGACGGACCCAGCAATCGACGCGGAAGCCGTGGCGGTCCTTGGACACCACGACCTCGGCGTTTTCGCCGCCACGGGCGAAATACTTGCCGACTCCCTCTTCGAGTTCCTGGGAGATGCGCGAGCTTAGCGCTTCGCCGACATCCACTTGCTTGCCGCTGACTTGGATCTGCATAGGCATAGAACGCGACGGGTTGCGTTTGGTGTCAACGCCGATCACCGATTTGTGGTGACGCTTCGTCGCAGGGTGATCAGCCGGCTTTCAGCATCCGTCGGCGCTGGACAGAGGACGGAATTCGCAGGGCTTCCCGGTATTTGGCGACGGTCCGACGGGCGATGTCGATGCCGGTCTCGTTGAGGATTTCGACAATCCGGTCGTCGCTCAGCACCTCGCCGTCGACGGCCTCGCTGTCGATCATCGCCTTGATCCGGTGACGCACCGCCTCGGCCGAGTGAAGGGCGCCGCCGTCCGACGACTGAATGGCGGCGGTGAAGAAAAATTTCAGCTCGAACACGCCGCGCGGGGTGGCGACATATTTATTCGAGGTGACGCGGCTGACCGTCGATTCGTGCATGCCGATGGCGTCGGCGACGGTCTTCAGGTTCAGGGGGCGGAGGAACTCCACGCCGAAGGCCAGGAAGGCGTCCTGCTGGCGCACGATCTCGGAGGCGACCTTGAGGATGGTCTTGGCGCGCTGGTCCAGCGACTTTACCAGCCAACTGGCCTGGGCGGCGCAGTCGGCGACGAAGGCCTTTTCAGTGTCCGACCGGGCGCCGGCGACGACCACGCCGTGATAGCGCTTGTCCATCAGGATGCGGGGCAGGGTCTCGCTGTTCAGCTCGACGCGCCAACCGCCGGCCGGATCGGGACGGACATGGACGTCCGGCACCACAGTCTGGGCCGGTTCGCCGCCGAAGCCTGCGCCGGGGCGCGGCGTCAGTCCTTTCAGTTCGGCGATCATGTCGCTCAGGTCCTCGGCGTCGACGCCGCAGACCTTGCGCAGGGCTGGCAGGTCGCGCCGGGCCAGAAGCTCCAGATTGTCCAGCAGGGCTTCCATCGCCGGGTCGAAGCGGTTGCGCTCGATCAGCTGCAGCCTCAGGCATTCCGGGGCCGAACGGGCCATGACGCCAGTCGGCTCGAACCCGTGGCAGACGGCCAGAACGGCTTCAATCCGCGCCAGATCGACGCCCAGCCGGTCGGCGACCTCCTGCAACTCGCCGCGCAGATAGCCGCCCTCGTCGGTGGCGTCGATCAGGGTCAGGGCGATGGCGTGGTCGGCGGCGCTGAAGCCGGCGGACGAGGCCTGGGCCTGCAGATGCTCCCACAGGGTCGCTTCGCGGGTGTCCGGCCGCTCCATCCCTTCGCCGTCCATGCCGCCGCCGCTGCCGGCGCGGGACCAGTCGGACAGACCGGGCTGTTCGCCGACCTCGCCCGCGTCGCGCTTGCGGTCGGCGTCGCGGTCGCCGGGCGAGGCGTCGTCGTAGAGGTCGTCCGATCGGGCGTCCATGGCGCGCTCGGCCTCGCCAGAGGGTTCGGTGAATTGCAGTTCGCTAGTGTCTGAGGAGGCGGCGGCGTCGGAAGGTTCGCTGGTGGCTTCGCCGCCCGCCTCGCCCTCGTCGCGTTGCAGCAGGGGATTCCGCTCCAGCTCGCCTTCGACGAAGGCGTCCAGCTCGAGATTCGACAGCTGCAGCAGCTTGATCGCCTGCTGCAGCTGGGGCGTGATGACCAGCCCCTGACCCTGTCTGACCTCCAGCCTCTGACCGATCACGGCGCTTCAATCCCTCCGACCAGCCTCGTTGGCCCGGTTCTTGCTGGGATCGTGCGGCATAGCCGTTAACGTCTGGCGAACGGCGAGCCGACTGTCGGCGGCGGATCGCCTGAGAGGGCGCCGCATTGCACCGCGCCATCAGAAAAAAACAGTGCAATTGGTGCAATGAGTGCAATGGGGAGTCGCGCGGGGCGGGGGCTGAGCGACGGCTTCGGCGTGGCTTCGGCGTGACGGGGGCGAAGGCGGCGGGAGGACGATGTCAAAGACCAGGACGCTGATCCTAGTCGATCCCGCAGCCCTGCGACCTATAGAGCCGTGAGCGGACGCCAATCCCTTGCGGGGCAAGGGTTTGCGCAGACGGATTGTGACGGCTTCGGCGTGGCGGGCAGCAGGTCTCGGCGTCAGGCGTACATTTCGCCGAGATAGACGCGGCGCACTTCGGGATCGCTGACGGCCTCGTGGGCGGTGCCTTCGAACAGGACCGAACCGGCCGAGATGATCGAGACGCGGTCGATGATGTCCAGGGTCTCGCGCACGTTGTGGTCGGTGATCAGCACGCCGATGCCCTGGCTGGACAGGTAGCGGATCACGTGGCGGATGTCGGCGATGGCCAGGGGGTCGATGCCGGCGAAGGGTTCGTCCAGCAGCATGAAGCTGGGCCGGCCGGCCAGGGCGCGGGCGATCTCGACGCGGCGACGCTCGCCGCCCGACAGGCCGGTGGCCGGAGCGTGGCGCAAATGGTCGATGCGCAGTTCTTCCAGCAGGCGGGTCGTCTCGTCGCGGACGCCGGCGGCGGTCTTCTCGCGCAGTTCGACCACGGCCTTGATGTTCTGCTCGACCGTCATGCCGCGGAAGATGGAGGCTTCCTGCGCCAGATAGCCCAGACCCATCCGGGCGCGCTGATACATGGGCTGCTGGGTAATCTCTTCGCCGTCCAGCCAGATCGAACCGCTGTCGGCCGGGATCAGGCCGGTGATCATGTAGAAGCAGGTGGTCTTGCCGGCGCCGTTGGGCCCCAGAAGGCCGCAGACCTCGCCGCGCTGGACGGTCAGGGAGACGTCCTTGACCACCTGGCGCTGGCCGAAGCTGCGGGCGATGTGTTCGACGCGCAGGCCCGTGTGGCGCGCGGCCCCGGCCGCGGCTTCGGGGGCCGGCGCTTCGTCGGCGGCCGCCTGGTCGAGGTTGAGGGCGGAGAGTTCCTTGCGCGCCAAGCGGGGTCAGTTCCCTTGCGGGTAGAAGACGCCCTGGACGCGGCCGGCGCCGCCTTCCATGCGGGCCGTCTCGGTGCGGACGTTGTAGACGAGCCGGCTGCCGCTCAGGACGTTCTTGCCCTGGGTCAGGATGACGTCGCCCGTCACCACCACCTCGGCGTTGCCCAGCGTATAGACGGCGCGGTCGCCGCGCATGCTCTGGTCCGGGGTGACGAAATAGACGTTGCCGGTCGCCTCGACCCGGCTCAGGTCGCCGTTGGCCGTGACGCCGTGGATGGCGTCGGCGCGCAGGCGGTTGCCGCCTTGCGTCAGTTCGGCCCGGCCGCGCAGGGAAAAGCCGTTGGGCGTGTATTCGCCGCCGTCGGCGCCGTACTGGACCGGCTGCTTCGAGGCGTCAGCTCCGATCGGAGAGGTGCTCTGCGCGCCCGAAGTCGCGGGGACCGTCAGGGCCAGCAGCAGGGCGGCGCCTGCGATCATGGTGTTCGACTTGGACATGGTCACCTGCCGGATCCCGCGGGGTTGATGGTGCCCCGCATCTTGTTTTCGCCCTGGCCGCTGAAGACGACCCGTTGGCCCTGATCATAGATCGCATAGGACGAAGCATCGATGGTTCCAAGAGGCCCGCGCCCCTGGACGCCCTTGTCGCCCGTCACCACGCCCGTATTGGTGTCGACCACGGCTTCCGGCGTGGTCAGGACGAAGCCGGAGCCGCCGTCCGAAATTTTCACGTTCGGCCCGATCACGACCTTGCGGCTGGTCTCGATATAGGTGCCGCCGTCAGCCGTCAGTTCCGTCACCTTGCGGCCGCCGAGGTTCAGGCGGAGCAGGGGGCCGACAAGGCGGAAATAGCCGGTGGCCGGATCGCGGATCGCGCCCTGGGCCCCGATGACGAAGGAGCGGCCCTGGGCGTCCTGGCCGTGGAACATGGGGTTGTCGAGGCGGATCTCGCGCGTCTCGCTGGCCTTGCGCTCGACCCCCGACATGACGGTGCGGAACACGGTCCAGGTCAGGGCCCCGCCCGCCAGCGTCAGGATTAGGATGGGCAGGACGCGGCGATACAGCTTCACCCGCTTGGAGCGCGCGCGCCAGCGCTCGCCCGCCTGGGCGACCCGGGCCTCGTCGGCGCGCTTGCGCGCTTCCTGGGCGTCGAGGTCGCTCATGGTGCTCCTCAGGCGTGCGCGAAGATGTCGGTCTCGTCCCAACCGGCCAGGTCGAGACGCGAACGGGTGGGCAGAAAGTCGAAGCAGGCGCGGGCCAGCTCGGCGCGGCCTTCGCGCTCCAGCATGACATCGAGCTTGGCCTTGATGGCGTGCAGGTAGAGGACGTCCGAAGCCGCGTAGTCCAGTTGGGCCTGCGACAGGACGGGCGAACCCCAGTCCGAGCTCTGCTGGGCCTTGGACATGTCCACGCCGGCCAGTTCCTTGGCCACGTCCTTGAGGCCGTGACGGTCGGTGTAGGTGCGGGCCAGCTTGGAGGCGATCTTGGTGCAATAGACCGGACGCGTCTCGACGCCGAGGTGCAGGTCAAACATGCCGATGTCGAACCGGCCGAAGTGGAAGATCTTGAGCACCTTCGGGTCGGCCAGCAGCCGCTTCAGGTTGGGGCAGTCATAGGCTGGG
This sequence comes from Brevundimonas sp. 01N35, assembly GCF_056399785.1. Taxonomy (NCBI): domain Bacteria; kingdom Pseudomonadati; phylum Pseudomonadota; class Alphaproteobacteria; order Caulobacterales; family Caulobacteraceae; genus Brevundimonas; species Brevundimonas sp. 01N35. The sequence goes on from NZ_JBFTRZ010000004.1 coordinate 180,944, forward strand.
CGGTTCAGCCGCACGACATGAGCGTCGCCGTCGCCCGACGACAGCTGCACTACGCACAAGGGGTCGCGGCGGAAGCGCAGGCCCATGGTCTCGGAATCGATCGCGACCTCCGGTCCCAGGTCCAGGCCATCGGGCAGGTCGCCTTCGTGCAGGTAAACAGTCATGGGCAGAAAACTCGGGTGGTCGATCAGGACGACAACATAGACGAACCGCGCGCTATCGCTAGGACGCAGCGCCAACCTTCGCCGTTGTAGATGAGGAAAGCAGGGCTGAAATGACAAACGGCGCCGTATCCGTGGGATACGACGCCGCTTGAGAATGTGGTGCCCAGGAGAGGACTCGAACCTCCACGGCCGTTAAGCCACTGGCACCTGAAGCCAGCGCGTCTACCAATTCCGCCACCTGGGCCCGGTGGGTCGCCCCGCCGAGGGCCGGACTAATAGGGGGGACCCCGGAGGCGGTCAACAGGCTTTTTTCCGATTTCAGGAAAATCTGCTCAGCTGTCCGAAAGTCCCGGAAATTCCGCGCCCTATGCGGCCGGGCGGACCATCGTCCGCGTATCGTCGATCTCGTGGGATGCGTTCCTGCGGGGGCTGTATCGGCCTTCTTTCCATCTGGAGCGTTGAGCCTAGGCTGGCGTTGTTGAAGTCAGGTCCTCGCAGGTGATGATTGTCCGAAACGCCGCCGCTCCCGCAACCTGAGCCGAAGCCTGCAGGCGAGCCGGACGACGCCGCGCCGCGCAAGCGCGATCTGTTGCGGATCTTCAAGGTCCTGGGGCCGGGCCTGATCACCGGCGCCGCCGACGACGACCCCTCCGGCATCGCCACCTATTCCCAGACCGGGGCGCAGTTCGGCTACGGCCAACTGTGGACCGCCCTTTATCAGATCCCTCTGCTGCTGGCGGTGCAGGAAGCCTGCGCCCGGATCGGCGCGGTGACAGGGCAGGGGCTGGCCGGGGTCATTAAGCAGCACTATTCGCGCACGGTGCTGGTCGGCGTCGTGCTGCTGGTGGTGGCGGCCAACACCATCAACATCGGCGCCGACATCGGCGCCGTGGCCGAGTCGGCGGCCCTGGTCGTCCATGCGCCCATCTGGGCCCTGGCCCTGCTGACGGCGACCGTGGTCCTGCTGCTCGAGGTGTTCGTCAGCTATCGCATCTACGCCAAATTCCTGAAATGGCTGGCGCTGGCCCTGCTGGCCTATCCGGCCACGGCCCTGATCATCGACCAGCCCTGGCAGGAGATCCTCTATGCGACGGTCGTGCCGCACATCGAGTTCACGGCCTCCTTCCTGTTTATCATCACCGGCGTCTTCGGCACCTCGATCTCGCCCTATATGTTCTTCTGGCAGGCCTCGCAGGAGGTAGAGGAACTGTGGGACCACAAGACCCCGGTCGGCGAAAACGGGCGGCCGGTGCTGCCGCGGGGCTATCTGTCGGACATGCGGCTGGACACTACGGTGGGCATGGTGGCGGCCGAACTGGTGCAGTGGTTCATCATCATGACCACGGCATCGGTACTGTTCCGCAACGGGGTGACGGACATCCATACGGCGGCCGATGCGGCCAAGGCGCTGGAGCCGCTGGTTCAGTCTTTCCCCGACGCCGGTCAGGCGGCCAAGGTGCTGTTCGCGGTCGGGGTGATCGGCCTGGGCCTGCTGGCGATTCCGGTGCTGGCGGGCTCTGCGGCCTACGCCCTGTCCGAGGCCCTGGGCTGGAAGGAGGGGCTGTCCAACAAGCTGGGCGACGCGCGCGGCTTTTACGGCGTTATCGCCGTGGCGACCCTGATCGGCCTGTTACTGAACTTCATCGGCGTCAATCCGATGAAGGCGCTGGTCTATACGGCGGTGTTCAACGGGATCGCCGCCGTGCCCCTGTTGTATGTGATCGCGCGGATCAACGGGAATGGGGCGATCATGGGGAGCTCGCGCGGCGGGCCGTGGTCGCGCACCTTTGTTTGGCTCACCTTCGGGATCATGGGGCTGTCGGGCGCGGCTCTGCTCTACACCCTGGTCTTTCCGCATTAGGGCAGGGCACCGCCGCCCCGGGGAGGACGGCGGCGATCAGGCGGGGCTCAGGCCAGACTCAGGCCAGCCAGACCATCATCCGCGTGTCGGCGATCTCGCCGCGCGCCTGGCTGAAGGACGGGCGGGTCTCGCCCGTGTAGAGGAAGCCGGCCTTTTCCAGCACCCGGCCCGAGGCGGGGTTGTCGGCGAAGTGGCCGGCGACAAGGGCGCGGCGCTTCCACCGCTTCGAGGCCCAGACCAGAGCTCCTTCCAGGGCCTCCGTGGCGAAGCCCCGGCCCCAGAAGTCGCGGCCGATCCAGTAGCCGGTCTCGGGCACATTATCCTCGCCCTCGAACAGGCCGATGACGCCGACAGGCCCCAAATCCTCGTGCTCGATGATGAAGGTATTGGCGCGCTTCGGGTCCTGGGCGGCGACGTGCAGCACGAACTCCTCGGCGTCCTGGACATGGAAGGGGTGGGGCATGCGTTTGGTCATGCGCGCGATGTCACGGTCGTTGGCCAGGGCCGCGATGCGGCTGACGTCCTGGGCGCCCGGCGCACGCAGGACGAGGCGCCGCGTTTCGACGACGGGAGAAGTTTCAATCATGCACATGGGTCACGCCCCTCTGGTGCGACCGCCGTCCTTGTTCATCAGGGCTCGGGCGGTCAGCGAGGCGGGGAAACGCAAACGGGGAGCCTGGTGATCCAGACTCCCCGCGGAATATTTTCCCTGGTCCGGATCGCGGCTTCTAAGAGCAACGCGATCCCGGATTTTGGTCCAGTTTGCGTTACTCGGCGGCCATAGCCTGAGCGTCGTCGTTGGCCGCGAGAATCGACACGTAACAACGGCCACCACGTTTGGTGGTGAATTTCACCGAACCCGTCGCCGTGGCGAACAGGGTGTGGTCGCGGCCCAGGCCGACGTTGTCGCCCGGGTGGAAGGTGGTGCCGCGCTGACGCACGAGGATGTTGCCGGCCAGCACGCGCTCGCCGCCATACTTCTTCACGCCAAGGCGCTTCGACTCGGAGTCGCGACCGTTACGCGACGAACCACCGGATTTCTTGTGAGCCATTGGTCTGCTCCTCTTCCTTGGTGCGCCATCGCCCTTGCGGGCTACGTGAGCGCGACCTTCGTCCTGCTAGGCGCTGCGACAGCGCCGGTGAATATCTTAGGCTTCGGCGCCTTCAGCCTTGGCGGCTTTCTTGGCGGGAGCCTTCTTGGCCGGGGCGGCCTCGGCTTCAACTTCAACGCGCGGGGCGAGGCCACGGGCGCGAGCGTTGATTTCAGCCTTGGTCATCAGGTCGACCGTGCCGTCCCATTTGGCTTTCTCGCCGGCGCCTTCGATGCCGGTGATGCGCAGGACGGTTTCCATCTGACGATGGCCGTTCGTGCGGCGATAGCCCTGACGACGGGTCTTTTTGAAGATCTTGATCTTCTCACCCTTGCGGGTCTCGACCAGGGTTGCGGCGACTGCCGCACCGTCGATCAGCGGAGCGCCGACCGTAACACCCTTGTCGCCGCCCAGCATGAGGACTTCACCGAAATTGACGGCAGCGCCAGCGTCGCCGTCGAGCTTCTCGACAACAATCACATCGCCCGGTTGAACCCGGTACTGCTTTCCGCCGGTCTTGATCACCGCGTACATTTGGAAGCCTCAGCGTGAACGCAAAAAAGAATGCGCCCGCTGGGAAACCCTGCGGGCGAAGAGCGGCGACATATACGGAAGGGCGAGCCAGAGTCAACGCGAAAGGGCGGTCGGCAGGGCCAAAACCCGTGCACAGTCGGCGTCGCGGTTTGGATGTGGCCTGATTTGTCGGCTGTCCGCAATAGAAGAACGCCCGCGTAAGCGTGGCGGATTCCCTCGCCAGACCTCTCGACCGTTACAAAGTAACAGGATAGAAACCCCGGAATGTCGCCGCCCGATCTCCAGCAGCCGGTTCTGATTTCGCTTCTGGGCGGAGGATTCGTCGCGGCCTTTCTGCATGCGGCCCTGCCGACCCACTGGCTGCCTTTCGTACTGGTGGGGCGGGCGCAGCGGTGGAGCATCGCCCGCGTGATGACGGTGGCCGTGACGGCGGGGCTGGCCCATATCGCCTCGACCGCCATCGTGGGGTCGTTGATCGTGGCGGCCGGTCTGGCGTTGAACGCCTGGATCGGCGGGCTGCTGCCCCATCTGTCGGCGGCGTTGCTCTTCCTGTTCGGCGCCTTCTATCTGGCGCGGGCCTCGCTGCAGAAGCCGCTCACCGCGACGGGGCCGGAAGCGGAGGCGCCTGAGCCGGCGGTGTCGAACCGCGCCGCCTTCTGGGGCCTGGTGCTGATGATGGCGGTGACGCCGGGCGAGGTGCTGCTGCCCATCTATCTGTCGTCGGCGACGGAGGGGATGGTGGCGCTGGGGCTGCTGACCGTCAGTTTCGCGCTCGGCACGGTTCTGGGCATGACCCTGCTGTCGGCTCTGGCCAGCGCGGGCTATTCCATTCTGCGGCTGGAGCGCTGGGCGCGCTATGAAGGCGCCATTCTGGGCGTGGCCCTGATCGTGATCGGGCTTCTCGTCCTGACGCACCAGCACTAGGGTCCGCGTCATGGCTCACGACGCGCACGCCCACGATCACGACGACCACAGTCACGGCCACGACCATTCTCATGACCATGATCACGGCCATTCCCATTCGCACGGGCTTGGCGGCCATCATCACGGGCCGGTGGATACCGGCGACTGGCGCTACGCCCTCGGCCTGATCGTCAATCTGGCCTTCGTGGTCGTCGAGTTCGGGGCCGGAATCTGGGCCGATTCGGCGGCCCTGATGGCCGATGCGGGCCACAACCTGTCCGACGTCCTGGGGCTGGCCATGGCCGGGGGGGCGGCTTGGCTGGCTAGGCGCGCGGCGGGACCGAAGCGGACCTACGGCTATGGCAAGGCGACGGTGCTGGCGGCGCTGGGCAACGCCCTGCTGCTGATCTTCGCCTGCGGGGCCATCGCCTTCGAGGCCGTGCGGCGGCTGGCCGAGCCGGCGCCGGTGGCGTCCGGCGTCATCATGGCGGTAGCGGGCATAGGCTTCGTCATCAACCTGGGCACCGCCCTGCTGTTCATGAAGGACCAGCACAAGGACCTGAACGTGCGCGGCGCCTATCTGCACATGATGGCGGACGCGGCGGTGTCGCTGGGCGTGGTCATCGCAGGAGCGGTCATCCTGCTGACCGGCTGGGCCGTGATCGACGCCCTGGTCAGCCTGGGCATCGTCATCGTCATCCTGCTGGGGACCTGGGGCCTCCTGAAGGACTCGGTCAATCTGGCGCTGGACGCCGCCCCGAACGGGGTCGAGGTGGACGAGGTTCGCGACGCCTTCCTGGCTCTGCCGGGCGTCAGCGCGGTGCATGACCTGCACATCTGGGGCCTGTCGACCACGGACACGGCCCTGACGGCGCATCTGGTCCACGACCGGCCCGACGCTGACGCCCTGCTGGGAGAAGCGCAGGCGGTGGCCCGCAGTCGCTTCGGCATCAGCCACACCACCTTCCAGCTGGAAAGCGGCGCCCTGCCGGACTGCCCGACCTGTTAGGCGCCATGAATATGAGCGCATCTCCCGTCGCCAATCTGCTGATGCTAGCGGTAATCGTCTGCGGCATCGGGTTCATTGCGTCATGGGCTTATTGCGTCGTTCATATGATGCGCTTCTTGGGCGCTTGCCGAAGGAGCGAGGGGCTGGGGCGCTCCTTCGGCAGGTTCCTCGCGGGGTGGCTGGCGGGCTGGCTTTGCATGGCCGGCTTGTTTGCTGCGGCCTATGCGTTGACGGTGGCCTGAGCGGCATTTCGTAGAAGATTGCGCTGAACGCGGCTCTTCCCTTTCCAAGCAGGACGCTCCATCTAGCCGCCCATGACCCAGAAGACTCCCGTCACCGTCCTCACCGGCTACCTCGGCGCCGGCAAGACCACCCTGTTGAACCGCATCCTCACCGAGGATCACGGCAAGCGTTACGCCGTCATCGTCAATGAGTTCGGCGAGATCGGCATCGACAACGACCTGGTGGTCGGCGCCGACGAGGACGTGTTCGAGATGAACAACGGCTGCGTCTGCTGCACGGTGCGCGGCGACCTGATCCGCGTCGTCTCGGGCCTGATGAAGCGCCAGCGTCCGGGCAAGCCCGCCTTCGACGCCATCATCGTCGAGACCACGGGTCTGGCCGACCCCGGCCCGGTGGCGCAGACCTTCTTCGTCGATGAAGAGGTTAAGGCCAAGACCCAGCTGGACAGCGTGACCGCCCTGGTCGACGCCAAGCACGTCATGGCGCGTCTGGACGACAGCAAGGAAGCGCGCGAGCAGGTGGCCTTCGCCGACCGCATCATCCTGAACAAGGTCGACCTGGCCTCCGAGGACGAGCTGGCCGCGGTCGAGCGCCGTCTGCGCGCCCTGAACCCGCTGGCCCCGATCATCCGCGCCGAGCGCGCCAATGTGCCGCTGGATCAGATCCTGGGTCTGCACGGCTTTGATCTGGAGCGCATCGTCGAGGTCCGTCCCGACTTCGTGAACCCGCCCCACGGCGCCGAGGGCCATGTCCACGACGCCGACTGCGGCCACGGGCATGACCATGCCGGGGACCACGACCATGACCACGTGCATGACGAGCACTGCGGCCACGACCACGATCACCACGACCATGGGCCGCGCGGCCACGCCCACGAGGACGACATCAAGGGCATCTCCCTGACGCTGGACCGGCCGCTGAACGGGGCGAAGTTCACCGCCTGGCTGGACAAGCTGCTGGGCGAGCAGGGCCAGAACATCCTGCGCGCCAAGGGCATCATCGACGTGGACGGCGAGGACCGCCGCCTGGTCTTCCAGGCCGTGCACATGATCTTAGAAGGCGACCTGCAGAAGCCCTGGGGCGACAAGGAACGCCGCTGGAGCCGCGCCGTCTTCATCGGCCGCGATCTGGACGAGGCCGCGCTCAAGGCCGGGTTCGAGGCCTGCGCGGCATGAACCCGCCGCCCAGAGCCCGCGTCGAGGCCAAGGTCATCTACGGCACGCCCGAGTTCGAGATCATCAAGGGCGGGGACCATGTGGTCTGCGCCGTCTCGGGCGCGGCCATCCCGCTGGACATGCTCAACTACTGGAGCGTGGAACTGCAGGAAGCCTACGCATCCGGCGCGCTGATGACGCAACGCTGGGTCGAGACGCATAAGCCGAACTGACCCGCGCTGCTCCCCCTCCGCCGTCATCCCCGCGAAAGCGGGGATCCAGACGTCAGGCGCCTATGCGCCGGTTCGCATTTCAGAGGCGCAACGTCAGCCCGCTCTTACCGCCTGGGTCTCCGCTTTCGCGGGGATGACGGCATCAAGGGGCGGGGGAGGCGGCTAGAGCGCGGGCAACCCAGCCAGCCAATCCGCCATCACCTTCGCCAGCGCCTCCGGCTGTTCCAGCGGGATCATGTGGCCGCTTTCCGCGACGTGAACCAACGTCGAGCCCGCAATCCCTTGATGCAGTTCCTCGGCCTCATCCGGGCCGCGCAGGCGGTCGGCGTCGGCGACGACGATCAGGGTCGGCTGGCGGATCTCGTTCAGCCGGTCCAGATCACCCGCCCGCGCCAGGGCCGACTGGCGATGGAAGACCTCGCCGCCCAGCCGCAGGCCCATGTCGCGCACCCGCGCGATCATCGCTTCGTCCCCGGCCAGATCGGGATGGAGCGACGAGACGATGGCCGGGCGGCTCAGGCCCTTGAACGCCTTGGGCGCGGCCTTCAGGGCCGAGCGGCGCTGGCGGATCAGATCCTCGGTGTCACCGCGCGCCGAGGTGGCGATCAGGATCAGGGCTGTCACCCGCTCCGGCGCGATCCGCGCCAGTTCGCGCGCCACGTAGCCGCCCATTGAAAAGCCGACCGCGACGAAGGTGTCAGGCGCGTCGCCCAGGATGGCGGCGGCCATGGTCTCGATGTCCTCGCCCCGGCTCAGGTCGACAGCGACCAGCGGCCCGAACGGGGCCAGGTCGTCGGTCATGGCGTCCCACAGGGTGGCGTCGGCCATGAAGCCGGGAATGAGCAGCAGGGTCATGGGCGCCTCTATAGGGCCAGGTCTTCACAGGCGACAGCGCCCGGCGGGGCGTTATGAGACGTCCCGAACGTTTCTTCGCTACCTTCGCCAGCGCGCACACAAGGGCTGACGGCGCGGCTTTCCCCCTGCCTCGGCCGCGCTCTGAACCCGCGCTCCATGCAACCCGATAGCCGGTCCGCGTCTTGTGTCATGGCAAGGGTGACGGCTGGAGGTCGCACAATGGCGCGGGCAGGGTTTGTCGTCGTGGCGTGGCTGATGGCCGCGCCCGCCACCGCCTTGGCGGCGGGCCAGGATAAGCCGCTTGAGCAGGCCGACACCCAGAGCGCGCCGCCGCCAAGCGCCCCCCGGACCGAACTGACCGGCGACTGGGGCGGCCTGCGGTCGCGATGGCTTGATCGGGGCGTTCGGATCAACGCCCGCCTGTCTTCGGAATCCGCGGCCAATCTGTCGGGCGGAACCCGCCGCACCTTCGCCGAGGCGGGCCAGTTCGACGTCGGCGCACGCCTCGACATGGAAAAGCTGTTCGGCCTCAAGGGCGGGTCCTTCCAGGCGACGGCGGTCTATCGCTACGGCGACAACCTGGTCACCCGGGCGGACCTGGGCGTGATCTTGCAGCCGCAGGAGATCTTCGGCCGGGGCGAGACCTGGCGGCTGACCCAGTTCTGGTACGAACAGGAGTTCGCCGGCGGGCGCGCCGCGCTCAAGGTCGGGCGTATCCCCGAAAGCGACGATTTCGGCGGCTTCTCCTGCTACTTCCAGAACCTGAGTTTCTGCGGTTCGATCCCGGGCAGGGTGGCGGGGTCCTATTGGTTCAACTGGCCGATCAGCCAGTGGGCCGCGCGGCTTCGCGTCAAGGACGGCGACCGTTATGCCCAGGTCGGAGTTTATCAGGTCAATCCGAAAGACCTGAAGAACGCCTTCACCATTGGCTATTTCAAGGGCGCTACGGGCGTCGTGGTCCCGGTCGAGGTCGGCTGGACGCCGAAACTGGGCGCCGAAGGTCTGCCGGGAAACTACCGGGTCGGGGCCTGGTACAGCAGCGTGGACGGCGACGACGTGCTGCTGGACGTCAACCGTCAGCCCCGCGTGCTGACCGGCGACGCCCCCTTGCGTCGGGACGGACGCTACGGCGGCTATGTCCTGCTTCAGCAACAGGTGACGGGCAGCGCCAGCGACGGCACGCCCTACCGCGGCCTGATCCTGTTCCTGAATCTGGTCCAGGCCGATGCGCAAACCTCGACCGTCGAGCAGCATCTGGCCGGCGGACTGTTCTACAAGGGGCCGTTCGCCAGTCATCCCGAGGACGCCATCGGCTTCGGCGTCGGCCGCAGCCACATCAATGACCGCGTCGCCGAGGGGCAGCGTCTGGACCCGGCAGGCCCGCCGGTCCAGCATTCCGAATACGCCGCCGAACTCTACTACAGCCTGCATCCCAGCCCCTGGCTCGTCCTGCGGCCGAACATCCAGTATTATCATGATCCCGGCGGCGTGGACGGCCGCAAGGACGTGACGGTGGCGGGGTTGAAGGCGTCGGTCACCTTCTAGTCGCCGCAGCGGAGACCGTCTGCGGGCGGGACATCGGGATTTGACGGCGCTATGAGCGTGGCTTCCGACTCTTCTCCACGCCGCGAGCCGCCATGACGACCTTCTCCTTCGACGCCCAGGTCACCGCCGCCCTGTTCGACAAGACGGGCGCGATTTTCGCCCTGGGTGACGGCTCGGTGCGCTTCGAGAACGGCGCCCGCAGCGAGGTCCATGACGGGGCCATCCTGTGCGCCGCCGTCCACCCCTCGGGCGAGGGCGTCGTCACCGGCGGCGACGACGGCAAGGTGGTGTGGAGCCGCGAAGGCGAGGCGGTCCTGCTGGCCACGGCCAAGGGCCAGTGGATCGACTCCATCGCCGCCTCGGCCGAGAGCGGCCTGATTGCTTTCTCGGCGGGCCGCACCCTGTCGGTGATCGACAGCAAGGACGCCGTCTTCCGTCGCGACTTCCAGCACGAGCGCACCGTCTCGGGCGTGGCCTTCGACCCCAAGGGACGGCGAGTGGCGACCTCGACCTATGGCGGGGCGGCGCTGTGGTATGCGCGCATCGAGCAGCAGCAGCCGGTTCTGCTGAAATGGGCCGGGTCGCACCTGGCGGTGGGTTTCTCGCCCGACGGCGCCTTCGTCGTCACCTCGATGCAGGACGCGCAACTGCACGGCTGGCGGTTGAAGGATCAGAAGAACATGCGGATGGGCGGCTATCCGACCAAGGTGAAGAGCTTCGCCTTCATGGCCAAAGGTCAACTGCTGGCCACCTCGGGCGCGCAAGGCGTGGTGCTGTGGCCCTTCATCGGCGCCAATGGCCCGATGGGGCGCGAGGCGACCGAGATCGGCTTTGACGAAACGACCCTGATTTCCCTGGTCGCCGCCGCCGAACAGCATGGGCGACTGGCCGCAGGGCTGGACGACGGCCGCATCTGGTGGGCCGATCCGGCGGGGCAGGGGCTGGCCTTCATCAAGGGAGAAAAGGGCGCGCCCATCGTCGCCCTGGCCATGAGTTCAGGCGCGGCCCGCATCGCCTGGGCCGACGAAGAAGGTCAGGCCGGCGTCGTCTCGCTCTGATCCGCCATCTCGCCGCCATCGTCTTCACCCTCCCTTCGGGCGTCATCCTCGGCCTTGTGCCGGGGATCCAGAGACTCGACATCGGATGATCGAACCGCGGCGTATCATCGGCGCCGTCGAGTCTCTGGATTCTCGGGACAGGCCCGAGAATGACGAACGTGGGTTAAGCGTGGCCGTGATTTCTCAACCTTCCTCGGGCAGGATGGCGGCATGACCCGTGCGAAGACCCGTAGGCGGCGCCCGCTGCTGACCCTGCTGCTGATCCTGGCCCTGATCCCCGTCGGCGGGGTGGCGCTGCACCGTTTTGTGCCGCCGCTGTTCACCATCCTGATGGTCAAACAGGCGGTCGCGGGTCACGGCATGGACTACCGCTGGCGATCGCTGGACCACATCTCGCCGCGTCTGGTCGAGGCGGTGATCGCCGCCGAGGACGCGCGTTTCTGTCAGCATCACGGCTTTGACGTCGAGGCCATCCAGAAGGCGCTGAAGGCCAATGAGCGGGCCGAGCAGCGCGGCTCGTCGCGCGTGCGCGGCGGTTCGACCATCAGCCAGCAGACCGCCAAGAACGTCTTCCTCTGGCCCGGCCGCGACTGGGTGAGGAAAGGTCTGGAGGCCGGCTACACCGTCATGATCGAAGCCGCCTGGGGCAAGCGCCGGATCATGGAGGTCTATCTGAACGTCATCGAATGGGCGCCGGGCGTCTATGGCGCGGAGGCCGCTTCCCGCCACTGGTTCAACAAGAGCGCCGAGAATTTGACGGCGCGCGAGGCGGCGCGTCTGGCCGCCATCCTGCCCAGTCCGCGCCGCTATCAGGCCGCCGATCCCGGTCCCTATATCCGCGGCCGCGCCGGTCGCGTCCAGGCGGCCATGGGCACGGTGCGCGAGGCGGGGTTGGACGCCTGCGTCGACCGCTGAAACCCGACGTTAACCGTCGCCATAGGGCCATCCCTTAACCGAACCACGCCACAGTTCGGCGGAATGCGGACCTGCGTCCGCTGACGATGGCAGGCGGGGTCGAGACGGTGACGAACGGAGCGATGAGCGGATTGAACCGGCTGACGCGCGCCGCGCGAGCCTTCGCGGCGCGGTTCGTCGCGGGCACGCGCGGCAATGTGGCGATGATGTTCGCCCTGGTGCTGCCTATGCTGGTCATGGTCACCCTGGGGGCCATCGACATTCACCAGGCCTCCAAGGTGAAGGCCAATCTTCAGGATGCGCTGGACGCCGCCGCCCTGGCCGCCGCGCGATCCAAATACACCGACGACGTCAACCTCAACCGCATCGGGCTGGACGCGCTGAAGGCCAACATGCCGGCCTATTTCAAGACGGGGTCGACGGACACGGCCAGCTTCACGCTGCAGGGCAACAGCATCCTCGCCGACGCCCGCGTCAACGTGAAGGTCATCGTCGCCAACATCGTCCTGCCGCCCTACGGCAAGCTCATGGACGACTACCTGCCGGTCGGCAGCCACTCCGAAGTCCTGCGCGCCTCGCGCGACGTCGAGGTGGCCATGGCGCTGGACATCACCGGGTCGATGAGCGGGCAGCCGCTGAAGGATCTGAAGGCCGCGGCCAACGAACTGATCGACATCGTCGTCCAGGATCAGCAGGCGCCCTTCTATTCGAAGGTCGCCCTGGCGCCCTACGCCGTGGGGGTAAACCTGGGCGGCTACGCCGACGCCGCGCGGGGCAGCATTCCGGCGCCAGTTTCGATCACCAACGCGCAATGGAAGACGGGCGTCGCCAAGACCGTAGGCGGCATCACTAAAGCCAATCCGGCGGTCTTTACCTCCAACGGCCACGGTTTCGCCAACGGCGACTACGTCTGGATCAGCGGCATCAAGGGCATGACCCAGATGAACGACCGGGCGCTTGAGGTCATGGACTCTCAGACCAACACCTTCCAGGTGCGGATTCCGGGCCAAAGCACCGCCGTCAGTAGCTCCGGCTACAGCAGCTATTCGTCGAACGGCACGATCCAGAAATGCCTGGTGTCGGACTGCTCGGTGGTGGTCACCGCCAGCGGGCACGGGCTCTTGAACGGCCAGGCAGTCTGGATCGACGAAATGAAGGGTATGACCGAACTGAACAAGAAGAGTTGGGTGGTGGGCAATGTGACCGCCAACAGCTTCTCGACGGGGGGGTCGGCCGCCAGCTACGGCGCCTACACTAGCGCCGGTCGGGCTTGGTGCGCTCAACAGGGCTGTCAGTGGTATCGCTTCGATAATGCATCCGGCGGCGTGACAACCTATCCGGTTAGCGACTGCGCCAGTGAACGCACGGGCGCGCAGGCCTATACGGATGCGGCGCCGACCCTCGGCGCGCGCGTCGGTCGCAGCTATACCGATCCGTCCACGTCGAACGGCAATCCCTGTCCGACTGCCGGCGTGATCCCCCTGTCCAGTAGTCGAACCGACCTGAAGGCCAAGATCAACGCGCTGGCTGCCGGCGGCTCGACGGCGGGTCAGATCGGCTTAGCCTGGGGTTGGTATCTAGTGTCTCCGAACTTCTCGTCTCTGTGGACCGGAGCCAGCGCGCCGGCGGCCTATAATCCGCAGAAGACGCTGAAGGTCGTCATCCTGATGACGGACGGGGAGTTCAATACCCCTTTCTGTAAGGATGCGATCGCGCGTGACGCCGGTAACGGCAGCGGCGGCGCCGACACCCACATCAGCTGCAACGCCACCAATGGTAACGCCTTCTCGCAGTCGGTTTCGCTGTGCAACGCCATGCGGGACCAGAACGTTATCGTCTATACTGTGGGGTTCAATCTCGGCTCCAATCCGAGCAGGGGCGGGGCGGGCGTCGATACGGCGATCGAGGTGCTGGAGACCTGCGCCACCAACAAGACCACCCACTTCTACAACGCCAACAGCGGCGCCGACCTGAAGGACGCCTTCAAGGCCATCGGGCGGGACATCACCCGGTTGCGCATCGCGCGCTGACGCCGACGGGATCGGCAAACAAAAAGGGCCGGCGGAAACGCCGGCCCTTTCTTCGTTCTGAACTACGCCGATCCGTCAGATCAGGCGGATCTCCTTGAGGCGTTCCATCAGGAAGTCCTCGGCCAGGATGGTCTTGCCGGCGTAGCGGTCCGGGTTTTCCGGGGTGATCGTCGACGGCAGGGTCTCGATCGGGAAGTCCGGGTTAAAGTGCAGGAAGAAGGGCGTCGAATAGCGGGCGAAGCCGCGGCGCTCGGGGGCCGGGTTGACCACGCGGTGCGTCGTCGACGGCAGGACGTGGTTGGTCAGGCGTTGCAGCATGTCGCCGATGTTGACCACCAGGGCGCCGGCGGGCGGGGCGATGTCCAGCCACTCGCCGTCGGCGTCTTTCAGCTGCAGACCGGCCTCTTCGGCGCCCAGCAGCAGGGTGATGACGTTGATGTCCTCATGGGCGCCCGCGCGCACGCCCGGCGCGTCGGCGGGGACCGGCGGATAGTGCAGCATGCGCAGGACGCTGTTGCCCAGTTCGACCTTGTCCTCGAAATAGTCGTCGCCCAGCTTCATGTAGCGGGCGATGGCCTTGAGGATCTTGCGGCCCAGCTGATCCAGGGCCTCGAACATCCCATAGAGATGCGGCTTGAAGCCCTCGATCTCGGTCGGCCAGACGTTGTCGCGCATGTATTTGCGATAGGGGTGGTCGGCCGGCAGTTCGCGGCCGACGTGCCAGAACTCCTTGAGATCCTGAACGGTCGCGCCCTTGGCGGTTTCGACGCCGAAGGGGGTCAGGCCGCGGGCGCCGCCGGTGCCGGCCTGGTGGTACTGGCGCTTCACGTCTTCCGGCAGGGCGAAGAAGGCCTTGGCGTCGGCGATGGCGGCGTCGATCGTCGGCTGGTCCAGGCCGTGGTCGGCGATCACGGCGAAGCCGTAGCGAGCGAACGAGGCGCCCAGCGCGTCGGCGAAGGCCTGGAAGTCGGCGTCATAGCCCTGCATCGACACGGGGACGATGGCGCGGGTCTTGGTTTGGTCCTCGGCGGAGGATGCGGTCAGCGAAGAGCTCACGGGCGAATAAGGCCTCTGAATGGGTGATATGGAGGGTTCCATACGCCTTGCCTGAACAAATTGGCAGTCCGGCGCCGCCGAGGGGCGTTTCAACGCCTTTGACTCTCAAGCGTCGCTGTTGTCGTGTGCGGGTTCAGGCAGGACGAAGGACGACATGGACGCGCGATCTCAGCCCGAACCGCCGAAAGGCGAGGGGGAATGGACCCTGCTTCAGACCCGGCCGGATCGCAGCTTCTGGCAGCAGACGCGCACATTGGCGCCGGGGCGGGCCGTGTCCTGGTTCGTCATCGTCCGCCCGCCCGAGCAACTGAGCTACGACAGCTTCGACGAGGCTGAGGCCATGTTCCGGGCGATGGACGAGGACTGACGGAAAGAAGCGGCCAGACAGGACAAAGGCCCCGCGGGGGTTCCGCGAGGCCTTTGATGGTGGAGCTTAGCGGAGTCGAACCGCTGACCTCTTGCATGCCATGCAAGCGCTCTACCAACTGAGCTAAAGCCCCGCGCCTTGCGGCTTGGGTATGTCGTCGTCCCGGCGAACCGGAGCAGATAGGACGAAGGCCCCGCGGGTGTTCCGCGAGGCCTTCGATGGTGGAGCTTAGCGGAGTCGAACCGCTGACCTCTTGCATGCCATGCAAGCGCTCTACCAACTGAGCTAAAGCCCCGAACCTTTCGGTCGGCCTCGCCGGGGATATTGTGGTCCCCAGCGAGGGGCGGAAACTATGTCAGGCCTTTTGAGAGATCAAGCCGCTCTGACAACTTTTTTTCCGCTTACTTTTCCGACCCTTGGTATCAGTCGTCGTCGCGCGACGGCTTGACGATGTCGTCGTCAAGCGAGTCGTCGTCTTCGTCTTCGATGAAGGGCACCGAGTCGTCATCGTCGTCGGCCAGGGCGTCTTCGTCGTCCCCGTCCGAGGCGCCCATGCCGGCGTCGTCGGCGCTGGGTTCAGCATCGTCGTCGTCGTCGGGGGTCAGGATCGGCTCATGACCTTCCTCGTCGATTTCGGGGGTCGAGGGTTCAGCTTCCTCGTCCTCGTCTTCGGCGTCCTTCGCCTTGTCGGCGACTTGATCCTCGGCCTCTTCGTCGGCGGCGAAGCCGGGGCCGGTGCGACCGCGAACGCGGCGGTTGCGCATCGCTTCTTCAAGCGGATCGAACTCGGCGTCGCATTTGGGGCAGTGCGCCGGGCGACGGTTCAGATCGTAGAATTTGGCCTGGCAGTTCGGGCAGACCTGCTTTTGGCCCAGTTCGGGATTGGCCACGGGATAAACCTTCGGCAGGAGTTGAATTCCGGAATTCGGTCGGCTCCCTTGCCACCCAAGGGGGGCGCTGTCAAAAGCCTTCTTATCCGCGCCAGCGCGGGGTTTCCTGAACAATCGGAGTTTTTGGCCGGGTGACTGCCCCCTCGACCCTTACCGCGCGACCCGTTTCCGCCCTGAAAGGCGTCCTCCGCGCGCCGGGCGACAAGTCGATGTCGCACCGTTCGCTCATCCTCGGCGGCATGGCCGAAGGCGTGACCGAAATCGAGGGTCTGCTGGAAGGCGACGACATCCTGGCCACCGCCCGCGCGGTCGAAGCCTTCGGCGCGACCGTCGAGCGTCTGGGCGACGGGCGCTGGCGGGTGACGGGGCGCGGCGGATTCCGCAGCCCGGCTTCGGTCATCGATTGCGGCAACGCCGGCACCGGCGTGCGGCTGCTGATGGGCGCCGCCGCCGGCTATGACCTGACCGCGACCTTTGACGGCGACGCTTCGCTGCGCAAACGACCGATGAAGCGCGTCACCGGGCCGCTGGCCGACATGGGCGCCCGCTTTGACTGGAACGGCGCCGAGGATCGCGTGCCCCTGACCCTGCGTGGCGGCGGTCTGAGCGGCATTGAGTATGTGCAGGCGGTGGCCTCGGCTCAGATCAAGTCGGCCATCCTGCTGGCTGGGCTGAACGCGACGGGCGAGACCGTCGTGGTCGAGCCGGAAAAGAGCCGCGACCACACCGAGCGGATGCTGCGCGCCTTCGGGGCGACGGTGGACGTGACCGAGGAAGGCGAGGGCTGTTGCATTCGCCTGAAGGGCGGGCAACGCCTGACCGGAACCGCCGTGGCCGTGCCGGGCGATCCGTCCTCGGCGGCCTTCCCCCTGGCGGCGGCCCTGATCGTTCCGGGTTCTGAGGTGACGGTCGAGGGCGTCATGCTGAACCCGCAGCGCACCGGCCTGTTTGCTGCCTGGATCGACATGGGCGCCGACCTGACCATCTCTAACCGCCGTATGAGCGGGGGCGAGGATGTCGGCGACATCACGGCCCGTTATTCCGCGCTCAAGGGCGTGGTGGTGCCGGAAGACCGCGCCGCCTCGATGATCGACGAATATCCGATCCTGGCCGCAACCGCCGCCTATGCCGAGGGCCGCACCGTCATGCGCGGCATCGGCGAGATGCGGGTCAAGGAAAGCGACCGGATCGCCCTGATGGTCGCCGGCCTGACCGCCTGCGGCGTCGCGGTCGAAGAAGAGGCCGAGGGCTTCATCGTCACCGGGGGCGCAGTGAAGGGCGGGGCGACCGTCGCCACCGCCCACGATCACCGCATCGCCATGAGCCATCTGATCCTCGGCATGGCCGCCGAACAGCCGGTCTCGGTACTGGATCCGGAAATGATCGCCACCAGCTTCCCCGGCTTCGTCGCACTGATGAACGGCCTGGGCGCCTCGGTGTCGGAGGGCGCGGCGTGAGCGCCGGTCTGGTCATCGCCGTCGACGGCCCCGCCGCCTCGGGCAAGGGGACGATCGCTACGCGTTTGGCGTCTCATTACGGGCTGCCGCATCTGGATACGGGCCTGCTGTATCGCGCCGTCGGTCTGGCGGTGCTGGACGCGGGTCAGGACCTGGGCGACGCCGAGGCGGCCGAGGCTGCAGCCTTGTCACTGGATATCGTCGGCCTGTCGGACAACGCTCGCCTGACCGAGCGCGACGCGGGGGAGGCGGCCAGCCGGGTCGCCAGCCATCCCGGCGTGCGCGCCGCCCTGCTGAAGCTGCAACAGGACTTCGCCCGTCAGTCCGGCGGGGCCGTGTTGGACGGCCGCGACATCGGCACGGTCATCGCCCCGGACGCCGCCGCCAAGCTCTATGTCACGGCCAGCCCCGAAGTCCGCGCCGACCGCCGCTGGCGTCAACTGACGGCGCGTGGGCAGGACATCGCCTTCGCCGACATGCTGGAGGACATCCGCCGCCGCGACGAGCGGGATTCGGGCCGAGATTCCGCCCCCATGGTTCAGGCCGAGGACGCGGTCTTGCTGGACACGACCGATCTGGGTATAGAAGCCGCCTTCGATGCGGCCCGCCGTCTCGTCGAGGCGGCGCGCGTCCGGGCCGGGGTTTAGACCTCGCTGGACAAATCCAACGCTCCTGACCTCGGCTTCCGCGGGCGCTCTGGCTTTATTTGTTTGCGCCCCTTGCGCCGGCCTCGCGTCCTGACGACCTGACTTTCCCTTTCCCTGTCTATCCACCCGTGCGGGACCACCTGGTCGCGCGCCATAACCCCAGAGCTATATGACCGACACCCATAACCCCTCGCGTGACGATTTCGCTGCGCTGCTCGACGAAACCCTTCAGGGTCGCGACCTTGGCGAAGGCCAGGTTGTTCACGGCCGCGTCGTCGGCATCGAAAAAGACATCCTGATCATCGACGTCGGTCTGAAGACCGAAGGTCGTATCCCGGCTCGCGAATTCGGCATCGGCGAAGGCGCTGTCATCCCGAAGGTCGGCGACAACGTCGAAGTCTACCTGGAACGCGTCGAGAACGCCCTGGGTGAAGCGGTCATCAGCCGCGACAAGGCTCGTCGCGAAGAAGCCTGGACCCGTCTGGAAGTCGTCTTCGCCGAAGGTCAGCCGGTCAACGGCGCCATCGTCGGTCGCGTCAAGGGCGGCTTCACCGTCGACCTGGGCGGCGCCTCGGCCTTCCTGCCCGGCAGCCAAGTCGACATCCGCCCGGTGCGCGACGTCGGCCCGCTGATGGGCAAGGAACAACCCTTCGCCATCCTGAAAATGGACCGTCCGCGCGGCAACATCGTCGTCTCGCGTCGCGCCATCCTGGAAGAAGCCCGCGCCGAACAGCGCACGGAGCTGGTCGGCCAGCTGCAAGAGGGTGAAGTCCGCGAAGGCGTCGTCAAGAACATCACCGACTACGGTGCGTTCGTTGACCTGGGCGGCATCGACGGCCTGCTGCACGTCACCGACATGTCGTGGAAGCGCGTCTCGCACCCGAGCCAAGTCCTGGCCGTCGGCGACACCGTCAAGGTCCAGATCGTCAAGATCAACCCGGACACCCAGCGCATCTCGCTCGGCATGAAGCAGCTGCAGTCGGATCCGTGGGACGGCGTCGAAGCCAAGTACCCGGTCAACGCCAAGTACACGGGCCGCATCACGAACATCACCGACTACGGTGCGTTCGTTGAGCTGGAAGCCGGCGTCGAAGGGCTGGTCCACGTCTCGGAAATGTCCTGGACCAAGAAGAACGTCCATCCGGGCAAGATCGTCTCCACCTCGCAGGAAGTGGAAGTCATCGTCCTGGACGTCGACAGCGCCAAGCGCCGTATCTCGCTGGGCCTGAAGCAAGCCCAGAACAACCCGTGGGAAGCCTTCGTCGAGGCTCACCCGATCGGTTCGACCGTCGAAGGCGAAGTCAAGAACGCCACCGAGTTCGGCCTGTTCGTCGGCCTGGACAACGACATCGACGGCATGGTCCACCTGTCGGACCTGGACTGGAACGTGTCGGGCGAAGAAGCCATCCAGCGTTACCGCAAGGGTGAAACGATCAAGGCCAAGGTGCTGGACGTCGACATCGAGAAGGAACGCGTCTCGCTGGGCGTCAAGCAGCTGGGCGGCGATCCGATGGAAGGCGACGTTTACAAGCGTGGCCAGCAGCTCACCGTCACGGTGACGTCGATCGAAACCGGCGGCATCGAAGTCAAGTTCGGTGAAGACGATGCGCCGGTCACGGCCTTCGTCCGCAAGTCGGACCTGTCGCGCGACCGCAACGAGCAACGTCCGGAACGCTTCGCCGTCGGCGATCGTATCGACGCCATGATCACGGGCATCGACAAGGCCACGCGCCGCGTTTCGGTGTCGGTCAAGGCGCTGGAAATGAAGGACGAGGCCGAGGCCATCGAACAGTTCGGTTCGTCGGACTCGGGCGCTTCGCTGGGAGACATCCTGGGCGCCGCGCTTCGCGAAAAGGCCGGTTCGAAGGAATAATCTTCCTTATCGACCAGAAAACGGGGCGGCTGGAGCGATCCAGCCGCCTTTTTTCTTGCGTGGCGGGCAAGAACCCGCGCCAATGTCGGGGCTTGGCCGTAAGAATCGCTCCTAATCGACGCGACCCCCTTTCTTCCTGTGGCGTCAGACGGTTAGGGTGCGAGCCTGAGCGGAAGCGACTGCATCTGAAACAGCCACGGGCGGGGGCCTGAATGATCAAGTCTGAACTGATCGAGAAGCTGGCGGCCGAGAACATCCACCTCACCCACGCCGAGGTGGAGCGGGTCGTCAACGTCATCCTGGGCCAGATGACCGAGGCCCTGTCGGACGGCGGCCGGGTCGAACTGCGTGGCTTCGGCGCCTTTTCGGTGCGCAGCCGTCCCGCGCGCGTCGGGCGCAATCCCCGCACCGGCGAAACCGTGGAAGTGCCCGCCAAGGCCGTGCCCTTTTTCAAGAGCGGCAAGGAACTTCGGGAGCGTTTGAACGCTTCTGGCGACGCCTGACGGAGATCCGAGGATGAGCCTGTTTTCCGAGTTTCGCGAATTCGCCGCGCGCGGCAACGTCGTCGATCTGGCGGTCGGCGTCATCATCGGCGCCTCGTTCGGCAAGATCGTCACCAGTCTGGTCGACCAGATCATCATGCCGCCGATCGGCCTGCTGCTGGGCAGGGTCGACTTCTCCAAGCTGGAATGGGTGCTGGTGCCGGAAAACCCGGCCACCCCCGCGATCGAGAAGGTGGCGATCCAGTACGGCGCCTTCATCAACACCCTGATCCAGTTCCTGATCGTGGCCTTCGTCGTCTTCCTGCTGGTCAAGGCGATCAACAAACTGCGTCGCGATCAGGCGCCCGCGTCGACCCCGACCGAAGCCCTGCTGGCCGAAATCCGCGACGAACTGAAGGCCCGGCCCTAGGCCTGCGAGCGCGAAGGGCCGCCGTCGGCGTCAAATCCGCCGAGCTTCGAGTCGCCCCCGTCCCTGTCGCCGAATCTAAAGCTGCATTTCAGGGCCTGACAAATGCGTCATCGCGGCGACGGGTCACGGCGTTAACGCTTGTTCGCGCCGGCCTGCCGTGCTGCTTATGCGCGCTTTAGCGCCCGTCGGGGGCGTCGAGCATGGAGTTTGCCGTTGAGCACGACGGATGGAGGGGGCGCGCTTGGGGCGCGCTTGCGTGAATCGCGACGGGGCGTCGCCCGGGCGATCGACAGGAACCGGCGCAGGGGGGACCGTTCATGAACATCGTCATCGCCATTGGTCTGATCATCACCTTCGTCACGGGCGTGCCCGTGCTGATGCAGATCCTGAAACACCACCCGCGCGGACTGATCATCCTGTTCTTCGCGGAAATGTGGGAGCGGTTCTCCTACTACGGGATGCGCGGCATCCTGATCTTCTTCCTGACGCAGCATTTCCTGTTCGACGACGCCATGGCGGGGTCGGCCTACGGCTCCTACACGTCGCTGGTCTATCTGCTGCCGCTGCTGGGCGGCATCATGGCCGACCGCTTCATCGGCACGCGCAAGGCCGTGGCCTTCGGCGCCCTGCTGCTGGTCGCCGGTCACGGCATGATGGCCTTCGAAGGCCGTCCCGCCACCGAAACCCTGACCTACGCCGGTCAGACCTATGAGATCGCGGCCGAAGGCCGTGGCGCCGCGCGCGACGTCGGCATCGTGGTCGACGGCAAGAAATACGCCTTCGGTCCGGCTGAAGGCGGCGGCCTGACTGTCGCAGGCCTGCCGACGGGCGGCGCCCTGCCGGCCGTGATCCCGGCCGGCGAGTACAAGATCGAAGCGACCCGAGACATGGCGGGCGTCAACGTCTTCTATCTGGCGGTGTCGCTGATCATCATGGGCGTCGGCTTTCTGAAGCCGAACATCTCGACCATCGTCGGCCAGTTGTATCCGCAGGGCGACCCGCGTCGCGACTCGGGCTTCACCCTCTACTACTACGGCATCAACCTCGGCGCCTTCTGGGCCGCGGTGCTGTGCGGCTATCTGGGTCAGACCGTCGGCTGGTGGGCAGGCTTCGGCCTGGCCGGCGTCGGCATGGCTCTGGGCTGGGTGGTCTTCGTGCTCGGCAAGCCGCTGCTGCAGGGCAAGGGCGAGCCTCCGAACCCGCAGGCGCTCAAGGCGCCGATGCTGGGGCCGATCAACCGCGAATGGGGCATCTACATCCTCAGCATTCTCGGCGTCGGCATCGTCTGGTTCATGGTCCAGCGCAACGCCCTGGTGGGCAGCGTCCTGACCGTCGCCACGCTCGCCTCCCTGGCCTTCATCCTCTACGTCATCCTCAAGGTCTGTCAGACGCGCGCCCAACGCGAGCGCATGATGCTGGCCGTGGTGCTGATCTTCGGCTCGGTGGTCTTCTTCACCCTGTTCGAACAGGCCGGCACCTCGCTGAACCTGTTCGCCGACCGTAACGTCGACCTCAGCCTGACGCCGACGGCCTTCCAACTGTTCGGCGTCACCGTGGGCACCCCGGCGCAACTGGCGGCGGCGGGCATCACGCCTTCCGGCTTCTGGATCGACGCCACCGTGACGGCGGCCCAGACCCAGTCGTTCAACGCCGGTTTCATCCTGATCTTCGCGCCGATCATGGCGGCCCTGTGGGCCTTCCTCGGCAAGCGCGGTATGGATCCGAACCCAACGCTGAAATTCGGCCTGGGCCTGATCCAGGTCGGCCTCGGCTTCATGGTCGTGGTCTGGGGCGCCGGCATGGCGAATTCGGCCTTCCAGATGCCGATCGTGCTTCTGGGCCTGCTCTACATGCTGCACACGACGGGCGAGCTGTTCCTGTCGCCGGTCGGCCTGTCGGAGATCACCAAGCTGTCGATGCCTTCGGTGGTCAGCTTCATGATGGCCGTCTGGTTCCTGGCCAGCTCCATCGCCCAGTTCGTGGGCGGCTGGATCGCCGGTCTGGCCGGCACCGAGACCGTCGGCGGTCAGGTGCTGGACCCGGGTCTGGCGCTGCGCACCTCGCTGGGCATCTTCGAGAAGCTGGGCTGGGGCGGCATCGCCATCGGCGCGGCCTTCATCGTCGTCAGCTTCTTCATCAAGGGCTGGTCCAACGGCGCCAACAACGCCAACAGCCATCCCGGCCCCGATCTGACGGACCGGGGACAGGAAGACCAGAACATCGCCCAGCCGCTGAACCCGTAAGGGTCCAGTTCTGCAACGAAGGCCGGTCTGTAACGAGGCCAGTCTGTAACAAAGGAAAGGGCGGCGTCTCGCGAGAGGCGCCGCCCTTTTCAGTTGTTCCGGGGAAGGCCCCCGTTCCTCCCGTCCATCCTTCGGGGGGAGCGACGGGTCGGGGGTTCTGGTTGTCCTCAGAAGGTCTTGCGCAGGCGGATTTGGTAGAAGGTGCGCGGATCGATGAAGCGGTTCTCGACGAAGGCGACGGGCCGGGTCTCGCGGTCGGAGAAGACCGTGCGTTCGACGTTGAAGTCGTCCCAGATGTTGACCTGGCTGCGGATCGACAGGGTCGGGGTCGGCTTGTACTCGGCCCACAGCTCGTAATAGTCGCGGCCGCGCCAGCCCGAGACCTGATCCGGCTGGAACCCCCTCTGGCCCAGCAGCGGGATCCAGGCCCCGCCCCATTGCAGCTTCCACGAGGTGATGTCCTGCTGGAAGGTGAGGGTCGCCTGGGAGGCGCGCACGTTCGAGATGGGCCGGGTCTCGCCCGTGGTCGGATCGGTGACCTCGGTCCTGTTCCAGGTGTTGCGGAAACCGAACTTGCCGCCGGACAGGCCGAGCTTGGTCGTCGGAACGGTGACGTTCAGCGCCAGCTGATCGAGGGAGCCGTCGCCGATGTTGCCGACCGCCGACAGGCCGCCGTCCAGCGGAATGATGTCGATGACGTCGATGATCTCGTCGTGGCGCAGGCCGAGGCTGACGATGCCTTCGCCCCAGAAGCGTTTTTCGTAGCTCAGTTCGCTGATCCAGCGCTGCTCGGGTTGCAGGTTGACGTTGCCGCCCTTGACGTTTTCGTCCGCGAACTCGGCCGAGGCGGCGAAGTCGTTGAAGTCCAGTTGCCCGACCGAACGTTCAAAACGCAGACGCAACTGGTTGTTGGGCATGGGCGTCCAGGTCGCCAGCAGGCGGGGCTTGGCGAAGAAGAAGCTCTTTTCCTGGGAGGCGTCGCCCGACTGGCTGATGGTCGAGGATTCCAGCCGCAGGCCGCTTTCCAGCGTCCATTTGGGATTGATCCGCCAGGTCGCCTTGCCGAACAGTTCGCCGCGCGTCTCCTCGACCTTGACCGAGGCCGAGGGCAGGGGAACGGCGACGCCGCCGACCGAATAGGCCTGGGTCGTTTCCAGCATGTTGTAGGCGATCTCGCCGCCGGTCTCGAAATCCATCGCCGGCGAGCGTTCATAACGGATCAGGCCGCGCAGGATCGTCTCCGACGAGTTTCCGTTCGAACTGAACAGCTGTTCGGGGCTGTCCGCGCCGTTCAGATGCGTGCGCGAGGTCGACACGCCGTCGAAATCGGAAAATTCGTGGATGAAGCGGGTTTCGAGCTTCAGTTTCTCGTTCAGCGGACGGCTGTAGACCACGCCGACCTCGCCGCTGGTGTTGTCGTTGTCGAAGAGGTTGTCGCGTCGCACTTCGTGGGCCGTCTGTCGGCTGATCGAGTGCCAGTCGTTGACGCCGTAACGCGCGGTCAGATCGATCTTGCCGCCCAGGAGGGGGCTGGAATAGTTGCCGCGGATCGAATTACTGCCGCCGAAATTGTCGTTGAAATAGGCCTCGTCGCGCAGGACCGACCCATCGGGGTCGACCCGCCGCACCCGACCGGCGCCGTTGGAGTCGCTCATGCCGATGCCGTCGTTCAGGGTCACGCCCCAGGTGCGGTCGCCCTCGCGGGCGGTGAACTGATAGGCTCCGCCGAACAGATCCCTGCCGCCCTCGAACAGGTTGGCGTTCCAGCTCACAATGTGTTCGCGGCTCGAGGTGGTCTTCAGGATGACGTTGGCGACGACCGCATAGCCCTGCATGTCGATGCCGGGAGCGCCCCCGCGAACCAGTTCGATTCGCTCGACCTGTGTCGCCACGGTGCGCCCCAGGACGTTGGAGCCGGTATCGTTCTTGGACGCCGGGCGGGCGCCGTTGATCAGGATGTTGCCGACCGCGCCTTCAAAGCCCCGCGCGCCGTCGCCGTCGTTGACCGAGAAACCCGGCACGCGGTTGACCATGTCCAGCGCCGTATTGGGCCGGGCGTCCTTGAAGAAGTCCGGAGTGAAGATCAGCACGCCCTGATCCTGGGCCTCGGCCGTCTGGCGCGCTGGCGTCGTGCCGGCCAGAGCGGGCGCGGCGGCGCCCAGGATCATGGCGGTGGTGGCCAGCAGAATGGTCCTGGTCATGGCGTCGTCCCTCTCCCTCGGTCGTGGCGAAAGGTTTGACGACCCATGGGTCGTGTCTCCAGTTACAAGCGGGACAGGTGGATTAAATATCGGACAGCATTACCGATTAGTCAGATTTCATTTTGGATGATTGTTGTTACGCAAGAAGGGATGGCTGGTCGTATATTGCAGAATGGTCATGACGGGTTGGCAGGCAGAATCAGCAACGGGGCGAGGTCCGAGCCCGCCGAGACCTTACGGCTCCAGGTCGCGCCGCCGGCGTTCCAGCCGGTCTGGATGTCAAAGCTCACCGACCGTTGAGCCTCTATAGCCGACCCGTCGTTCTGCTGCGTAGAAGGGCCGAAGGGGCGAACGAACCGGCGCGGCTAAAGCCCCTGTGGTCGGCCTGACGCGAGCGTCGGCGGCCATCGTGGAAGTGCTGAGGCCGGGTTTGACGGGGCGCGCACCCTTGCCGTAACGATGTGCGATGTAGGATTGAGCGGGGACCGCATGCGTATCAGGGATGCGTTTTGGGCGCTGGGGTTCGCCATATTCGCCTTTGCGGCTGGGGCGCAGGCCCAGACCGACGTCCCCACGACCGTCGATGAGATCGTCGTGGTCGCGCGGCGGGCCGAGGCGCCGATCTGGCATGTGCGACGCGGCGACGACGCTCTGATCCTGGTCGGGGCGGTCGAGGGCTTGCCGCGCGATCTGGAGTGGCGGCCCGAAGCGCTGCAAGCAGCGGCGGACGGCGCCGACCGGGTCCTGTTCCCGCCGGCCAGACGCGCTTCCTTCGCCGATATCGGCCGGCTGATCTGGAGGGCCCGATCGGCCATGCTGCTTGCGGACGACAAGACCAGCGCCGATTATCTGTCAGCCGAGATGCAGACGAGGTTTTCGGCGCTGGCAGGCGATGCCGACAAGCGCATGAATCTGACGGTCAGCGCCGATCGACTGCTGGTGGAGCGCGCCGGATATGTCCGGCGAAGCCGGGCGGCGGCCGAGGTCGTGCGGACGTCGGCCCGCAAGCGCCGCGTACAGGTCGAACCGACCGGGGTGCTGCACGGCGATGAAATGATTGAAATGCTGATCAGCACTCCGCCCTCGGTCCACGTTCCCTGCATGGAGGCGACCATAGCGGCGGCCGAGGCAGGGCCGGAAAGCGCTGCGCAGCGCGCCGAGGCCTGGCGGCGGCGTGACGTTCAGGCTGTGCTGAATTCGCCTTTGGAAAAGGCGATCAACGTCTGTTGGCCCTGGGGCGCGGCGGGGCCTGAGGCGCGGTTGCGTTCGGGCTGGAACGCGGCGATCGACGAGGCCGTACGGCAGCCGGGCGTCACCCTGGCCGTTGCGCCGCTTCATCTGCTGGCCGAGACGAACGGAATATTGGACCGGCTCAAGGCCCAGGGGCTCGATGTCTCGGGGCCGCCGTGGCGGGCCGGAGTTCAGCAGGATATTCCAGAGGACGCCGACGGACCGGCGGACGATTAAACCGCTGTGCCGCCCACGGTCAGGCCGCCGATCTTGAGGCTGGGCTGGCCTATGCCGACAGGGACGCCCTGACCGGCCTTGCCGCAGGTGCCGACGCCGGGGTCGAAGGCGAAGTCGTCGCCGACCATCTGGATATGGGTCAGGGCCGTGGCTCCGTCGCCGATCAGGGTGGCGCCGCGCACCGGGGCGGTGATCTTGCCGTCCTCGATCAGATAGGCCTCGGTGCACTGGAAGACGAACTTGCCGTTGGTGATGTCCACCTGGCCGCCGCCGAAATTGGCGGCGTAAAGGCCGCGCTTGGTCGAGGCGATCATGTCGGCCTTCGAATCCTTGCCGGCCTCCATGAAGGTGTTGGTCATGCGCGGCATGGGCATGTGGGCGAAGGACTGGCGGCGGCCGTTGCCGGTGGCCTGGGCGCTTAGCTGACGCGCCGACAGCCGGTCGTGCATCAGGCCGACCATGATGCCGTCCTCGATCAGGACGGTGCGCGAGGTCGGGGTGCCTTCGTCGTCGAACGACAGCGAGCCGCGACGTCCGGCGATGGAGCCGTCGTCCACCACGGTCACGCCGGGGGCGGCCACACGTTGCCCCATCTTGCCGCTGAAGACCGACGAGCCCTTACGGTGGAAGTCGCCCTCGAAGCCGTGGCCGATGGCTTCATGCAGCAGGACGCCGGGCCAGCCGGCGCCCAGGACCACGTCCATCTCGCCCGCCGGGCAATCGATGGCGTCCAGATTGACCAGAGCCTGCCGCAGGGCCTCGTCGATCTGGCCCTGCCAGCGGTCGGGGGCGATCCAGGCCTCGAAGCCCGCACGGCCGCCGGCCCCGGACGAGGCGCTCTCGCGCTTGCCGTCACGCTCGACCGTGACCGAGACGTTCAGGCGGACCAGGGGCCGCACGTCACTGAGCAGGCGGCCGTCGGCGCGCAGGATCTCGACCGCGCGGCGCTCTCCGACGATGGAGGCCGAGACCTGAACCACGCGCGGATCGCGGGCGCGGGCCCAGGCGTCGATTTCCGACAGCAGCTCGATCTTGTCCGAGAAGCCGGGCGAGGCGAGGGGATCGACCTCGTCATAGAGTTTCTGATTGGTGGCGCGCGGGGCCTCGGCGGCGCTGCCGGCGTAGCCGCGCTTGGCCAGCGAGGCGCTGTCGGCGGCGCGACGGATGGCGGCGGCGGAAATCTCGTTGGCGTGGGCGTAGCCGGCGGTCTCGCCCGCCACCACGCGCAGGCCGAAACCCTCGACCGCGTCATAGGAGGCCCCCTTCAGGCGTCCGTCGTCGAAGACCAGGGATTCGCTCTCGGTCTTTTCGAGGAAGAGCTCGCCGTCGTCCGCGCCGGCCAGCGCCGTCTGCAGGATGGACAGGGCCTCGTCGGGGGCCACGCCGGAAGCGTCGAGAATGGGGGAGGGGGAGGCGACTGCGGTCATGCAGGCTAGATAGGCGCTCGACTGGCCCACGTCACGGGCTCCAGACGCCAAACGGCCCCTCTCACGGTGCGAAAGGGGCCGAACGGTCGCCATCGGTAGAAGGCGATCAATCCTGGGTGACGTCGCCCGAGCCGCTGATGTCCTGACGCAGTTGGGCCGGGCGACGGGTCAGGCGGACCGAGCCGCTGCCCGAGACGTCGATCTCGGCCTTGCCGGTCGGGCCGACTTCGGCGTCGCCGCTGCCGCTGACGCGCAGTTTGGCGTCGGTGACGAACAGTTCTTCCAGTGCGGCGCTGCCGGCCCCCGAGATGTCCAGGGTCACGGCCTCGGCCCTGCCCTGGGCCTTGACGTCAGAGGCGCCGGTCAGGGTCAGATCCAGCGTCGGCTGGTCGTAGCCGCGGATGTTCAGTTGGGTGTGGCCCGACAGGTCAAAGGCCTTCACCGAGGGCGCCTTGATGACGACCTTCAGCGCGTCGGTCTCGCTCCACCCCTGGATGCCGGTACGGGTCCAGCGGATGTAGCCGTGGTCGCCCCTGGGGGCGCCCTCCATCGTCAGGCGGCCGTTGGCGAACCGGACGCGGTCCACGACGGTCTTGGGGCCAATTATGGTGACGCCGGGTTCGCCAGCCTGCTGGTCGTATGTGATGTTGGCGGTCAGATCGATGGCCAGCCGCTGGTCGCCGGTCCAGGCGAGGGTGCGGGTGACCTCCGGCGAGACGGCGCCGCGCTCGATCTTGAAGCCGTCGTTGCCGTCGTTGTCGGTAACCTCCCAGGTCCAGTCGTGCCGGGCCAGATCGCGGCCCCCGACGGCGAACGAGCCGCCGATGCCGACGACGGCCAGGATCAGGCCCGCGCCGGAGATGATGAGCAGATTGCGGATCATGTCTTTGTCTCCCTGGTTCAGGCTTGAGGTTCGAGCGCGGGTTTGACCACGCGGTAGTGCAGGCGGGCGTACCAGACCGTGGCGTCGATCAGCCATTTGGTCAGCAGGGCCATCAGGCCGCCCATGAAGATGCCCAGCCCCATCAGGCCGACGCCCAGCAGGGCCGCCGCCAGGGCGCCGCCCGGCGCGCCGATGAACGGCCCGGCCACCAGGACGAAGCCGCCGATTATGAAGACCGCGATGCCGGCGACCAGGATCGACAGCACCGTGCCGAACACCGGCAGGGCGATGGGCAGCAGGATCAGAATGTCGATGGCGCCCAGGCCGAGGATGCCGAAGACGGCCCCGGCGGCGGAGGAGGCGGTCTGTTCCTGCCCCCAGCGCTTGGCGCTGGCCTCGGCCTTCAGTTCGCGGGCCAGACGATCAGGGTCGCCCAGGGCCTCGGCGACCTGCGCCTCGGTGCGGCCGGCGGCGGCGCCGTCGGCGAAGTGGCTTTCATAGTCGTTGATGATCTCGGCCGCCGTCGTCGTCGGCAAGCCGACCAGTCCGCGTTGCAGGCGGGCCAGGAATTCGGCGCGGTTCATTGTTCAGCTCCCCGTTGAGCGTCTGCGGATTGGTCGGTCAGGGCGGCCGGTTCGACCGGCGCGCCCGCCGCTATGGTTTCGTCGTGCGGCGCGGTGTCCGCCACCAGGGCGTCGACCGCCTGGGCGAAGGCCCGCCATTCGGCGGTCTGGCCTTCCAGGGCAGCGCGACCGGCGGTCGTCAGTCGATAGTATTTGCGTGACGGCCCGCTGGACGATTCGACCATGTAGGTCTCGACCAGGCCGTCGGACTGCATCCGCCGCATCAGCGGATAGATGGTGCCTTCCCCCATGCCGATGGCGTCGGACAGGCGGCTGGCGATCTCGTAGGCGTAGCTGTCGGAGCGGGCCAGCAGGGCCAGCACGCACAATCCCAGCACGCCTTTCTTCAGTTGGATGTCGATGGATTCGGGCATGGCGTTCCCTTCGGTGATGACGAATGGGTATCGCAAGGTATCGTGTGGTGCAAGGTAGCTGTCGGTACATGACAGCGAATTAATCCGCCGTTCTTTCCTCTCCTGCGTCGTGTTGCGCGTCTTGATCGCTTGGCAAGCGCAAGCCGAGCCGATATGGACCGGCCCTGAAACGCCGAGGTTCCGCACGAACCCGGTGGTGTTTGCGAATTGCTCGCAAGCATCGGCTGCGAAACGGTTTATGAGGACTCGAATGGGGATGGGCACGCGAGCCATGGCGCGGATCGGAGGCGGTGTCGCCGCGACCGCTCTTGCCGCCTTCGTCGCTGCGCCGGCGTGGGCGCAGGATCTGCTGGGTCAACCGACCCCGGGCGGTATCGGCCTGCAACCCGCTGCAGCGCCGCTGAAGCACGAAGCAATCTTCTTCCATGACTGGGTTCTGATGCCCGTCATCACCGCCATCACCGTCCTGGTGCTGGCGCTGCTGATCTGGATCGCCATCCGCTACAACAAGCGTTCGAACCCGGTTCCGGCCAAGTGGAGCCACAACACGGTCGTCGAAATCATCTGGACCGTGGTGCCGGTGCTGATCCTGGTCGGCATCTCGCTGTTCTCGTTCCGTCTGCTGTTCGCCTATCACGACATGCCGGATCCGGACCTGACGGTTAAGGTCACCGGCAACCAGTGGAACTGGGCCTACGAATATCCCGACCAGGGCGTGGCCGAGTACATTTCGAACATGACGCCCGAGGACAAGGCGCCGCCGCACCTGTACCGCCTGGCCGCCGACGAGCCGATGGTCGTGCCGGTCGGCAAGACCGTGCGCCTTCTCGTCACCGCCTCTGACGTGATCCACTCCGTCGGACTGCCGGCCTTTGGTCTGAAGACCGACGCCGTTCCGGGCCGCGTCAACGAGACCTGGTTCAACGCCGAGAAGACCGGCATCTATTATGGCCAGTGCTCCGAGCTGTGCGGCGTCGACCACGCCTTCATGCCGATGCAGATCAACGTCGTCTCCGAGGCCGAATTCGCCGCCTGGGTCGCCTCCAAGGGCGGGTCCATGACGAAGAAGGCTGACGAAGCTGCTGCCGCCGCCGCTGCGGCTGCACCGGCCGCCGTTGCCGCTCCGGCCGCCGCCGCCCCGACCGCCGCCGCTCCCGCGGCCCCTGCTGCCGCGCCCGTCGCGCCGGCCGCCCAGTAATAGAGACGCGAGAGCCCACGATCATGGCCACCGCTGCCGCAGCACACGACGATCATCACGATCACAAGCCGGGTTTCTTCACCCGCTGGTTCCTGTCGACCAACCACAAGGACATCGGTCTTCTGTACCTGATGTTCGCCATCTTCACCGGCCTGATCGGCGGCGCCCTGTCGGGCCTGATCCGTTGGGAACTGGCCGAGCCGGGCATCCAGCTGTTCAAGGAAGGCACGATCATCCAGCAACTGGGTCTGATCGAAGCCTCCAAGCACGGCTATAACGTCACGGTCACGGCCCACGCCCTGATCATGGTCTTCTTCGTCGTCATGCCGGCGACCATGGGCGGCTTCGCCAACTACTTCACGCCGATCATGATCGGGGCGCCGGACATGGCTTTCCCGCGCATGAACAACGTCTCGTTCTGGCTGCTGTTCGCGGGCTTCATCCTGCTGTGCATCTCGATGTTCGTCGACGGCGGCCCGGGCAAGGGCTTCGGCGGCGGCTGGACGGCTTATCCGCCGCTCTCCACCATCGGTCACGCGGGGCCGTCGTTCGACCTGGCGATCTTCTCGCTGCACATCGCCGGCGCCTCGTCGATCCTGGGCGCGATCAACTTCATCACCACCATCTTCAATATGCGTGCGCCGGGCATGACCCTGCACCGTATGCCGCTGTTCGCCTGGGGCGTGCTGATCACGGCCTTCCTGCTGCTGCTGTCGCTGCCGGTTCTGGCGGGCGCCATCACCATGCTGCTGACCGACCGCAACTTCGGCACCAGCTTCTTCGACCCGTCGGGCGGCGGCGACCCGGTGATGTACCAGCACCTGTTCTGGTTCTTCGGTCACCCCGAAGTCTACATCATGATCCTGCCGGGCTTCGGCATCATCTCGCACATCGTCTCGACCTTCTCGAAGAAGCCGATCTTCGGCTACCTCGCCATGGCCTACGCCATGGTCGCCATCGGCTTCATTGGCTTCATCGTGTGGGCGCACCACATGTACACCGTGGGCATGAGCATCAACCTGCGCGCCTATTTCGTGGCCGCGACGATGATCATCGCCGTGCCGACGGGCGTGAAGATCTTCAGCTGGATCGCCACCATGTGGGGCGGCTCCATCAGCTTCAAGACGCCGATGCTGTGGGCGATGGGCTTCATCTTCCTGTTCACCCTCGGCGGCGTGACCGGCGTCGTCCTGTCGAACGCCGGCATCGACTACAGCCTGCACGACACCTATTACGTCGTGGCGCACTTCCACTACGTGCTGTCGCTGGGCGCGATCTTCTCGATCTTCGCGGGCTTCTACTACTGGTTCGAGAAGATGTTCGGCGTGAAGTACAACGAGTTCCTCGGCGCGACCCACTTCTGGATCATGTTCGTCGGCGTGAACCTGGTCTTCTTCCCGCAGCACTTCCTGGGTCTGCAGGGCATGCCGCGTCGTTACATCGACTATCCGGAAGCTTTCACCTACTGGAACCAGGTCTCGTCGATCGGCTACCTGATCACCATCGTCGGCGTCGGCGTCTTCCTGGTGATGCTGGCCGAAGCTGCGATCCGTCGCCGCAAGGGCGAAGCCAATCCGTGGGGCGAAGGCGCCACCACGCTGGAGTGGACTCTCTCGTCGCCCCCGCCGCACCACCAGTTCAACGAACTGCCGGTGGTCAAGGCGGACAACCACTGATCCGAACCGGATAACCCTTGAGAGGCCGCCCTTTCGTAACCGGAAGGGCGGCCTTTGGCTTTTAATGACCATGACCGACCGTCAAGCTCCTCTCGTCACGACCTCCCAGCCGGAAGACTTCTTCCAGCTGCTGAAGCCGCGCGTCATGTCGCTGGTGGTCTTCACCGCCGTGACCGGCCTGGTGGTCGCGCCGGGCCGTCCCAACTTGCTTCTGGCCGCCATCGCCGTCCTGTGCATCGCCGTGGGGGCAGGGGCCGCCGGCGCCCTGAACATGGCGCTGGAAGGCGAGACCGACGCCCTGATGCGGCGCACGCGCGGCCGTCCGGTTGCTGCAGGCCGCGTTCGGAAGAATGACGCGATGGCGTTCGGCGTCATCCTGTCGATCTTCTCGGTCATGCTGCTGGGCATGACGACCAACTGGCTGGCCGGCGGCCTGCTGGCCCTGACCATCGTCTATTACGCCGGCTTCTACACCTTGCTGCTCAAGCGCCGGACGCCCCAGAACATCGTCATCGGCGGCGCCGCCGGGGCCTTGCCGCCGGTCATCGGCTGGGCGGCGGTGACGGGCCAGGCGCCGTGGCAGGCCTGGCTGCTCTTCCTGATCATCTTCCTGTGGACCCCGCCGCACAGCTGGGCGCTGGCCCTCTATTCGGCGGGCGATTACGCCAAGGCGGGCATCCCCATGATGCCGGTGGCGCGCGGCGCCAAGTCGACCCGTCTGCAGATCCTGATCTACACCCTGATCTTCGTGCCCGTGGCCATCGCCCCGGCCTTCCTCGGCCTGGGCGGCGTGGTCTATCTGGCGGTGTCGGTGGCCGGCGGCCTGTTCTTCCTGGCCCTGGCGGTCCGCCTGTGGCGTTCGCGCGCCGGCGACCAGCCGGACAAGGCCGAGGCTGTGGGGCGAGAGGCCGCATTGTATGACGTCCGCGCCGAGGCCAAACCGGCCCGCAATCTGTTCGCCTTCTCCATCCTGTATCTGATGGCGCTGTTCTCGGCCTTGCTGGTCGAGCAGTTGCCAGGCTTGGGAGCCTGACCGCGTGACCCGTCCTGAATTTATCAAGCTGACCGACGATCAAGTGCGCGCGCGCAAGCGCCGCAACGTGGCCATCGCCCTAGGCCTAGTCGGCTTCATCGTCCTGGTTTTCATCGTCACGGTCGTGAACCTTCAGCGCAACACCGAGGCCCGCAAGGCGGTCGAGGCCGCAGCGGCGGCGGCGCTGGATCGCGTCGATCCCGCCCTGCCGGCCCCCGTTCCGCCCGCCCCGGAGGCGGCGGTCGCGGAGCCTGCGCAGTGAAGGACCGCAAGAACCTCGTCGCCCTGATCTGCGCCGCCGTGGTCATGGGGATGACGGGCGCGGCCTTCGCCGCCGTGCCTCTGTATCGCCTTTTCTGCCAGGTGACGGGCTTCGACGGCACGGTGAAAAAGGCCGAGGCGGCGCCGACCCAAGTTCTGGACCAGACGGTCCTGATCCGCTTCGACACCAATGTCCGCGATCTGCCGATGACCTTCAAGGCCGAGCAGGTCAGCCAGCGGGTGCGAATCGGTGAGACCGGCATGGCCTATTTCGACGTGACCAACACCTCGGATCGGCCGATCCACGCGACGGCCGCCTACAACGTCGTGCCCGAACGCGCCGGTCCCTATTTCCAGAAGCTGCAGTGCTTCTGCTTCGAGGGCCAGGAAATCGCGCCCGGCGAGACCAAGGCCTTCCCGGTCCAGTATTTCGTCGCGCCCGAGATGGCGACGGATTCCGAGTCCAAGGGGGTGCGCGAAATCACCCTCAGCTACACCTTCTTCCCCACCAAGGGCTTCGAGCAGGCCGCTTCCGGCCAATCCGCTACTGGCAAAGCCGGATAGCGGGCGCTATAGCCCCTGTCATAACGATCTCTCGCCTTAATTCAGAGACCCTGGAATGGCCGACGCGCACGCAAAACCGCATCACGACTACCACCTTGTGGACCCGAGCCCGTGGCCGCTGATCTCGTCCATGGCCGCCGTGGTCATGTTCGTCGGCGCGGTCATCTGGATGAAGGGCCTGTTCGGCCTGGAAGCCGGGACGAAATACGTTTTCTTCGCCGGTCTGGCCGGCGTCCTCTACGCCATGTTCGGCTGGTGGTCGGACGTGATCAAGGAAAGCCGCAAGGGCGACCACACCCCGGTCGTCTCGATCGGGCTGCGCTACGGGATGGTGCTGTTCATCGCTTCGGAAGTGATGTTCTTCGTCGCCTTCTTCTGGATGTTCTTCGACATGGCGATCTTCAATGAATCGCGCGCCCTGACGCCGGAAATCGGCAACTGGATGGACACCGCCGCCGCCTGGAAGACCTGGCCGCCCAAGGGCGTCGAGCTGCTGGACCCGTGGGGCCTGCCGCTGCTGAACACGGTCATCCTGCTGCTGTCGGGCACGACCGTGACCTGGGCGCACCACGCGCTGCAGGTCGGCGACCGCAAGGCCGCCAAGATCGGCCTGCTGATCACCGTCCTGCTGGGCGTGCTGTTCACTGGCGTTCAGGCTTACGAGTATCACCACATCCTGCACGAGCACTTCTTCTTCAGCGAAGCGGCCGCCCATTCGAAGCTCTATGGTTCGATCTTCTTCCTGACCACGGGCTTCCACGGTTTCCACGTCGCCATCGGCACCATCTTCCTGGCCGTCTGCCTGCTGCGTCTGCAGGCTGGGCAGATGACCCCGCAGAAGCATTTCGGCTTCGAGGCGGCCGCCTGGTACTGGCACTTCGTGGACGTGGTCTGGCTCTTCCTGTTCGCCTTCGTCTACGTCACCTTCGGGTGAAGTTGAGCGAACCAGGAACTGCACTTCAAGCGGCGCGGGACGAACAGTCCCGCGCCGATTTGCTTGGCGGTCGGGCAATCCGCGCTGGCCTGCTCGGCCGCTGCCCCAACTGCGGGCACGGGCGTCTGTTCCAGGGCTTTCTGAGGGTTCGGCCCATCTGCGAGAACTGCGGCTATGACCTCGCCTCGGTCGAGACCGGGGACGGCGCCGCCACCTTCATCATGCAGATCGCCGGCTTCATCGTCGGTTTCTCGGCCCTGGCGGTGGAGATCGCCTGGCATCCCCCCATATGGCTGCACCTGATCGTCTGGCTGCCGCTGGTCGCGGCCCTCGCTCTGGGCCTGATGCGGCCCGGCAAGGGCTTGATGACGGCGCTTCAGATGCTGCGAACCCGAGACCCGAAATGACTGCTGCCGTTCGTCCCCGTTTCCCCGTCGTCCTGACCGTCCTCGCTGTTCTTCTGTTGGGCGTCCTGCTGACGCTCGGCGTCTGGCAGGTGCAGCGGATGCAGTGGAAGGAGGGCCTGATCGCTGGGGCCGAGGCCGCCGCCGATCTGCCGCCCCTGCCGCTGGCCGAGGCGCTGAAGGTCGAGAACCCCGAGTTCCGCCGCGTCATCCTGAGCTGTCGCGGCCTGTCGGCGGCGTCCTTTGTCGAGCTTCAGTCGATCGAGAACAGCGACGCCGGCGTGCGTCTGGTCTCCGCCTGTCCGGTTGAAGGCGGCCCGACCCTGCTGGTGGATCGCGGCTTCGTCTCCGCAGAGGTCTCGGCCCGGCCCCCGGTGAACGCCGACGACACGATGCCGGTCGTGATCACCGGCGTCCTGCGTCGCGCCCCTGCGCCCAGCGCCCTGACCCCGCCGCCCGCCCAGGGCCGCTTCTACGGCCGCGACGCCGAGGCCATGGCCCGCTCGCTGAAGGTCGAGGGGCCGGTGTCGCCCTTCACCGTCTTCGCCACGACCTCGACCAACCCCGGCTGGCAGGCGCTCCAGCCCTCGGCGCCCCCCGCCGCCTTCTCGAACAACCACCTCGGCTACGCCCTGACCTGGTTCGGTCTCGCCGCCGCCCTGATCGCCTTCTACGGGGTGCTGCTGCGCCGCCGCATGACCCGCAAGGACACAGAATCCTGACCGCTCGCCTCCACACCCTGTCCAACGGCGTCCGCGTCGTCTGCGACCCCATGCCCGGCCTTCGCACCTTCGCCCTGACCGTCGCCGTGCGCGGCGGCGCGCGGATGGAGGACGAGGCGCGCTCCGGCTGGTCGCATCTGCTGGAGCATCTGGTGTTCAAGGGCGCCGGCGACATGGGCGCGCGCGACATCGTCGAGCGGATCGAGGCCGAAGGCGGCTCGATCAACGCCGCCACCGGCTATGAGCGCACCAGTTTCGAAATTCGCGCCCTGCACGGCTCGCTGCCGCTGGCCATGCAGATCGTATCCGACCTCGTCTTCCGCCCCACGCTCGACCCCGCCGAGATCGTCCGTGAGAAGGACGTGGTGGCTCAGGAGATCGCCGAGGCCTTCGACACACCCGACGACCACGTCTTCGAAATGGCCCAGACGCGGGCCTACGCCGGACAGTCGCTCGGACGCCCCATCCTCGGCACCGTCGCCAGCCTGGCCCCCGCCGACCGCGCCGCCGTGGCCCAGTGGCGCGCCCGGCTCTATTCGCCCGACCGCATGGTGGTGGCGGTCTCGGGCGCGGTCGAGGAGGGCGAACTGCTGGCCCTGGCCGAGCGCTGGTTCGGCCAGGAGGCGGCGACCCCGCTCGCCCCCCTGGCGCCCGCCGCCTTCGTCGGCGGCGAGGCCAGGCTGACTCGAAAGATCGAACAGGCCAACCTGGTCTTCCAACTGCCGACGATGGGGGCGCTGGACCCGCGATTGCCGACGCTGCGTCTGTTCACCGAAATTCTCGGCGGCGGCATGGCCTCGCGTCTGTTCCAGAGCGCGCGCGAGGATCGGGGCCTGGCCTACGCCATCGACGCCTATCAGGAAGCCTATGAGGACGCTGGGGTGCTGGGCATCTACGCCGGGGCCGCCGCTGACCGCGCGGTGGAACTGGCCGAGGTCTGCGCCGCCGAACTTCTGGACCTGGCCGAAAAGGGCCCGAGCGACGCCGAGCTGTCGCGCGCCAAGGCCGTGCTGAATGCGACGCTGTGGATGGCCGACGAAAGCCCCGCCAGCCGCGCGGGCCGCAACGCCGCCCAGACCCTGATCTTCGGCGCGCCGGTCTCGTCCGAGGACAGCGCCGCCCGCATCCTGGCCCAGACCGGCGACGATCTGCGTCAGGTCGGCCGGGCGCTGGCGGGCGCGGGTCTGGCGGCGACGGCGGTACTGGGACCCAAGGCAGCAGCGGCGGCGGGATCGGCCTTCGCCACGCGACTGAAGGCCAGTTAAGTCGTGGCTGGCGTCGGCGGCGCTTCTCGCTAATCTGCCGCGATGGCCCTGTTCGACTGGATGGCGGAAGCGACCGGACCGGTCCTGAACGGACAGGGGGTCTTGCTGCGCCCGCCGCGTCCCGCCGACCATGCCGAATGGGCCGATCTGCGCGACGGCTCGCGCGACTATCTCCAGCCGTGGGAGCCCGCCTGGGCCGAGGACGATCTGACCCGGGCGGCGTTTCGTCGCCGTTTGGGGGTCTATGCCCGTGAGATGGAACTGGGCACGGCCTGGCCGCTGTTCATTTTCGACCCCGCAGAAGAGACGTTGATGGGGGCGATCACCCTGTCCAACATCCGGCGCGGCGTGGCCGAGACCGGGACGCTGGGCTACTGGATCGGCCAACCCTATGCGGGCCGGGGGATCGCCACGGCGGCGGCGCGGGCGATTTTGAGCTTCGCCTTCGGGCCCCTGGGGCTGCACCGGGTCGAGGCGGCGTGCGTGCCGTCCAATCAGGCCTCGCGCCGGGTGCTGGAAAAGGCGGGCTTCCGGGACGAGGGACTGGCGAAAGCTTATTTGAAAATTAACGGCGCATGGGCAGATCATCTGTTGTTCGGCGTTATTCGGGACGAGTTCGTCCCTGACCCGGTCGCGTCCAGTCCTTCGATTCGGGAATCGCTTTGAGCACACGATCCAGAGCGCTGACCTGGGACCCGACGACGGCGATCGAGGCGCTGGCCGCCGCTGACGCCGCCCTGTGGATCTGGACGCCGTCCGAAGACCAAATTCGCTTTACCGGCGCGACCCGGTCCCTGGGCCTGGGACCCCTGGCCCCCGAGTGTTCGGGTGCGGCCTTCACCGCCCTGACCATGCCGCAGGACCGCGCCCTGGCCGACCGCCTGCTCAAGCCCCAGGCCGAGGGGACCGAAATCGCCGTGCGCCTGCGCATGCGCGGCTGCGAGACCTGCCTGTGGCGAGGCGTCTGGCTGGAGGAAGGCCTGCGCGCGGCGGGCGTCGTCGCCCTGGAAACCAAGTTCGCCGGGGCGGATCGGGATACGCTGACCGGCCTGCTGGATCGGCGCACCTTCCTGGTTCGGGCCGCTGAGACCCTGGCCGTGCCGGGCGACTATGAACTGGTGGTGGCCGACGTCGACCGTCTGCGCCGTCTGAACGAGGCCCTGGGCCATGAGCGCGCCGATCTGGTGCTGTCGGCCCTGGGGTCGCGGCTGTCGGGCGCTTTCGCCCAGGACAGTTCGCCCGCCCGTATCGGCGAGGACGAATTCGCCGTCCTGACCCGTCGCGGGGGCACGAGCGCCAGCGACCGGGTTCGCGAGGCGTTGGAGCAACCGCTGCGCGTCGCCGGCTTCGACATCTATCCGACCGTCTCCATCGGCGCCGTCGCCGCCGAGGGCGGGCCGGACGCGGCCGATCCGGCCGAACTTCTGCGCCGGGTCGAATTGGCCGTCGAGCAGGCCAAGACGGCCGGGCGCGGCGGAGCGGCCGCCTATGGCCGGGCGCTGGAGTCAGACAGCCTGTCGCGGCTGGCGCTGGAAGCGGATCTGCGCAACGCCTTCGTGCGCGGTGAGGTCGAGCCCTTCTACCAGCCCATCGTCAACCTCAACACCGGGGCCGTCGCCGGGTTCGAGGCCCTGGTGCGCTGGCGTCACCCCCGGCGCGGCCTGGTGCCGCCGGACGAGTTTCTCACCCTGGCCGATGAAATGGGCCTGATGAACGAACTGGGTCTGCTGATGATGACCCAGGCGTCGCGTCAACTGGCGGAATGGCTGCAGCGCCACCCCAGCGCGGGCAAGCTGTTCTGCAGCGTCAACCTGTCGGTCGGCGAGATCGAGCGGCCGCACCTGGTCGAGGACGTGGCGCGCATCATCCAGGAGGCCGGGCTGCCGCGCGGCGCGTTGAAGCTGGAGGTCACCGAGGGCGACATCATGCGCGACACCGCGCACGCCGCCGAGGTCCTGACCCGGCTGCGCGAGGTCGGGGCCAGTCTGGCGCTGGACGATTTCGGCACCGGGTTCTCGTCACTGTCCTATCTGGCCCGCCTGCCGTTCGACACACTCAAGATCGACCGCTACTTCGTTCTGACGATGGACAAGGACGAGGGGTCGGCCAAGATCGTCAAGTCCGTCGTCAACCTGGGCCGCGACCTGTCGCTCGAGGTCGTCGCCGAAGGGGTGGAGAACGCCGGGCTGGCGCGGTTGCTGTTGGACGCCAGTTGCCACTACGGTCAGGGTTTCGGCTATGCGCCCGCCCTGCCGGCCCAGGAGGCCGAGGTCTATCTGAACGAGTCGCTGGCCGACGGCACGGCGCCGATCAAGGCGCGCTCGGCCTAGCGTCTGCGGCCGGCCGTCAGGCGCGGCCGCTCTGAGCGGACAAACGGGCGGCGTCGACGCCGAGACCCGCCAGGACACGGCTCCACTTGGTCTGATAGTCGCCGTCGAAGATCAGGTCGGAATCGGCGTCGGCGGTCAGCCAGACGTTCTCGCTGAGCTCTTCCTCCAACTGACCTTCGCCCCAGCCGGCGTAGCCCAGCAGCAGGATCGACTGGCGCGGTCCGTCCTCGGCGTCGGTCATGGCGCTCAGGGCGTCGCGCGTGCCGGTCATGGCCAGGCCGTCGCCGAAGGTCAGGGTGACGTCCTCCTCGCTGGTCCAGTCGTCGGTGTGCAGGACGAAGCCGCGCTCGCGTTCCACCGGCCCGCCGATCAGCACGGAGCGGTCCTTCATGGCGTCGGCGTTCGGCGTGTCCAGCTTATGAAGCACGTCGGACAGGGAGACGCCCGGCGCCGGCTGGTCCAGCCGCAGACCCATGGCGTGCTCGTCGTCGTGGGCGCAGATCAGGATGACGGCGTGGCGGAAACGGTCGTCGTCGATGCCCGGCATGGCTACCAGAAGACGCCCGGTCAGGGAGGAAAAGGCGGTCATTCCTCTATCATCGGGGTCCGGCGGCCCCGACGCAAGGCGCACATGGAACGAAGCCGCCTTGGCGATCCCGGTTAGCCTCTCTATCTGAGCATCTGAACGCCGCCCGGATTCCCCGGGCCTTTCAGCCCCGGAGACCCCGCATGACTATCCAGATCGGCGACCGCATCCCCGACGCGACCCTGACCACCATGACCGCCGACGGCCCCAAGCCGGTCACCACCAGCGAACTGTTCGCGGGCAAGACCGTGGCCCTGTTCGCCGTGCCGGGCGCCTTCACCCCGACCTGCTCGGCCCGCCACCTGCCGGGCTACGCGGACAACCGCGCCGACCTGGCGGCCAAGGGCGTCGACACGGTCGCCTGCCTGTCTGTCAACGACGCCTTCGTCATGGGCGCCTGGGCCAAGGACCATGGCCTCAACGGCGCGGACGACATCGTCATGCTGGCCGACGGCAACGGCGACTTCACCCGCAGCGTCGGCCTGACGCTGGACGCCAAGGGCTTCGGCATGGGCGAGCGTTCGCAGCGCTACTCCATGCTGGTGAAGGACGGCGTGGTCGACCAACTGAACATCGAACAGGGCGGCGAGTTCAAGGTGTCCACGGCCGAACACCTGCTGGCCCAGCTGTGATCCCGGCCGTCATGGGTTGAACCATGACGACCGACGTCTTCACCCCGGAAAAACGCAGCGCGGTCATGCGTCGGGTGAAGGGGCGCGACACCGCGCCCGAACTGAAGGTCCGGCGGATGCTGCGCGCCGCCGGGATCGGCTATCGTCTGGGCGGCTGCGGCCTGCCCGGACGGCCTGATCTGGTGATGAAGGGGCGCAAGCTCGCCGTCTTCGTCCACGGCTGTTTCTGGCACGGCCACGACTGTCCGCGCGGCGCGCGAAAGCCCCAGACCAACGCGGACTATTGGATCGCCAAGATCGACAGAAATCGCGCCCGCGACGCCCGCGTGGAGGCGGAACTGACGGCGGCGGGCTGGCGGGTCGTGACGGTGTGGGAATGCCGTCTGCGCGAGCCCGACTTTGGCGAGGCTCTTCTGGCCGAGATCCGCGGCGAAGCCGTCAACTAGAAGCGGAGGTCAGGCCGCCGCGCTCTCGGGGGCGACAGCGGCTTCTTCCAGGACCTGAGACAGGGCTTGAAGCAGGGCGCCCGGCGTCAGGGGCTTGGACACGAAATAGTTCATCCCGGCGGCGGTGCAGGCGGCGATGTCCTCGGGCGCGGTGTCGGCGGTGACGGCGATGACCGGCGTCGCTGCGTTGATCCCGCCGGCGGCGCGCAGGCGGCGCGTGGTCTCGCGGCCATCCAGTTCGGGCATCCGCACGTCCATGAAGATGACGTCGAAGGGCGCGCCCTCGCAGGCCTGAAGCGCGGCCATCCCGTCTTCGGCCATAGTGATTTCGCAGTCCAGCGACTGGAGGATCAACTGGATGGCGCGTCGGTTGATGGCGTGGTCGTCCACCACCAGCACCCGCAGCGGGCGTCCGTCGTCCGGCTGGGCGGCCTCTTCGACTTCGGCGGGAGGCTCGACGGCCGCGAGCGGTTCCGGCTCTGCCGCAGCCGGAGGCGAAGGCGCGACTGATCTCGTTCGGGGCAGGGGTTTGGCGACTAGGCCTCGCGCTTGGGGCGTCAGGACGGTTTGAATATCGGCGGCCGAGCCGCGCGGCAGGACCAGGGAAACGGTGAAGACGGCGCCTTCGCCGGGCGCGCTGCGCACTGTCAGCCGTCCGCCCATCAGCTGGATCAGGTCGCGGCTGATCGCCAGCCCCAGGCCCGACCCGCCGTACAGGGCGGCGACGCCGTCCGTCGTCTGGTCGAAGGGCGTGAACAGGCGGGCCAGTTGGGCGGCGCTCATGCCGGGGCCGGTGTCGGCGACGCTGATCAGCAGTACATGGGCGCCGTGTTCGTCCGGCCAGGCCTGAAGGTCGAGCGTGATCGAACCCGCCTCGGTGAATTTCATCG
Organism: Brevundimonas sp. 01N35; assembly: GCF_056399785.1. Lineage (NCBI taxonomy): Bacteria > Pseudomonadati > Pseudomonadota > Alphaproteobacteria > Caulobacterales > Caulobacteraceae > Brevundimonas > Brevundimonas sp. 01N35. Next base: position 223,900 of record NZ_JBFTRZ010000004.1, read on the forward strand.
CGTTGGAGATCAGATTGTTCAGCACCTGACGCAGCCGCATGGCGTCGCCGCGCACCATGCGGGGCAGGAGGCGAGCGCCCTCCATCCGCAGGCGCAGACCCTTGGCGCGCGCCGGTCCGGCCCACAGGCGGGCCGTCTGGGACAGCAGCAGCCGCAGATCGAAATCGCGGCTCTCGACATTCATCCGCCCGGCGTCGAGCCGCGCGTGATCCAGAAGATCGTCCAGCATCGCCTTCATCATCAGGCCGGCGTCGGTGATCAGGGCGATCTGTTGACGGGCCAGGGCGGGCTTGGCGGCTATATCGAGTTCGTTGGCGCCCGTCAGGATGGCGCTGATCGGCGTGCGCAGGTCGTGGCCGACAGCCGCCAGGAAGGCGCTGCGGTCCGCCATGGCGGTCTCCGCCTCTTCGCGCCTGCGCTCCGCGTCCAGGCGCGCGCGGCTTTCGGCGAGGCCGACGCGGTAGATGTGCTGGCGCGTGTTCAGGCAGAAGACGGTGTAGGACAGGACGCCGATGGCGACGGCGGTGACGAAATGCGGCGGCGCGCCCCACTGAATCATGAACAGCGGTGTGAGGGCGAGATAGGCCAGTTGCGGCAGCACGGTGCAGGCGAAGACCCGCATGGATCCGGCCGACATGACCACCGAGTTGACCGTTCCGGCCGAAAGGAGGATGGCGGCCGCCACGCCGCCCATCGGGCCTCCGATCAGCCACAGCGGGATCGCCAGAACGCCCAGGAAGCCGGCGTTGAGGATCAGCACTAGGTCGCCGCACAGGCCCCGCCATCCAGCGGGGGCCGTGACCTTGCCCGCCACCACGGGGGCGAAGATCGCCGCTTCGGCGAACTGGATCAGGAAATAGATCGCCAGCCAGGCCGTGCTGAGCCCCCAGCCCAGCACCGGGCTGAACACCAATGCCGTCGCCGCGCCCATGACGAGGCGTTGCAGCATCGACTTGCGTCGCTGGCGAATGGCGGGCGCCCATACGGTCAGGGCGTCGGCGGCGATTTGCGTCATGCGTCCTTCCGAGCAGGCGGGAGTCCGCCTATCGAGACGATGATGGCGCGGTTTGCCCTAATGCTCCGTCAACGGCCCGAACCGACCGCTTCGGAAAGCGCGGCGAAGCCCTCGGCGCGCAGACGCGCGGCGAGGTCCCGTTTGATCCGTCCGATCAGGCCGGGGCCTTCATAGATGAGGGCCGAATAGACCTGGACCGCCGAGGCGCCGGCGCGGATGCGGGCGAAGGCGTCCTCGCCGCTCTCGATGCCGCCCACCGCGATCAGCGGCAGCCGCCCGGCGGCGGCTTCGGCGGCGGCCTGCAGCGCCTTCAGCGCGAAGGGTTTCAGCGGCGCGCCCGATAGGCCGCCGGCCTCGCCCGCGAAGGCGGATCTCAGCGAGGCGGGCCGTTCCAGCGTGGTGTTGGACACGATCAGGGCGTCGATGCCGTGCGCCAGCGACGCCTCGACGATCATGCCGATTTCTTCGCCGATCAGGTCGGGGGCGATCTTCAGGAAGACCGGGGCGCCGTCACCGGGGCGGGCCTCGTTGATGCGGCCCAGCAGGTCGTCCAGCGCCTCGCGGCCCTGAAGCGCCCGCAGGCCCGGCGTATTGGGCGAGGAGATGTTGATGGTGAAATAGTCCGCGAGGCCCGCCAGACGACGCAGACCCGCGACATAGTCAGCTGCCTTGTCCTCGGTGTCCTTGTTGGCCCCCAGGTTGGCGCCGACGACGGCGCGTTTTGGGCGACGCGCCAGCCGGACGGCGAAGGGCTCCAGCCCCTCGTTGTTGAAGCCCATCCGGTTGATGACGGCCCGGTCCTCCGCCAGGCGGAACAGGCGCGGCTTGGGATTTCCGGCTTGAGCGCGCGGCGTGACCGAGCCGCATTCCACCGCGCCGAAGCCGAGCCGCGACAGGCCTTCCAGCGCCTCGCCGTTCTTGTCGAGGCCCGCCGCCAAACCGACGGGATTGGGCATGTCCAGACCGGCCACACGGGTGCGCAGGATCGGATCGTCGGCGCCCGGCGTCGGAAGCGGCGTGACCTGAAGGGCGCGGATCGCCAACCGGTGCGCGGTCTCGGGGTCCAGCTGGCGCAGGGCGATGGCGCCGAGGTCGGTCAGGCTCATGGGGTCTCGCTCAGGATCATCTCGCCCGCGTCCGTCACCAACAGGGCGCGCACGCCCCGCGTCGCCGCGACGGGCAGGGGGCCGTAGATGTGGGGGAACAACGCCCCGCCGCGCGACGGTTCCCAGACGAGGGCGTTGCCCAGGGCCGTCAGGTCGACCTCGACCAGCATCAACTCGTCCTGGCCCGCATAATGCTTGGCGGCGGTGCCGGCCAACTGGTCGGCGGCGGACAGGTGGATATAGCCGTCAGCATGGTCGACGGGTGAACCGTCATAGCCGCCCTCGGCCAGGGCGGCGCGCCAATCGGCGCGGCTCAGGATCTTGAAGGCCGTGGTCGGCAGGTCGTCGGTCATTTTTCGACGTCGTGCGGGGTCAGCCAACCCTCATAGGAAGGGCGTCCGGCGACATCGACGGCGAAGACGGCCGCCGCCCCGGTGGGGAAGCCGCCGCTCATCTTGTCCAGCACGCTGGGCGAGGCCGCGCTCTCGATCAGATATTCGACAGCCAGCTGATGCACCCCCGGATTGTGCGCCACCAGCAGCAGGCAGCCGGCCTCGTCCTCGGCGGCCTCGACCGCGCGGCGCAGCGTTGCGGTGGAGGCGTTGTAGAGGGAGGGAAGCAGATGCACCTCGACGTCGCCCATGGCTTCGCTGACCGCATCCCAGGTTTCGTGGGTGCGACGCGCGCTGGACACCAGGGCCGTGTCGGGGCGCAGACCGCGTTCCGCCAGGGCGCGGCCCATGGCCAAGGCGTCGTCGCGGCCATGCTTGGACAGGGGGCGGTCGATGTCGCCGCCGGGGGCGGTCTTCTCGGCCTTGGCGTGGCGCATCAGGATCAGTCGCTGCATGGGGCCCGCCTTAAGGCCGTTTGGGCGCGGCGCCCATAGCGGCGTGGGCGGTTTGGGCCGCATGGGCGGGCGGTCCGTGGTCGCGCGAAGCCGGCGACGGCGTCAGCGACGGCCGCGCGGCCAGCACCGCCTGGGCCAGTCCCTGCGGCCGCACCCGGGCATAGGCCTGACGCGTGGCCTCCAGCATGATCAGGCCCGCCGCGCCGGGGAAGACCCGACTTCCGACCTGCTCGAACCCCTCAGCCATGGGAAGAAGGAGGCGCCACGGCGGGACATAGAGGGCTTGCGACCAGGCGGCGGGCTCCAGCCCGACCTCGCGCACCAGCCGCTCCAGCTGACCGCGCGTAAAGGGCCGTCCATGGCCGAAGGGGGTGGTTTCCGCCCGCGCCCAGAGGCCCCCGCGCGCCGCCGTGGCCAGAATGATCCGTCCGGCGGGGGCCAGGGCCCGCACCGCCTCGGTCAGCAGGGCCAGGGGATCGTCGGCCTCCTCCAGCGCATGGACCAGCAGGATGCGGTCGAAGGCGCCGGCGGCGAAGGGCAGGCGTTTCTCATCCACCAGCAGGGTGCGGTTTCGCCCCGCCGCCGCCCATTGCTCGGCCCCCTGCGCCCCCGGCATGGCGGCGATCACCCGCCGCGCGCCGACGAAGCCGCCCAGCCAGGGCGTGGCGTAGCCCAGGCCCAGAACGTCGCAGCCCGTCGCCTCGCCCCAGGCGTCGTCCAGCCGCCGCGCCAGCATGCGCCGCACCAGCGCGCCGGTCGGCTCGCCGTAGAAGGTGCGAAGATCGTCGATGCTGCGCCGCATGGACGCACTATAGTCCGTTGACCGCCCCCGCTGCTAGGATGCGTCCATGACCCTGACCGTGCGCCAATTTTCCTGTCTGTCGGACAATTACGGCTTCCTGATTCGGGACGAGGCGACCGGTCTGGTCGCCACTGTGGACACGCCCGACGCCGAGGCCATCCTCGCCGATCTGGCGGCCTCGGGCTGGGGCCGGCTGGACCTGATCCTCAACACCCACTGGCACCCCGACCACACGGGCGGCAACGAACGGCTGAAGGCCGAGACCGGCTGCGAGATCGTGGGACCGGAGGAAGTCCGTCGCGCCGCGCCTCTGGACCGCGTCGTGGTCGACGGCGACGTGGTGATGCTGGGCCAGACGGCGTTGGAGGTCATGGTCACGCCCGGCCATACCCTGGACCATGTGGTCTATCGGTCGGTCGAGGATGATCTGGCCTTCGTCGGCGACACCCTGTTCGCCCTCGGCTGCGGCCGGCTGTTCGAAGGGACGCCGGACCAGATGTGGGACAGTCTGAACCGCATCGCGGCCTGGCCCGAATCGACGACCCTCTATTGCGCTCACGAATACACCGCCGCCAACGCCCGCTTCGCCCTCAGCCTGGACGACCGGCCGGAAATGCAGACCCACGCCGAGGCGATCTTCGCCGCCCGCGAACGCGGCCAACCGACCGTGCCGACCCGCGTCGGTCTGGAGCGCCGCTTCAACCCCTTCCTTCGCGCCGCGAACGCCGCCGACTTCGCCGCGCGGCGCGCCGCCAAGGACGGGTTCACGGGGTAGGGCGAGTGTCCGCCAAGGACATCAAGGGGATGGGCGGCTAGGCGATGAAGCCTTGGCGTCCAAGCGCGCCAGCGCGGCTGAGCCGGATAGGGCGCAGACTGTACCAAATGATGAAACCGACTATCGCCGCCATGCCAACGGCCGAAGGAAGGACCTGGCTCAGTGGCTGCCACTCGGCCAGAAGATTGCCAGCGCCGGCCGAGAGCATGGCGAAGTAGAAGCCGATCATCTTGACGCCGTGATCCAGCGGCCGAACCCGGCGATACCAAACCCCGACCCACAGCGGGCGGCTGAGATCATAGGCGGTCATCGTGAGCAGATAGCCGATGGCCGAGTAACCGATGGCTGGGGTCCACGAGGCATCGCCTTGTCCCATCTGGAACGCCACGAGCAAGGCCAATCCCACGCCCAGCATTGAAAGCAGCGTGTCCGGCAGGCGCGGCCCGCGACGGGTAAGCGACAGGCTGCGTAGCCCGCTCAAATATTGATAGCCGGCCGTGAGGGTCGCGGCGACCAGCGGCGCGGGCGGCCGGAACAGGATCACCGCCAGCACCGCGCTGGACAGGACCACCAGTCCCAGCCCTGCGGTCGCTCGCCCAGACCAGCGATGCAGCGGGCCGCCTTTGCGGCTGAACAGCGGTATAAGGCCAATGAGCAGGGCCAGGGCCCCGGTCGCGACATGGGTTAGTATGTTCAACGTGTGCGCATCGATCATACGCAGAACATGCATATCCGAAAGCGACTTTGGCAAGCGGGTTAGGATGACCAAGGTGTTCGCCGCACTAGCGGGCGTGTGGAGGGCCTGGAAGCGGACTCTCCCGGCGTCCGCAACCGACCGCGCAGGCGGCGGCCTCAGTCCTGCGGGATCACTGCACGGATGACGCGGGCCGAGGAGGGGCGGCCGGCGATGCCGCGTTTGGGGTCGACGACGACACGCAGGTCGCCCTGGGCGTAGCTGACCGAGGCGCGCGAGCCTTCGACGATGGTGATGCTGCGCAGCCGTTCCAGGAAGGGGCGGGCGCTGGGCGAGCGGGCGATGCGGACCACGGCGTCGGTGGTGACGATCAGGGCCTCGATGCACAGGGCCTCGGATTCCTCGCCGAAGACGTTGATACGGACCAGCCGGCCCATGGCTTCGCTGACCACGCCGCTTCGGCGGGTCATCAGATTGAACATCTGCACCGGGCCGAGGGTGGGGGGCTCCAGGCTGGCGGCGGGACCGGACAGGGACACGGGCGAACCGCCCGGACTGCGGCTCGTATAGACGGTGACGCCGCCGCTGGCCGTGACGCGCAGCACCTGTTCCCCGGCGTCGTTGCGATAGATGGTGTCGCCGCGCGGGGCCGAAGACGGGCGCAGGGCCCAGGTCTCGCTCGACCGTTCAAAGCGCAGCAGGGTCAGGGAGCCCGCACGGTCCAGCATGAAGCTCTGACCGGCTTCGGAAACATAGCGTCCCGGCGGAGGCAGGGTGCGGGTCACCGACTGGTCGCGGATCACCCGACTCTGTTCGACCTGGACGTTGGAGCGGGTCTGAGCCTCGGCCGCGCCGGCGGCACCCGCCGTCAGGCAGGCGGCCAGCACCAGCAGGCAGGCGGCGTCCAGGCGCAGACCCGCGACCGTCGTGGCGCGCGGCGCCGCGACGGCGAAGCACGACGGATTCTCCGCCTCGACCTCGACCGTTCCCATCATGAGGAAAGTGGTGGAACGCCCGAACGGCGGATTTTGGGCGAAGCAGGCTTAGCCAACCAGGTACTGGCCGCCGTTCAGCGACAGGGTGCAGCCTGTGACATATCCGGCACGCTCGCCGGTCAGCCACGACACCATGTCGGCGATTTCCTCGCCTTTTCCGAGTCTTCCAACGGGGATCTGGGAGATGATGGCGTCCAGCACCTTTTGATCCATGGCTCCGACCATTTCGGTGTCGATATAGCCCGGTGCGATGCAGTTCACGGTCACGCCCTTGCGCGCGTTTTCCAGCGCCAGCGCCTTGGTGAAGCCGATCATCCCGGCCTTGGCGGCGGAATAGTTGGTCTGGCCGATCTGGCCCTTCTGCCCGTTGATCGAGGAGATGTTGACGATCCGGCCGAAGCCCCGGTCGCGCATGCCGTTGATCACCTGACGCGTCATGTTGAAGACGCTGTCCATGTTGACGCGGATCACGTCGGACCACTGGTCCGCGCTCATCTTGTGGAAGAAGCCGTCGCGGGTGATACCGGCGTTGTTCACCAAGATGTCGATGGGACCCAGTTCGGTCTCGACCTCCTTCACGGCGCGCTCGCAATCCGCGAACGAGCCGACATTGCCCTTGATCACCATGACGCCCAGTTCGCGCGCCGTGGCGGCGGCCGCTTCGTCATTGCCGGAATAGCCCGCGGCGACGGCCATGCCGTCTTCCCTCAGCCGCTGGACGATCGCCTTGCCTATGCCCCGGGTTCCCCCGGTCACCAGAGCCACTCGCGCCATGATCCGCTCCCCTGTGCTGACGACGCCCGCTTGAACGTCGACCTACCCTCTGGAACAAGCCTTAGCTTGGCAAGGCTTGCGCGAGAAGACGCCGTCAGGCGGCTTGACCCATCTGGGCCATGTCGATGACGAAGCGATAACGGACGTCGGACTTCTCCATCCGCGCATAGGCCTCGTTGATCTGATGCGGGGCTATGGTTTCGATGTCGCAGACGATGCCGTGCTGGGCGCAGAAATCGAGCATCTCCTGGGTCTCGCGGATGCCGCCGATCAGGCTGCCGGCGACGCTGCGGCGACGCCACAACAGCGGCAGGGCGAAGATCGGCAGACCCTCGGTGGTCAGGCCCAGCATGACCATGGTCCCGTCGCGGGCCAAAAGGCCCACGTGGCGGGCGATCTCGTGGGTGGCGGACACCGTGTTGATGATCAGGTCGAACGTCTCGCCCGCCGCCTTCATCGCCGCCTTGTCGGAATTGATCAGGAAGTGCCTGGCTCCCATCCGTTCGGCGTCGGCCTTCTTGCGATCCGAGGTCGACAGGACGGTGACCTCGGCCCCCATGGCGACGGCCAGCTTCACGGCCATGTGACCCAGACCGCCCAGGCCGACGACCGCCACCTTGGACCCCGGCCCAACCTTCCAGTGACGCAAGGGGCTGTAGGTGGTGATCCCGGCGCACAGCAGGGGCGCGGCCGCATCCAGCGGCAGGCTGTCGGGAATGGACAGGATATAGGCCTGATCCACCGTGATGTGGTCGGAATAGCCGCCCTGGGTCATGGTCTGGCCGACCGCCGCCCCCTTGGGGTCCGGCGAGCCATAGGTGCCGGTCAGGCCGGGGACGCAGTATTGCTCCTCGCCCGACTGGCACGAGGAACAGGTGCGGCAACTGTCGACCATGCAGCCGACGCCGACCCGGTCGCCTTCCTTGAAGCGGACGACATTGGCGCCGACCGCCGTGATCACGCCCGCGATCTCGTGGCCCGGCACGATGGGATAGACGGTCCCGCCCATGTCGTTCTGAACCGCATGCAGGTCGGAATGGCAGACGCCGCAGTATTTGATCTCGATCGCCACATCGTCCGGCCCCGGATCGCGCCGGTCAAAGCTATAGGGGGCCAGCGGCTGGTCAGCAGCGGTGGCGGCGAAGGCGCGGGTCTTGATGGCCATGAGGCTCAGTCCTTGAGTTTGGCGATCAGCGCCTGGGCCGCCGCGGGGTTCCGCACCTTCGCCCCCGAGATGAAGTAGGCGAAGACATCGCCGCGCCTGGCCCATTCGCGGGTCTGGACCGCCACGGCGTCCAGTTCGGCCGAGGTCATGCCAGTCGGCTCGTCCTCGCGGCTGGACATCAGACGGGCGTAGGTAAAGTCGGCGGTGGCCTCGTCGATCTGCGGCCAGGTCGGGGATTCGTCATCGACGGCATAGACGATGGCCGCGCCGTACTGGCGGGCCAGGTCATAGAATTCCTGACAGGCGAAGGTCGGGTTGCGGACCTCCAGGGCATGGCGCAGACGCACGCCGTCCTTCTCCTGGGGCAGCAGCTTCAGGAAGCCCTCGAAGTCCTCGGCGTCGAACTTCTTGGTGCCCATGAACTGCCAGTTGATCGGTCCCAGCTTGTCGCCCAGCAGGGTCAGTCCCTGCGACAGGAAGCGGTCGAAGCTCTCGCCGCCCTCGGACAGGACCTTGCGGTTGGTGCAGAACCGGCTGGCCTTGACCGCAAAGACGAAGCCGTCCGGCGTCTCGTCGCGCCACTTCATCCAGCTGTCGGGCTTGAAGGTTGAATAGTAGGTCCCGTTGATCTCGATCGAGGTCAGCGCCCGGCTGGCGAACTCCAACTCGCGCTTCTGCGTCAGCCCCTCGGGATAGAAGACTCCGCGCCACGGCTCGAAGGTCCAGCCGCCGACGCCTATCCTGATCGCACCCGTCATGATGTCCTCCTGCTCCGGCCTTGATCGCAGGAATTTCGAGCCTTCGCTACGGGAAGCGGACCTGGGGGACCTTCGTCGCGTCGACCCGACAAGAACGCGGCCCCGCCTGACGTCAGGCGGGGCCGTTCTCCGATCAACCCTGGCGACAGACGCCTATTGCCTGATCACCTTGTAGGTCGTGGTCGTGCCGTCTTTCAGGCTTTCATACTTGATCGTCATCGCCCCGTCCGCCGGCGGCGTCAGGGTCGTTATCGAAGTCGCCTCGCCGTTGATGTGTTCGGCTTCTTCGATGCTCCCGTCCGCCAGTTGGCGTACGGTCGCTGTGGCCCCCGCCAGGTCGCCGATGATCGGAACCGCCGGGCCGCCGAGGCGAGCTTCATAGCGGTAGCCGGTCCCCGACGTGAAGCTGAAGACGCCGTCCGCCAGATGCACGGTCGCGGTGAGGCTGGCCTCCGAGGCGCTGGACACGGCTTCGCTCTTCCACGACCCCGAAATCGCGTGGGCGCCCGTCGCGCCGGCGGCGATCCGGCTCATCGTGCCTTCGCCGGAACCGGTCGTGCCGTCGGGCGCGCTGGTGTCCGTCCAGGCCGTGATCAGCGTAGCGCCGTCGGCCGAGACCTGGCTCCGGAACGTGGCCACTGGCCGCCCGCGCAGCTTCTGGGCCTCCTCCACCGTCTGGCCGTCCACGATCCGCATCGAAGTCTCGTCCCAATACGAGAAGCCCTCGACCTTGTGCATCTTGCCGTCGGCCGGGATCGAATAGACGGGCACGCAAGAGCTGCAGGTATAGACCCCGTCCTTGAGCGACTGGACGTAGGGCTTGTCCGGCAGTTGGGCCGATGCGAGGTCGACCTTCCACACGCCGTCGAAGGCACTCTGGGCGAAGGCTGGCGTGGTCAGGGTGAGCAGGCCAGCCAACGCGAACGGGAGAACCAGTTTCATCATGGGTTTCCTCCGGAAGACATCGACGCGCGTCACGCTCGCCGTGCAAAGCCAAGGTTACACGAACAATGTTCGTCGACATAACGCTTTCCAATCGTAGCCAGGATTGGGCCCATCCCCTCAGCCGCAGAAGCCCGACATTAGCCAGCGGCGGTCCATAGAGCTTTTCCCCACCGAGCCATCCAAGCCTGTCGGCGCGGTGGCGGTTTCCGGCCGCGGGGTCTATAGCGCCGCCGTTGCTGGAGTATTGTGCGCGTGTTGGACCTGACGCCTGAAGTCATCGGCCTGTTGGGTCTTGCGGCGGCAGTCGCCGGTTTCATCGATGCCATCGCGGGTGGCGGGGGGCTGATTTCCTTGCCCGCCCTGTTGTCGGTGGGGCTGAACCCTGTGGCGGCGATCGCCACCAACAAGGTGCAGGGCAGCGTCGGAACGGCCTCCGCCCTGTGGAATTTCTGGCGCAAGGGGCGGGTGGATTTCCGCCTGATCCGCTGGCCGCTGATACTGGTCGGCGTCGGCGCGGGGCTGGGGGCCATGGCCGTGACCCTGGTGGATACCCGCTGGCTGATGATCCTGCTGCCGGTGCTGCTGATCGGCATCGCCCTGTATTTTCTGTTCGGTCCCAAGGCGTCGGACGAGGACGCCCATGCCCGGCTGACCCCCCTGGCCTACGCCTTCGTGGCGGGCGGGATCGGTTTCTACGACGGCTTTTTCGGGCCGGGGACGGGCTCCTTTTTCGCCCTCAGTCTGGTGATGTTGCTGGGCATGGGGCTGACGCGGGCGACGGCGCACACCAAGGCGCTGAACCTGATGAGCAATGTCGTCGGCATCGTGGTGCTGGCGGCCGGCGGGCACGTGGTCTGGGCCCTGGCGGGCATCATGGCCGTGGGCCAGTTCGTCGGCGGGCGGCTAGGGTCGCACGCCGCCATGCGGTTCGGGCCGCGCTTGATCCGGCCCCTGCTGGTGATCATCTCCCTGGCCATCACCGCTCGGCTGCTGTCCGACCCGGCCAACCCGTTGCGGGTCATGGCAGCGGGCTGGCTTTCCTAGGCGGTTTCTGGTCCGTTTGTGGGGAAGGACGACGATGGAATGGCGGAGGGACCCCGATGTTCAAGGTGTTCGACGAGCGGCAGCTGGCGCACGCGCCGGCGCAGGAGATGCACAACGGCGGCTGGACGGCCTATAACGAGACCCCGTCGCGCGCCCTGCTGCTGCGCGAGCGGCTTGGGCCCTTGGCGCCGGCCCGGGACTTCGGCCGGGGGCCGCTGGAACGGGTGCACGCGCCCGACTATCTCGACTTCCTTGAACACGCCCACGCCCGCTGGGTCGCCGCGGGCCGTGAGGGCGACGCCGTAGGCTACGTCTGGCCCGTGGTGCGGCGCCGACCGCTGAACCTCGACCGCATCGACGCCCAGCTGGGCCGGTTCAGCTACGACGCCGGGACGCCGATCACCGCCCAGACCTGGGACGCGGCCTACTGGGCGGCGCAGACGGCGCTGACGGCGCTGCAGCCGCTGCTGGAGGGGACCGAGCGTGCGACCTTCGCCCTGTGCCGTCCGCCGGGGCACCACGCCGGCGCCGACTACATGGGCGGCTACTGCTACCTGAACAACGCCGCCATCGTCGCGCGGGCGGCACGCGATGGCGGGATCGACCGCGTGGCGATCCTCGACGTGGACTACCACCACGGCAACGGCACCCAGGACATCTTCTGGGAGGACGGCTCAGTCTTCTTCGCCTCGATCCACGGCGACCCGAGGACCGAGTATCCCTTCTTCTGGGGCCATGCGGACGAGCACGGCGAGGGCGACGGCGAGGGCGCCACCCTCAACCTGCCGCTGCCGCGCGGCACGACTGCCGAGCCCTATCTGGCGGCGTTGGACCGGGCGATGGAGGCGATCGCCGCCTTTGACCCCGGGCTGCTGGTGGTGTCGTTCGGCGCCGACACCTGGGAGGAGGACCCGATCTCGCACTTCAAGCTGACCACCGAGGACTTTCCGAAGCTGGCGGCGCGCATCGCCACGCTCGACCGACCGACCCTGATCGTCATGGAAGGCGGCTATGCGGTGGGCGCTCTGGGCGACAACGTGGCCGGGTTCCTGGCGGGCTTCTAAGGCGGCTCAGCCGGGGATCAGCATCGCCAGCGCGGTCAGCAGGTCGCGGGCGGTGATCGGTTTGGCCAGGTGCAGGTCGGCGCCGGCGGCGCGGGCGGCGTCGCGGTGCTCGGCCATGGCGTTGGCGCTCAGCATCAGGATCGGCGTGCGCTGGGCTGCGGGGCGGGCGGCCTCAAGGGCGCGGATGGCGCGGGTCGCCGTCAGCCCGTCCATGCCGGGCATCTGCATGTCCATCAGCACCACGTCGAACTGCCGGGTCTCCAAGGCGACGACCGCCTGGGCGCCGTCGTCCACGATCACCAGCTCGCTGGTATGGTCGGCCAGGATCAACTGGACGAGGCGCTGGTTGATCGGATGGTCCTCCGCCAGCAGGACGCGCAGGGGCCGCGACGGTCGCGGGGCGACAGCGATGTCGCTTTGCTCGAAGCCATGGGCGCGGGGCAGGGGCAGTTCGACCCGGAACCGGCTGCCGACCCCGGGCGTCGAGGCCCCCTCGATCCGCCCGCCCATCATCTCGACTAGGGAGCGGCAGATCGACAGGCCCAGCCCCGTGCCGCCAAAGCGCCGCGTGATGCTGCTGTCGGCCTGGGAGAAGCGCTGGAACAACTGGGCGGCGTGGTCGGCGTCGAAGCCGACGCCCGTGTCCTCGATCTCGAACGACAGCAGGGTCGGGGCGCCGTCGTCCTCGCTCAGGGCGAAGCGGACAGAGACGGAGCCTTCGGCGGTGAATTTGACGGCGTTGGACAACAGGTTGCCCAGGATCTGGCCGACGCGGACGCTGTCGCCGATGAAGGCGCCGCGCGCATGGGGGGCGCGCTCGACATGGAAGGCCAGTCCCTTGACCTCGGCGCGCATCCGCATTGTGTCCAAAGGGGCGCCCAGGGCCTCGTCCAGATCGAAGGGCCGCAGTTCCAACTCCAGCTTGCCGGCCTCGATCCGCGACACGTCCAGCATGTCCGAAACCAGCCGCTCCAGAGTGATGCCCGAAGTGGCGATCAGGGCGACCATCTCGGCCTGATCGGGCGACAGCGGGGTGCGCGACAGGGCGTCGACGATGCCGATCACGCCGTTCAGCGGGGTGCGGATCTCGTGGCTCATATTGGCCAGGAAGTCGGACTTGGCCCGGTTGGCGGCCTCGGCGGCGGCCTTGGCCTCGATCAGAGCCTGTTCGGCGGCGATCTTGGCGGTCACGTCGCGGGCCACGGCGTAGATGCGGTCGCCGAACCTCTGGGCGCGCCACTCCAGGGTGACGTAGTGGCCGTCGCGGTGGCGGTAGCGGTTGACGTGGCCCAGGACCGGGGCGCCGGGCCCCCGAGTCTCGACCTCGACCACGCTGTCGTGGGTGCCGGGCAGGTCGTCGGGATGAACCAGAGTCAGGATGGCGAGGCCGACCAGATCTTCCGGCCGATAGCCCAGGGCAGGGAACCATGAGGCGCTGACCCGGACGATGAACCCCTCCAGATCGCGGATCACCAGCAGGTCCAGCGACACGTCGAAAAAGGTCGCCAGATCGGCCGCCACGTCGCGCGCCGGCTGCGGCTGTCCCGTCAGCGATGGGGCGGCGGCGGGGGCGAAAGTCATGGGCGATCCTTACGAACTCGACGCCCTGTCTAGACCGGGTCGGTTAAGGCCGCCTTGCGTCTCAGTAGGCGAAGTCGCGATAGATGCGGCTGACGTCGCCCTGCCATTCGCCGTGATACAGCTCCAGCAGCCGGTCGGCCGGGGTCACGCCGCTGTCGGCGATGTCTTCCAGTTCCGACAGATAGCCGCGCTCGTCGACCATGCCGCCGCTGAAGCGGGCGCGGTTCTTCAGGCCGTGCTTGGCGATCTCGACCAGATCGACGGCGATGTCGCGCACGCTGCGGCCCGCCACCTCGGCCTTGAGGCCCAGACGGGTCACGTCGCGGCGCAGGCGCTCGTGGTCGGCGATGTCCCAGTCCTTGCACAGGTCCCAGGCCGCCGCGAGCGACGGCGCATCGTACAGGATCCCGGCCCACAGGGCGGGCAGGGCGCAGATCCGGCTCCACGGGCCGCCGTCGGCGCCACGCATCTCAAGATACTGTTTCAGCCGGACTTCGGGGAAGAGGGTGGTCAGGTGGTCGACCCAGTCCTTATCCGTGGCGCGGTCGCCGGGCAGGGCGTCCAGCTTGCCCTCGATGAAGGCGCGGAACGACTGGCCCGACAAGTCGACATAGGTCTCGCCGCGCTTGGCGAAATACATGGGGGTGTCCAGGGCGTAGTCGGCGTAGCGCTCGTAGCCGAAGCCGTCGGCGAAGACGAAGTCCAGCATCCCCGTGCGGTCGGGGTCGGTGTCGGTCCAGACGTTGGCGCGCGCCGACAGGAAGCCGGTCGGCTTGCCCTCGATGAAGGGCGAACAGGCGAACAGGGCGGTGGCGATGGGCTGAAGCGCCAGCGAGGTGCGGAACTTCATCACCATGTCGGCTTCGGATTCGAAGTCGAGATTGGCCTGGATGGTGCAGGTGCGCAGCATCATGTCGAGGCCCAGCGTGCCCCGCTTGGGCATGTAGGCGCGCATGATGTCATAGCGACCCTTGGGCATGACGGGGATGTCCTCGCGCCGCCACAGGGGGTCGAAGCCGGCGCCGAGGAAGCCGAGGTTCAGCTGATCCGCCACCTGTTTCACCTCCATCAGGTGCTGGCCGGTTTCCGAACAGATGTCGTGGATGGTCTGCAGCGGCGCGCCCGATAGCTCGAACTGACCGCCCGGCTCCAAGCTGATGGAGGCGGTCAAGCCCTCGGCGTTCTTGCGCTCCAGGGCGATGACGTGGCCGGCTTCTTCCACCGGCGCCCAGCCAAAGCGTTGCAGCCCGGTCAGCATAGCCAGGATGCCGCTGTCGCCCTCATAGGCGGGGCGGCGCAGGGTGGATTTGTCGAAGCCGAACTTCTCGTGCTCCGTGCCGATGCGCCACTGGTCGGCGGGCTTCTCGCCCTTCGACATGGCGTGGATCAGGTCATCTCTGGAAAGCGGCGCCGTGTCGGACATCTGTAACCCCTGCTGTCGCGGCTAGATGGGCGACGAAACGGCCTCGCTCAAGAGGGGAGAGGCAAACTTCTAGCGTTCCCAGTCGCCGATCGCAGCCTGCCACAGGGTCAGGGCGGCGATGGCGGCGGTGTCGGCGCGCAGGATGCGCGGGCCGAGAGAGACGGCGGTGGTGAAGGGCAGGGCGCGCAGACGCGCGCCTTCTTCGGGCGAGAAACCGCCCTCGGGACCGATCAGGATGGCCCATTTGCCTTCGCCAGCAGCCGCCAGAGCCGACATGGCGGGCGCGCCGCCGGTCTCGTCGCAGAACATCAGGCGGCGCGAGGCGTCCCAGCCGTCCAGCAGGGCGTCCAGCTTGACCGGGTCATCGACCGGCGGCACGTCCAGGCGCCCGGTCTGTTCGGCGGCCTCCTCGGCGATGGCGTCCAGCCGGTCCAGCCGAAGCCGCTCGGCGTTGGTGCGATGGGTCAGGACCAGACGCACCCGCTTGGCGCCCAGTTCGGTCGCCTTCTCGACGATGGTTTCGACGCGGGCCTTCTTCACTACGGCGACGATCAGTTCCAGATCAGGGCCGTGGGTCTGCTCGCGCACCTGCTCCTCGGCGCGCAGGACGACGCCCTTCTTCAGCACCTCGGCGACGCTGGCGCGCCACTCGCCGTGACGGCCGTTGAAGACCAGCAGGTCGTCGCCCGCCTTCAGCCGCATCACTTGGGTCAGGTAGCGCGACTGGTCGAGGGTCGGGGCGACGGCGAGGCCGGGGGCGAGGTCGGAGGTGACGTGGAGGCGGATCATCGTTGGGGCGTGTCATCATCGGGAGGATTTCCCCGACCCGCTTGCTCCTGCGTCTTTTCCTTGCGCGCTTCAATCACATGTTCAGTTGATGGGCTGACGAATTTCTGCAGTTCGACCATTGCTCCGGCCATGCCGCCACCGCCGCCGCGACGCCGGGCGTCCGCCTGCATTGCGCCTACCGCCCGGGGCAACAGCCACAAGGCGCCGAGTAAAACGACCGCCGCCGCCAGCCATTCCCACATTGCATGCTCCCCGATTTGAAAAGTGGATGACTTTACAGCGTGCGCGCGATTAGCAGCTTCATGATCTCGTTCGTCCCGCCGTAGATGCGCTGGACACGGGCGTCCTTGTAGAGCTGGGCGATCGGATACTCGTTCATGTAGCCGTAGCCGCCGAAGAGCTGAAGCATCTCGTCGATGGTCTCGCCCTGGATGTCGGTGACCCAATATTTGGCCATGGAGGCCGTGGCGGCGTCCAACTGGCCCTTCAGGTGCAGGCCGATGCAGTGGTCGACGAAGACCTTGGCCACGGTCAGCTTGGTCTTGACCTCGGCCAGCTTGAACTGGGTGTTCTGGAAGTCGATGACGCGTTTCCCAAACGCCTTGCGCTGCTTGACGTAGTCGAGCGTCGCCTCCAGCCCGCGCTCGGCGGCGGCCACGCCCTGGACGGCGATGTTCAGGCGTTCCTGCGGCAACTGCTGCATCAGCTGGACGAAGCCCTGGCCCTCGCCGCCGCCGATGACGTTCTCCAGCGGCACCTTCACGTCGTTGAAGAAGAGCTCGGAGGTGTCGTTGGCCTCCATGCCGATCTTGTGCAGGTTGCGGCCGCGCTCGAAGCCTTCCGCGCCATCGGTCTCGACCACGATCAGGCTGGTGCCCTTGGCGCCCTCGGCCGGGTCGGTCTTGGCGACGACGATGATGAAGTTGGCCAGCTGGCCGTTGGTGATGAAGGTCTTGGAGCCGTTCAGGACGTAGTGGTCGCCCGACTTGATGGCGGTGGTCTTGACGCCCTGCAGGTCGGACCCGGCGCCCGGCTCAGTCATGGCGATGGCGCCGACCAGTTCGCCCGAGGCCAGACGCGGCAGCCAGCGCGCCTTCTGCTCATCGGTGCCATAATGCCAGACGTAGGGCATGACGATGGCGTTGTGCAGACTGATGCCGAAGTGGTCCGCGCCCTTCCAGCCCAGTTGGCGCATCAGCACGACTTCATGGCGATAGTCGCCGCCCATGCCGCCGTCTTCCTCGGGCAGGGAGATGCCCAGAAGGCCCGCGTCGCCCGCGTCGTTCCACAACTGACGCGGCACCGACGAGTTGGCGATCCACTGCTGGAACTTCTCGGGCGGGGCGTGCTCGTCGATCCATTTGCCGACGCTGTCGGAGAAGAGGACGATCTCCTCGTCCTGCATGAAGTCGGGTTCGGGGACGTTGAGGATGTTCATGGTGTCGGCGTTTCCTTGGAGCGGGCCGTTTTGACGACCTCTAGGATTGTGGCGATGACGATGTCGGGGCGATCCGTCTGGATGTAGTGGGTCGCGTCTTGAACCACGCGATTGACTCCGCGCGTCGAGAGGGCGGCGACTTGGTCGTGAGCACGCATCCAGGCGGCGCGCCAGAGCGGCAATTGGGCCAGAACGGGTTCAGGCAGTTCGGGCGGTGTTTCATCCCCAGCCGTCAGCACGACTAAAGGCATGTCGCCGTAATTGCGGGCTGGATTGACCAGTTGATCGCCGCTTTCGACGAACTGTTCGGTGAGGGAAGCCTGGGTCGCCAGCCGCCGAGGATCGCTGTCGCGTCGACCGAGGTTTTCGGCCAGGGAGGCCGGAAAGGCCGCCGGTTGGCGCAGACAGCCGTCAGGGTCCGAGTCGCCGAAACTGACGCGAGCCGCCTCGAGATCGGCGATGCATTTGTGGAGCGGCGCTGTAGCGCTCGCGATATAGGCGTCGAAACCATCGGCGACGAGCGGCGCAGCCGCCCGCATGAGGCCCATCTGGTTCGGAACGCTGCCATCGACGGACACCATGCCGACGACTTCGGCCTGGCGTCGGTCGGTGAACGCCAGGGTTTCGTAGGCGCCCATGGAGTGGCCGACCATGACATAGGGACCCTCGATCCGGGCAGACGTCAGCGCGGCCTCCAGATCGGCGGTGGTCGTCATGGAGGTCTGAGCCTTGGCGCTCGCGTCGCTGAGGCCGAAACCGGCCCGGTCCCAGGCGCAGACGCGGGTATGTTCGGCGACCGGCCGTTGCACCTTGATCCAGGTCGCGCTCCAATCTCCCATGCCCGCCGTCAGGATGACCGTCGGCGCCCCCTGGCCCATGCAGACGAGGTGAATTAGCCGGCCATCGGGCAGGACCGCCATCTGCCCGTCCCCATAGCCGTCATAGGCGGGGTCGGGAGCTGGCGGCTCCGCGGTCTGCGCCTGGACGGAGACTGGAAGCAGCAAGGTCCCAAGCATGACGAGGCGGATGGCGTTCGTGCGCATGATCTTGTCCCATAAGACGTCGACCGATCAGAACGCCTCGGCCGGCATCTGCATTAGCACGTCTGCTCCGGTCTTCATCTTGGCCAGGTGGGCCTGCGCGTCAGGCAGGATGCGCTCGACGAAGTAGCGGCCGGTCTGCAGCTTGGTCGCGTAGTAGGGATCGGCGTCGCCGGCGGCGATCTTGGCTTGGGCGGCCTTGGCCATCTGCGCCCACATATAGGCCAGGGCCGTCAGGCCGAAGATGTGCAGGTAGTCGGTCGAGGCGGCGGCGGCGTTGTCGGGGTTGGCCATGCCGTTCTGCATCAGCCACATGGTGCCGTCCTGCAGCTTCTTCTTGGTGTCGGCCAAGCCGTCGACGAAAGGCTTGATGGCCTCGTCGTCGCCGTTCTCCGCTGTGAAGGCGTCGATGTCGGCGAACCAGCTCATGATGGCCCGGCCGCCGTTCGACGGCAGCTTGCGGCCCACCAAGTCGAGCGCCTGAATGCCGTTGGTGCCTTCGTAGATCATGGTGATCCGCGCATCGCGCAGATATTGCGAGGCGGGGAAGTGCTCGGTGTAGCCCGAGCCGCCGTGGACCTGCATGGCCAGCGAGGCGACGTGGAAGCCCTTGTCGGTCAGGTAGGCCTTCAGCACGGGCGTGATCAGGCCCATGTAGTCCTTGGCCTTGGTCGCCGTGGCCTCGTCCGAGGACTTCTGCAGGTCGGCTTGCAGGGCGGTCCACAGGATGAAGGCGCGGCCGCCTTCGACAAAAGCCTTCGACTCCAGCAGCATCCGGCGCACGTCGGGGTGGACCATGATGGGGTCGGCGGGGCCGTCTGGATTCTTGGCGCCGGTCAGGGCGCGGCCTTGCAGGCGGTCGTTGGCGAACTCGACGGCGGCTTGATAGGCGGCGTCGCCGATGGCCAGGCCCTGCAGGCCGGTGCCCAGGCGGGCCTCATTCATGACCACGAACATGTTGTTCATGCCCCGGCCTTCTTCGCCGATCAGCCAGCCCTTGGCGTTGTCATAGGCCATGACGCAGGTGGCGTTGCCGTGGATGCCCATCTTGTGCTCCAAGCCGGCGCAACTCACGCCGTTGCGCTCGCCGACGGAGCCGTCGTCGTTCACGAGGAACTTCGGCACCACGAACAGGCTCAGGCCCTTGATGCCCGGAACCGCGCCTTCGACGCGGGCCAGCACGGTGTGGATGATGTTGTCGGCGAAGTCGTGCTCGCCCGCCGAAATCCAGATCTTCTGGCCGGTGATCGAATAGGAGCCGTCGCCGTTCGGCGCAGCCTTGGTGCGGACCATGCCCAGGTCGGTGCCGCACTGGGGCTCGGTCAGGTTCATGGTGCCGGTCCATTCGCCGGTCGCCATCTTCGGCAGGTATTTCTGCTTCAGCTCGTCCGACCCGCTGGCCTCGATGCCGTGATAGGCGCCGCCCGTCAGGCCGGGATACATGGAGAAGGCGGCCGATGCGCCGGCCGTGAACTGGCCCACCGCCATCGACACGATCGCGGGCAGACCCTGGCCGCCGAATTCCGTGCCGAAGGACAGGCTGGTCCAGCCGGCCTCGACCATCTGGCGATAGGCTTCTTTCCAGCCCTTGGGCGTGGTGACGACGTCGCCCTGGATATGGCAGCCTTCCTGATCGCCCGCACGGTTGATCGGGGCGATGACCTCCTCGGCGAACTTGCCGCCCTCCGCGATGATCTGGTCGATCAGGTCGCGCGACAGGTCGGCGTCGGCGAAATGGTTGGCGTAGCGTTCGACCTCCAGCACGTCGTGCAGGACGAAGGACAGGTCGCGGACAGGCGCCTTGTAGGCCATGGTCAGGCTCTCGCTTTGAAGGGCTGGAACTGGGTGTCGGGGTTGAGCCGTTCGCTCAGCAGCGTGGCGTATTCCTCGGCTCCCGGCAGAAGGTCGGGGCGGTGTTCGCCCAGTTTGGACTCCATCCAGGCGCAGGCCTCCTCGGCCGTCTGGATGGCGCCTTCGATGTCTTCGAGCTGTTGTTTCAGCGCCTCGACCTGGGCGCGGTGACGACGCAGAGCCACTGCCATCTGATGGACGTTGTGATCCTTGCGATCGTACAGATCCAGCATCTCCTGGATCTCCTGCAGGGTGAAGCCGATGCGGCGTCCCCTTAGGATCAGCTTCAGTCGGGCGCGGTCGCGGGCGTCATAGACGCGCGTCTGGCCCTTGCGGGCAGGGGTCAGCAGACCCTTGTCCTCATAGAAGCGGAGGGCGCGCGCGGTGGCGCCGAACTCGCGGCACAGGTGCCGGATGGAATAGGTGCGGTGATCGTCAGCGGTCGCCATACGTCACACATAACTTGACGCGGACGTAAAGGGAAGCTTCTCACTGTCCGCTTCGACAACTTGTGAACGTCGTCGGCGGGAGCGGCGCTCAAACGCAAATCGGCCGCGGAGAGCTTGCGCCCGCCGCGGCCGATCCGGGGAGGAAATCTGTCGGGCGATCAGGCGCGGCGGAACCACAGCACCGGCGCCGTGATGGCGATCAGGAAGAGGTTGGTCAGGGCCAAGCCGATGTCCAGGTTCAGAGCATGCACGCCCAGCATGATGGTCTCGAGCGCCAGAAGGCCTGCAGCCCCCGTCAGCAGCAGGGGGCGGCCGAAGCGCCATGAGATCAGCGGCGTCAGAACCATGACCGCCAATACGATCTCGGCGATGCCCAGGCCGCGCACGAAGCTGACGCTGGCCATGGCTGGCCAGTGCATCAGCACCGTCAGGTTCTCCATCGACTCGGTCAGCTTGGCGTAACCGGCGGCGATGAAGAACATCGCGATCCAACCCTGGAACGTCCACAGCGTCAGGTTCAGGTAGTCGGCTTTCGCGCGGGAACGGGGAGAGAGGGTGGTGGAGGTCATGGCCGCATCAAGGGGGTTGATTGGTAACAGTCACTAGATCAGATTGCTTGGCTCCCGATTCAAGGAACTGTAACAAAACTGTGAACAGAGGTACGCGCGACCTGCGGCGGAGACGTGGCTGAAACCACAATTTCTCGTAACCCAACGCCGGTCACGAAACGGCATTAGGCCGGTCGAAAGCGTTCGTCAACGGTCGATGACATCAATTGATGACTTAGAACGCCCAGGCGTCCCGCGCGGCGTCCAGGCGGGTCAGCTTGGCATGCAGCGGCGCCCAGTCGTCGCCCTGTTCGATGGCGGACCACAGGGCCTCGACCTCGTCGATCAGCATCTCTTCCGGCTCGGGGGCGGCGAACATCGGATGCTCCAGCCGTTCGGGCCGGTCGGGCTCGTGCTCCAGCAGGGCGAAGCGGAAGGCGTCGAAAGTCTCGCCCTGATAGGTCTTGCCGCGCAGCCCGCCCAGCGCCCGCGCGCCGGAACTGAACCCGCCGAACCAGTCGAAGAAGAGGGGCTCCCAGCGCAGGGCCTCGCCCTTGTCCCGCGCCAGGGCCAGGGTCGCGTCCAGCAGCCGTTGGTCCGCCGCCTCGCCCAGGCTCTTGACCCCCAGGCGGTTGAGGAAGGCGGCGCGCAGATGACGGATATAGGCGGGACCGAAACCATTCAGCGCCTCGGTCAGGGCGGCGACCTGCGGCTCTGCGATCAGCTTCAGGCAGCCGGCCAGCTGGGTCAGGTTCCAGAACACGGCCTCGGGCTGACGCGCGAAGGCGTAGAGGCCCTCGCGGTCGAAATAGGCGGCGGTGAAGCCGGGTTCGTAGTGGGGCAGGAAGCGCCACGGCCCGTAGTCGAAGCTCTCGCCTGTCACGTTCAGATTGTCGGTGTTCAGCACCCCGTGGACGAAGCCGGCGGAAATCCATTTCGCCGTCAGCCGGGCCGAGGCCTCGACCACGGCGGCGAGGAAGCCCGGCGCGTCGCCGGTCGCGACCGACGGATGATACAGGCTGCGGGCATGCTCCAGCAGGACCTCGATCTGATCCTTGCGGCCGTAATAGGCGGCGCGCTGGAAGGTGCCGAAGCGAATATGGCTGTGCGACAGCCGCACCATGACGGCCGAGCGGGTGGGCGAGGGTTCGTCGTGACGCTCCAGCGCTTCGCCGGTCTCGACCAGCGACAGGATGCGGCAGGTCGGCACGCCCAGGCTTTCCAGCATGGCGGCGGCCAACACCTCGCGCACTCCGCCCTTCAGCGTCAGCCGCCCGTCGGCGTGTCGCGACCAGGGCGTCTGGCCCGAGCCTTTTGTGCCCAGATCGAGAAGTCGGCCTGGAAGGGCGCTATCGCTCGCGACGCGGTCGCTCGCTGCTTGAGTGCCGACCATCTCGCGCAGTTGCGCCGCCAGAAACCCGCGCCCGTCGCCGATGTCGGGGTTGTAGGTGCGGAACTGATGGCCGTGATAGCGCATGGCTAAGGGGGCGGGCTGGCCGGGCAGGGGCTGGAAACGGCCGAAATGGGCCAGCCATTCCGCATCCGTCAGCGTCTCCAGCCCGACGCTCGCCGCCGCCCGGTCGTTGCGGACGCGCAGAATGGTCTGGGGGAAGTCCGCCGCCTGCACCGGATCGCCGTAGTCGGGGCCGAGGTCGATGAAGCGCGGGTCGGGGCGATAGGCGGGGGAGACGGGCATGGTCGGCAGATGCGCGCTCGCAGCGTCTTTCGCAACCGCGAAGCCGGGGTTGAATCGCGGGCTGGGTCGCGTATTTTCAACGGCAGAGATCAGGTCCCGCTTCGCCAAATGCGCGTCGGGGCCAGGCCGGCGCCGTCATCCGACGGGCGAATCCGGTCCGGCGTCCGTCGATAACCTGACGCCACGACAGTCCTTTGATTTCGGAGACCGCCGTGGCCAGAAAAACCACCCTCGAATTTCTCAAGACCGAAGCTGGTTCGGGCGCCGCCCTCGGGCTGGCGGCCCTGGCGGCCCTGATCGTCGCCAACTCGCCCTGGGCCGGCGACTATTACGCCTGGCTGAAGAGCGTCCACGTGCTTCAGGTCGGCCCGCTGCGGCTGGAGGAGACGATCTCCAACTGGATCAAGGAAGGCCTGATGGCGGTCTTCTTCCTCGTGGTCGGGCTGGAGATCAAATACGAGATTCTCAAGGGCGAACTGAGCAATCCCAAGAAGCTGGCCCTGCCGATCATCGCCGCCATCGGCGGGATGGCGGTTCCCGGCCTGGTCTATCTGGCCGTCGCCCAGATGCTGGGCGGGCCGGGCCAGGGCTGGCCCATCCCCCTGGCCACCGACATCGCCTTCGCCCTGGCCGTCTTCGCGGTGGTGGGCAAGGGCCTGCCCAGTTCGCTGCGGGTCTTCCTGCTGACCCTGGCCATCGTCGACGACCTGGGGGCCATCGCCCTGATCGCCGTCCTGTTCAGCCAGGGCGTGCAGTGGCTGCCGCTGCTTGGCGTGGCGGGCCTGCTGGCCGCCTTTGCGCTTCTGGGCCGTCGGCGTCTGGCCGGACCCTTCTGGGTGTTGGGCTTTGCGGCGGTGTGGTGGCTGACGGTCCAGTCCGGCCTGTCGACATCGCTGACGGCGGTGGCCTTCGCCATGATCGTGCCGGTCGAACCGCGCCGCGAAACCTCGCAAAGTCCGCTGAAGGAGGCCATGCACGACCTCCACCCCTATGTCGCCTTCCTGGTCCTGCCGCTGTTCGCCTTCGCCAAGGCGGGGGTGTCGTTCGCCGGTCTGTCGCTGGAGCAGGCGTTTGCGCCCCTGGTCATCGCCATCGCCCTGGGTCTGTTCATCGGCAAGCAGATCGGCGTCTTCGGCGCCGCCTGGCTGGCCGCCAAGCTGAAGATCGGCGCCAAGCCCTCGGGCGCCAGCTGGCTGCAGCTCTACGGCGTCAGCCTGTTGTGCGGCATCGGCTTCACCATGAGCCTGTTCATCGGCGTCCTCGCCTTCCCCGGCGCCGTGGATTCGCCCGAACAGGTCGAGGTCAAACTGGGCGTGATCGGCGGATCAGTGCTGTCGGCCCTCGTCGCAGCCGGGATTTTGAACCTGGCCGGGCGGCGTCAGCAGCAAAGAGAAGATGCGTCATCTGCTAAAATATTGTCCTGAACGCCGGTAATATTGACCTTGCGTAACCGGTTTTTGTCGCTTTCCCGCCACACGTAGAGCGGCGTTGGCTGAAATCGCCGTTCGCAGCTTGGCGGCTTCTTGTCGCTGTCTCAGGCTTAGCTTACCCAAAGCCATGGAGAATTCGCGTCGTTCAATGAGCGCGGATCGACTGGGACAGGAATCGCCACGGTCGCCGCGGGCGGCCGGGCCATAGAGCCGGGGAGCCGCCTTATGCGTTTCAACCTAATTCTTCGCTGCACCGCGTCGGCCGCCGTCGTCGGCGCCGTGGCGTTCGGCTTCGTCGGCGCCGCGTCGGCCCAGGAAGGCCCGACCACGGTCGACGACATCATCGTCACCGCCCAGAAGCGCGAGCAAAGCCTGCAGGACGTGCCGATCGTGGTCACGACCCTGTCGCAGGAACAACTGCACGGCGCCGGGGTGCGCGACATCAAGGATCTGCAGATCCTGACGCCGGGCATGACCGTCACCTCGACCCAGTCGGAAGCCTCGACCACGGCCCGCATCCGCGGCGTCGGCACGGTCGGCGACAACCCGGGCCTGGAAAGCTCGGTCGGCGTGGTCATCGACGGCGTCTATCGTTCGCGTAACGGCGTCGGCTTCGGCGACCTCGGCGAACTGAGCCGCATCGAAGTGCTGAAGGGGCCGCAGGGCACCCTGTTCGGCAAGAACACCTCGGCCGGCGTCATCAACATCATCACCGAGGCGCCGTCCTTCACGCCGGGCTTCAACGCCGAGGCGACCTACGGCAATTTCAACGCCTGGGGCGTGGCGGGCTCGGTCACCGGCCCGATCACCGATCAGATCGCCGGCCGCCTCTATGTGGCCAAGCGCGAGCGTGACGGCTTCTACGACGTGATCACCGGCGCCGGTCCGCGCACCGAGACCGACGACCAGAACCAGAACTTCTGGACCGCGCGCGGCCAACTGCTGATCCTGCCCTCGGACCAAGTGTCGATCCGTCTGATCGCCGACTATTCCAAGCGCGACGAATACTGCTGCGTC
Source organism: Brevundimonas sp. 01N35 (assembly GCF_056399785.1). Lineage (NCBI taxonomy): Bacteria > Pseudomonadati > Pseudomonadota > Alphaproteobacteria > Caulobacterales > Caulobacteraceae > Brevundimonas > Brevundimonas sp. 01N35. The sequence goes on from NZ_JBFTRZ010000004.1 coordinate 249,146, forward strand.
ACCACCCAGCTCCGCACCGGCCCGACCTATGGCGCCGTCACGGCCGTCGGCGGGCAACAACATCCGCCGGCCGCCGGCTTCGGCCCGTTGCCCTTCTCGCGCACGGCCTACGCCAATCGCGGCACCGGCCAGCAGATGAAAGACATGGGCTTCTCGGCCGAGGCCAATATCGACATCCCGTCGTGGAACGCGACCCTGACCTCGATCACCTCCTGGCGGAACTGGGAGGGGGTCAACGGGATGGACCTCGACTACACCACCGCCGACCTGCTCTATCGCCAGAATGACGGCAGCTATGGTTTCAAGCTCGACAACCTGACCCAGGAATTCCGCCTGGCTGGCTCCACCGACCGCCTGGACTGGCTGTTCGGCGCCTTCTTCACCAAGGAGGACATCAGCCGGGCCGACAGCTACTGGTATGGAGCCGGCTATACGCCCTTCCTGTCCCTGCTGCTCTCGTCGCAGTTGAACGCCGCCAATCCGGTCTTCCCCGTCAGCCCCAACGACATCGGCTGCTTCAGCCGGCCGGGCCAGTCGGCCGCCGGCCTGAGCGGCTGCCTCGCGACAGGCGGCATGACGCCCTCGGGGGCGACCGCCGCGACCGGACCGGGCTTCGGCGTCGGCGAGGGCGTGCGCGACCATTACAGCCAGGGCACCGAATCCTTCGCCTTGTTCACCAACAACACGGTGCATCTGACCGACAAGCTCGATCTGACCCTGGGCCTGCGGTACACTCAGGACCACAAGCAGTTGCTGGCGTTGCAGGACAACGTCGGCACGAACGGCGCGGCTTGCGGCGGGACCTTGGCCAACGCCGCCGCCATCCAGGGCGTCTTCGGCCCCGCGACCGGACCGCGCCTTATCGGCAACATCTGCCTGCCGTGGGCCAACCCGCTGTTCGACAATCGCACTCTGTCGGAAGAGAACACCGGAGGAGAGTTCACCGGCACGATCAAGGCTGCCTATCGCTTCAACGACAGCGTCATGGCCTACGGCTCCTACGCGCATGGCTACAAGTCGTTCGGCTACAATCTGGACCGCGTGCAGAACGGCGTGACCCCGACGTCGTCGCTGTATTTCCCGGCCGAAACGGTCGACAGCTATGAGCTGGGCCTGAAGAACACGCTGTTCAACCGCAGCGTCCTGCTCAACGTCACCTACTTCCACCAGAAGTTCGAAGACTTCCAGCTCAACACCTTCCTGGGCACGGCCTTCGTGGTCGAATCCATCCCCGTGCTGAAGTCGCACGGCTTCGACGCCGACTTCGTCTGGTTCACGCCGATCCAGGGCCTGTCGTTCACCAGCGGCCTGACCTACACCGACACCAAGTACGGCAGCTTCACCGCCGCCGACCTGACCAACCCCGGCAACTTCCCGCAGCTGTCGCTGCTGCCGGGGGCGCGGGCCTCGTTCGCGCCGGAATGGTCGGCCACGGGTTCGGTGGCGTTCGACCGTTCGATCGGTTCCGGCCTGAGGGTGGGCTTCAACCTGTCGGCCAAGTACACGACGGATTACAACACCGGGTCCGACCTGCTGCCCTTCAAGATGCAGGACTCCATGACCCTGCTGAACGGCCGCATCACCCTGGGCGCGGAAAATCAGCGTTGGGCGCTGGACATCTGGGGCCAGAACCTGACGGACGAGGAATATGTTCAGGTCGCCATCAACGCCCCGCTTCAGGGCTCGGCCTTCCAGACCACGCTCCAGCCGAACGGGACCTATTTCAACCCGGCGCTGGACACCCAGACCTACAACGCCTTCCTGGGCCAGCCGCGCACCTACGGCGCGACCCTGCGCATCAAATACTGATCGATCCTCCGCTTTCGGGCAGAGGCGAGGCGGGCCGGAGCAATCCGGTCCGCCTTTTTCTTTGGGCGGTCATGAGGCGCTGGAACCCGAGGTCGGTTATGCCCATGAAAAAGCCCCCGGAGATCGCTCTCCGGGGGCCTTGTCGTCACGGGCCTTCCCGCTCGATTATTCCGTGGTGACGGGCGGGTCTTCGGCCAGTCGCCGCTGGCCGGCGAAGGCCTTGCCGATGCGGCGGCGGCCCCAGCCTGCGACGTCGTCGATGATGGTGAAGATGGCCGGGATGTAGAGCAGGGACAGGAAGGTCGAGGAGATCAAACCGCCCAGCACGGCGATGGCCATGGGCGAGCGGAACTCGACGTCGGCGCCCCAGCCGATGGCCACGGGCACCATGCCTGCCCCCATGGCGAAGGTGGTCATCAGGATGGGCCGCGCCCGCTTGTGGGCGGCGTCCATGATCGCTTCGAAGCGCGTCATCCCGCTCTTCTCGGCCATGACGACATAGTCGACCAGAAGGATGGAGTTCTTGGCCGCGATCCCCATCAGCATCAGCACCCCGATCAGCGACGAGATCGAGAAGCTGGATTGCCCCACGACCAGGCCGATGATGGCGCCGCCGACGGCCAGGGGCAGGGCCGCCATGATGGTGATCGGATAGGCGAAGCTTTTGAACAGCAGGACCAGAACCGCATACATCAGCAGGATGCCGGTGCCGAAGGCGATGGCGAAGCCGGTGATCATTTCCTGGATGAATTCGGCGTCCCCTGCCGGGACCTGGCGGACGCCCTCGGGAAGTTGTTTGACGGAGGGCAGCTTCTGCACCCGTTGGGCGGCCTCGCCGGTGCGGATGCCGTCGAGTTCGGCTGTGATCGAGGCGATGCGCGACCGGTCCTGGCGTCTGACGGCGGCGGGGCCGGCGCCGAACTCGATGTCGGCCACGGCGCTCAGCGGCACGGCGGCGCCCGAGGCGGTCGGGACGCGCAGGGTCTCGAGCACGTTCAGGTCCTGGCGCGCCTTCTCGGTCAGTTGCAGCCGGATCGGCACCTGACGGTCGCCGAGGTTGTATTTCGGCAGGTTCTGATCGACGTCGCCCAGGGTGGCGACGCGCACGGCCTGGGAGATGGTCCCGGTCGAGACGCCGGCCAGCGCCGCCTCGTCGGGGCGCGGCGTGACCATGATTTCGGGACGGGCGATGGCGGCGGTGTTGACCACATTGGCCAGGCCGGGCACGCCGCGCATCTCTTCCTCGACCTTGCGGGCCGCGGCGTTCAGGCCGGCGGGATTGTCGCCCAGGATGGCGAAGGTGTAGCGGGTGCCGTCGCTGGGGCCGCCGCCCTGCTGGGCGATGCCGGCGCTGATGCGGGCGCCGGGGATGGTCTTCAGCTGGTCGACCATTACGCGGGCGAATTCCTGCTGGCTCAGTCGGCGCTCGCCCTTCTTGACCATGTCGGCATAGACGCTGGCCTTGTTGACGTCCTGACCGCCGATGGCGGCATAGACCGAGAGGACCTCGAGCCGGTCCTCAAGCGCGTGGGTCACGCGCTGAACCACGGCGTCGGTCTCGCGCAAGGTGGCGCCGGGCGGCAGTTCGATCTGGAAGGCGGCGCGCGACTGGTCGCCCGAGGGGCTGAACTCGAATGACAGGGCGACGACCGCCAGGGCGATGGAGCCGACGAGGAAGGCCGCGCCTCCGCCGAACACCTTCCAGCGATTGCCCAGGCACCAGCGCAGCGCGCGCAGATAGCCGGGCATCCACATGGGGTCCTTGTCTTCGTGCTTGGTGTGTTTCAGCAGATAGGCGGCCATCAGCGGCGTCAGGGTCCGCGCCACGATCAGCGAGAAGGCGACGGAGACGCAGGCCGCCAGGGCGAAGGCCTTGAAGAACTGGCCGATGATGCCGGGCATGAAGCCGACGGGCGCGAAGACGGCGATGATGGTCGAGGTGGTGGCCACGACCGCCAGGCCGATCTCGTCGGCGGCCTCCATCGAGGCGTCGTAGGGCGTCTTCCCATCGCGCATGTGCCGCACGATGTTCTCGATCTCGACGATGGCGTCATCGACCAGGATGCCGATGGTCAGCGACAGGGCCAGCAGCGTCACCCCGTTCAGCGACTGGTTCAGCGGTCCCAGGATGGCGAAGGTCGGGATCAGGGCCATCGGCATGGCGGTCGCCGCGATCAGGGTCGCCCGCCAGTCGCGCAGGAAGATGAAGACGGCGATGACGGCCAGGACCGCGCCGAGGAGCAGGGCTTCCAGCGAGGCGACATAGCTTTCCTCGATATACTTAACGCTGGACGTGACCTGTTCGATGGTCAGCTCGGGGTGGGCCTCGTCGATCTTGGCCACGACGCGGCGAACCTTCTCGGCCACCTTGACCTCGCTGGCCTCGCGCGAGCGCAGGAAGTTGAAGGTCACGGCTTCCTGGCCGTTGTAGCGGGCCAGGCGGCGCGGCTCGGTCCATTTGTCCTCGACGCGGCCCAGGTCGCCCAGGCGCACGTTGCGGCCGCCGCCGAGCGGGATCAGGGTCTGGCGCAACTGGTCGACCGAACCGGCCGAGCCCAGGGTGCGGATGGCGCGCTCAGAACCCGCTACGGTGATGCGGCCGCCCGGCAGGTCGGTGTTGACGCTGGTCAGGGCCTGGCTGACCGCCGCCGCCGTCACGCCGTAGGCGGCGAGGCGGTCGGGGTCCAGTTCGACGCGGATCTCGCGGTCCACGCCCCCGGAGCGGTTGACCTCGCCCACGCCGCCCAGGGCCAGCAGCGAGCGGCTGACCTCATTGTCGATGAACCAACTGATCTGTTCCGGCGACATGGTCGGCGAACGGACCACATAGGTGATCAGGGCGTCGCCGGTGATGTCGATGCGCTGGACCGTCGGCTCCTGCATGTCCTGGGGCAGGGAGGCGCGCACGCCGCTCATGGCGTTGCGCACGTCGTTGGTGGCGCGTTCGGTGTCGGTGCCCAGTTCGAACTCGATCTGGGTGTTGGAGACGCCGTCGGTGATCTGGGAGGTGATGTGGCGCACCCCGGACAGGCCAGCCAGCGAGTCCTCGATCAGCCGCGTGACCTGCACCTCCATCTCGCTCGGCGCCGCGCCCGGGCGGACGGCCGTGACGTTGACCAGGGGGAAGTCGATGTCGGGGTTGTTGTTGATCCGCATCCCCATGAAGCCGATCACCCCGCCGATCGTCAGCAGGATGAACAGCAGGATGATGGGGATGGGGTTCTTGATGGCCCAGGAGGAGATCTGGTTCATGGCCGGGCCTTACTTCTTGGCCGGGGCGGCCGTGACGACGGGCGTCGGGACCGTCTGTCCAGTCGAAACCGTCACCTTGTCTCCGTCGTTCAGGAAGCCGGCGCCCTGAACGACGACGCGGACGCCGGGCTCGACGCCGCTGACCGAGGTCTGGTCGTCGCGGCGCGACAGCACCGTCACGGGACGGAAATGGGCCGCTGCGTCGGCGTCCAGCACGAAGACCCCGGCCTTGTTGTTGCGATAGAGGACTGCGCCGGTCGGCACCACGGTCGCGGGCTGGGCGCCGGCGTCGATGGTGGCGCGGGCGAACATGCCGGTCTTCAGGCCGCTGGCAGGCGACAGGGTGATGCGGGCGACGCCGAGCCGGGTCTGGGCGTCAACCTGGGGCGTGACGATGCGGACCGTGCCGGTGGTCGTCAGGCCTTCGTTCGACGTGACGGTCGCCGTTTGCCCCGCGCGGATGGCGGGCAGGTCGGTTTCCGGCACCTGGGCGTCCAGCTCCAGCCGGCCGTCGCGGACCATGCGGAACAGCTCGGTTCCGGCCGAGACGATCTGGCCGCGCGTGACGCTGCGGCTGATGATCAGGCCCGAGACCGGCGCCTTGATCTCGCTCTGGGCCAGGCGGGTGCGGGTTTCCGACAGGGAGGCGCGGGCCGCGGCGAGATTGGCCTGGGAGGCGCGCTGATTGGCCAGGGCGATGTCCAGCGAAGCCTGGCTGAGGAAGCCGCGCGTCTTCAACTCCTGGGCGCGGGCCAGGGCAGCGTCGTCGCGGGCGGCGTTGGCCTCGGCGGTCTGGACCGCCGCCTGCTGCTGACGCAACTGGGCCTGGAGCAGGGCGTCGTTCAGCTTGACCAGGGTCTGACCCTGACGGACGTAGGTTCCTTCGTCGACAAACACGCCGACGGCGGTTAGGCCGCCGGTCTCGGCGCCGACAGGCACTTCTTGCCAGGCCGACACCGTGCCCGAGGCGACGATGGCGCGGGGCAGGGCGGTCAGGGTGGCGGTCGCCGCGCTGACGGTCTGGCGCGAGGCGCCGGCGGGCTTGTCGCCGGCTTTCTTCTTGTCATCGCCGTGTCCGCCGCAGGCGGTCAGAGCCAGGGCGGCCGCAGCCAGCAGCAGGGCCGGGGCGGCGCCCGGAATACGAAGGGTGTTCGCCACGTGCGAGGATCCTTGAAGGGTCGGTGCAGGGAGGGCGCGAACCTTCTGTCCGGCGCCGGACGCGAGTTTGATAGCCACGCTTCATAGCGTTTGCGTGAAGCGTCCTCAAACCTCGCACGCCACCATTACCGCGAAGTAATCCGCCGGCTGCGGGCGCAGGAAAATTCCGTCGTCAGGGGCGGTCGCGCTCGGGCAGGGCCGCGACCTCGGCCTCGCTCAGGCGTTTGACGATGCGGACGCGGCAGGGCGTGACCGGGGGCGTCGCGCCGGAGGGCACGACCATCGTCCAGTCGCCGGTGCACAGGCGATCCAGTCCGCGTTGCGGCAGGAAGGCCAGTCCCATGGCGTCTTCCAGGTTGGGGCAATAGCCGGCCGTCTCCAGTTCGAACACCGTCTTGCCCGATCCACGAATGAAGATGGTCTGATCCGGCGAGCGGATGCGGAAGCTCTGGATCTGATCCTGGAACATGCACTGGCGTTCCGGGCCGACCGATGTCGCGCGTTCGGTCGACGTGGTCGGAGCACACCCGGCCAGGGCGGCGACGCCGGAAACGGCGACCAGAAGCAAAGGGATGAGGCGCGACATGGGGGAGCTCCGTGAAAGCTGTGCGTTTCCTACTGTCGGAATGATGAACCTTGGCTTTCTAAGCGTCCGAACCGGCCTGGGGGTTGCATTCGGCGGACGCGAAACGCGCAGGCGACAGTCGTTGCCGGGCCGCCTGTGGCAGGGGCGAAGGCCGGCCCAGAATCTGGGCCGCCAGATCCTCGCCCAGCAGGGGGGCGACGCAGAAGCCGCGCGACCCCAGGCCGCCCAGAATGAACAGTCCGGGATGGTGTTCCAGACGGCCTGAAATCGGCAGGCGGTCGGGCGTGGTGGCGCGCACGGCCTTGCGACGCTGACGGTCAGGGGCCCTGGCGACGGCTTCGGCCAGATGCGGGCGGGCGGCCGCCAGGGCGCTCAGATTGTGCGCCGAACCTGCGTCGTCGGGCGTGACGTCGGTCACGCCTCGTTCGTGGGTCGCGCCGAAGAGCAGGCCCGAACCGGTGGGCGCGGCGTAACCGCCCCAGGCCGTCGGCGCGCTCGTCGGCCCCTCGACCCAGTCCGCCTGACCGGCGACGGGCGAGAGCGGCGTTTCGGCGAGGGCGGCGACGCCCCATCCCGCGGTCAGCACCACGGCGTCGGCCTCGACGATGGGCTCGCCATCGCCGTCCAGCAGCCGCCAGCCGTCCTCGCCGCGTTCGACCACGGCGACGGTCGCCTGCCGACGCGCCGCGCCCGCCAGCCACGGTTCCAGCACCGCCGAGGGCCGCAGCGCCAGCCCGCTCTGCATCAGCAAGCCGCCGGTCTGGACCGGCTCGCCCAGGCGTTCGGCGCAGGCGGCGGCGTCCAGCCGGGTCATGGCGCCGACCGGCCACAGGTCCTGGGCCGCGATCTTGTCGAAGCGGACGGCGTCGCGCGGAGCTTGTTCCAGTTGCAGCACGCCTTCGGCGATCACCGCCTCGGGCAGGGCGCGGTAGAGGGTGCGGGCGCGTTCCAGCGCCTGGGCGTGGAAGCCGGCGATCAGCGCGTCTCCGGCGTCGAGGCGGGGCGTCACCAGGGCGGCGGGAAAGCCCGAGCCGCCCGCGCCGGGGCGGTCGGCCTCGATGACGGTGACGCGAGCCCCGCCGGCGATCAGGGCGCGCGCGACCGAGGCCCCGGCGATCCCGGCGCCGACCACCGCGACATGGCGCGGCGGCGCCGGCGTGGGGGGCGGCGAGGGCAGGCGCGCTTCAAGCCGTTCGCGCTTGCGGCCGTGGCCGGGCTTCTTTTCAACGACGAAGCCCTGCTCGGCCAGACCGCGCCGCACGGCGCCGGCGACGGTGAAGGTGGCGACCCGCGCGCCGGGCGCGGAGCGGGCGGCGATCAGGGCCATGATCTCGGCCGACCACATGCCGGGGTTCAGCGCGGGCGAAAAGCCGTCCAGGAACCAGGCGTCGGCGGGGCCGGACCATTGGGCCAACGCCCATTGGACGTCGCCCACGGCCAGATCGACGGCGACGTTCCATTGCGGCAGGTCGAGACGGTGGAAGCCGGGCGTTCCTTCCGGCCAGACGGCGAGAACGGCGGCGGCGGTCTCGGCCAGTTCGGGCCAGGCGGCCAGGGCGCGCGCGGCCTCGTCGCGGGTCAGGGGGAAGCCTTCGATGGAGAAGACGTGCAGGCGGCCGTGGTCCGGTCGGGCGCGGCGCCACAGGTCCAGCAGGGCCACGATGTTCAGCCCGGTGCCGAAGCCCAGTTCGGCGACGGTGAAGTCAGCGCGTCCGGCCCAGGCCTCGGGCAGGCCGCAGCCCTCGAGGAAGACGGCGCGGGTCTCGGCCAGGCCGTCGTCCTTGGAAAAATAGACGTCGCCGAAACGGCCGGAGCGCGGCGAGCCGTCCTCGGCCCAGAACAGCTTGGGAGAGGCGTTGTCGGTTACGTCGTCGGGCAGTTCATCGGCCATGGCCGGGCTTTAGCGGCCCCCGGCCCGACTGGATAGCGCGCACGAAAAAAGGGGCCGCCCGAAGGCGACCCCTTTCCGCATCGCGACCCGGAGGCCGCGATCCAAGACGTAAGTCTTAGTGAGCAGCAGCCGGAGCGGCAGCGGCCGGAGCAGCGGCGGCCGGAGCAGCAGCGGCGTCAGCAGCCGGAGCGGCGGCAGCGGCTTCACCAGCAGCGGCGGCAGCGTCGGTGGCGGCGGCGTCGGCGGTGGCGGCGGCGTCCGTAGCGGTCGCAGCGGCGTCCGTGGCGTCGGCAGCGGCGTCTTCAGCCTTGTCGGTGGCGGCCGGTTGGCAAGCAGCCAGGGCCAGAGCGGCGGCCGAAGCGGCGATCAGAGCGGTGATGCGCATAGTTTTTATCCTTCAGAAGGGAACCGCGAGATCATGAATCCTCGCTGAAGGGAGATAACGGGATCGTGAGCGAAACCGCAAGCGAAATTCTCACGCGTTCGTGAACTCGCGTTACGCCCATGAAAAAAGGCCGCCTCGACGGATGTCGAAGCGGCCCTTTGCGTTCGTCTGAACCGGCTTAGTAGGCGGGTTTGGCGGGCGCCTTCTCGGGGGCCTTCTCGGCGGCGGGGGCCGCGGTCATGGCGGCGCCGGCGGCGTCGGCGGCTTTTTCACTGGCGGCGCCGGCGGAAGCGGCGGCGTCGGTGGCGGCGCCGGCGGCCTGATTGGCGGCCATAGCGGCCTGGTCGGCGGCGGTCCCGGCCGTATTGGCGGCGGCATCAGCGGCCGCAGCCGCTTCTTCGGTCTTCTTCTCGGCAGGTTTCTGGCAGGCGGCCAGCGACAGGGCGCTCAGGCCGGCGGCGACGATCATCAGGCGACGGATAGTCATGACATACCCTCTTTGAGATCCATGGAACGGCGGAAAACCCCGCCGCCCACAGGCGTAACGCGACAAGAGGGGCGACGGCAACCCTTGTTCTTCGTAAGCGCCGGGGCGGCGCGACGGACCTGCACGCGTTCGTGAGTCCTGGAGATCGGGCGTGATCGATCCGTGTTTGTCGCGGGTCAGGCGTCCATCGGCGCCGCCGCCAGAGCTTCTTCCATCTCGGTGAAGGACGGCTGGGCCGTCGAGGGGATGTCGCCGCGGCCGATCTCGACCGAGATCTGGGCGGCGTTGCCGTGCAGGTGGGCGACCAGCACCGACTGGATGATCTTGTAGTAGGCGCCTTCCTCTTCGATGATCGCGGTCAGGCGGGCGGCGAAGGGGCCGACCAGGCCATAGGCCAGGAAGACGCCGAGGAAGGTGCCGACCAGGGCGCCGCCGATCATGCCGCCCAGGACTTCCGGCGGCTCCGTGATCGAGCCCATGGTTTTCACGATGCCCAGAACGGCGGCGACGATGCCCAGGGCGGGCAGGCCGTCGGCCAGAGTCTGAAGCGCGTGGGCGGGGGCCAGGGCTTCGTGGTGATGTTTCTCGAGCTGTTTTTCCATGGCGTCCTCGATCTGGTGGGGATCCTCGAGGTTCATGGTCATCATCCGCAGGGTGTCGCAGATGAAGTCGGTGGCGAAATGGTCCTTCAGCACCTTGGGGTATTTCTGGAAGATGCTGCTCTCGGCCGGCTTTTCGATGTGGCTTTCCAGGGCGATGACGCCCTTGGACTTCATCGTTTTGGTCAGCTGGAACAGCAGGCTGAGCAGGTCAATGTAATCCTGCTTCTTCCATTTCGGTCCGGCGAACGTCTTGCCGAGGCCCGAAAGGGATTTCTTGATCACCGGCAGGCTGTTGGAGATCAGGAAGGCGGCCACGCCCGCGCCGCCGATGGCCATGAACTCATGCGGCAGGGCGTGCATGATGACGCCGAACTTGCCGCCGCCCAGGATGTAGCTGCCGAACACCATGCCGAACAGCAGGACAATGCCGATAATCTGGAACATGAAACGGTCGGACGTCCTGCAGGAGAAGGGTCAGGACGACGTTATCGGCGTTAATGCTTAAGGGCGGGTTTCGCCGATCCCGGTTCGGGACGCGAAATCAGAGGCGGGTCGTTCCGTCGATGATCGCCGCATAGGCTTTGGGCGTCAGCTTCTGATAGCCGGCCTTGCCGCCGCGCACATAGATGGGGCCGTCGACCTTCTCCAGATCGAAGCCGTCGGCGACCAGATCGACCTTGCGGTATTTGAAGGTGCCGGTGGTCTCGGCCGACTTCATCAGGCGCAGGAAGACCGGGCGGGCGTAGGGCGGCAACTGTTCATCGGCGTAGGCGGCGAAGGCGGCGGGATCGAACTTGCCCTCCATCACCAGTCCGGCCATGCCCGCCTTGCCTTCCTGGCCGGGGACGGCGACGCCGTAGGCGATGACCTCCTGAACGCCCGGCGCGTCATGCAGCCGCTGCTCGACCTCGGCGGTCGAGACGTTCTCGCCCTTCCAGCGGTAGGTGTCGCCCAGCCGGTCCATGAAGTAGAAATAGCCGTCGCGATCCTGACGCATCAGGTCGCCGGTGCGGAACCAGCGGTCGCCCTTCTTGAAGACGTCGGTGAGGATCTTCTTTTCCGAGGCCTTCTTGTCGGCGTAGCCTGAGAAGTCGTGGCGGATGTCCGAGGCGATCTGGCCGATGGCTTCGCCGGTCTGGCCGACCGAAACCAGCTGACACAGGCTGTCCGAGCGGCGCAGCGGCTCGCCCGTCTCGGGGTCGAGCGCGACCAGGCGGATGTTGATCTGCGACTTCAGATAGCTGGGCACGCGGCCTATGGCCCCCGCCTTGCCGTCGAAGTTGAACAGGGAGACGTTGCCCTCGGTGGAGCCGTAGAACTCCATGATGTCCTTGATGCCGAAGCGCTGCTGGAAGGCGGGCCAGACGTCGGGGCGCAGGCCGTTGCCGAAGGCCAGGCGCAGCTTGTGGGCGCGCTCGTCCTCGTTCGGCGGGCAGTTGACCAAATAGCGGCACAGCTCGCCGATATAGACGAACATGGTGGCGCCCGAGGCCTTCACGTCGGGCCAGAAGCCGGTCGCCGAGAACTTGCGGCGGATGATCATCCGCCCCCCGTTCAGCAGCACGGAGCCGACCCCGACCAGACCGCCGGTCGAATGATACAGCGGCAGGCAGTTATAAAGCGCGTCCTTGGTCGTCGAGGCGGTGGCCCCGGCGAAGGCGCGCATATAGGTCCGCGCCCGCGAATGGGGGATGCGCGCGGCCTTGGGCAGGCCCGTGGTGCCCGAGGTGAAGATGAACAGGGCCGTGTCGCGGTTGGTCAGCCCCTTGCGCAGGGCCCGGTCGGGCCGCACCGAGGAGGCGCTGCGCACCGCATTGTCGATATCGCGGCGGCTGTTGGTCTCGTCCTCGTCGGCCAGGCCGTGGCCCCAGATCATCAGGCTGCGGTCGATGAAGGGGCGGGCCTCTTCCACCGCGCGCCAGGATTCCTGATCGGTGACGACGTTGAAGGCGTTGGAGATGGACAGGCAGTGGGCCAAAGCCGCGCCGGTCAGATTGGTGTTGATCAGGGCCGTGGCCACGCCGACCTTGGAGAAGCCGATCCAGGCCGCCAGGTATTCGACGCGGTTGTGCATCACCAGGGCGATGACGTCCGACCGTTTCAGGTTCCGCGCCTTGGCCCAGTGGGCGTAGCGGTTGGCCAGGGCGTCCAGCTGGCGATAGGTCAGGCGGCGGTTTTCATCCTCGACCGCCACATGGTCCGAGAATTTGTCGACCGCCTCCTCGATGTCGTCGCAGAGCAGGACATCGCTATCGAGGGTGATGGGCTTGATGCGCTTGAGGAGGCGGTACAGCCCGCTCGCGAACTTGATATCGCGCCGGATGTTCGCTGCCAGACCCATGGTTGCGCCGCCCCTCGATGAACTGTGGTCCCATGGTGATGGACGGGCGGCGACGACGGGTCAACCGGAAGACCGTGGTGAAGCGCCATCAGGCCGAGAATATCTCGAAATCCGCGCATCCGACTGTTACCCAAGGTCAATATCGCCACGTGCCGTCTACAGTCGTCGGCGGCGTTGGTTTCGGATGACGTCAATCGCTGAAAAGCGAAAGAAGCGTCGTGATCCTGAGCCTCCGTCGTCGTGACTTTGGATCAGGGGGCGGACGGCGTGGCGCGGGCTGGCGTCACGCGCCAGACGGCGTCGCCCACGTCGTCCGCGACCAGCAGCGCGCCGGAACGGATGCCCAGAACCCCGACCGGACGGCCCATGGCCTCGCCCTTGTCGTTGCGGAAGCCGGTCAGGACATCCTGCGGCGGACCCGCCGGGCGGCCGCCGCGGAAGGGAACGAAGATGACCTTGTAGCCGGATGGCGGGTTGCGGTTCCACGAGCCGTGCTGGCCGATGATCGCCCCGTTGCGCCACTGGGGCATCAGCGTTCCCGTATAGAAGGTCAGCCCCAGCGAGGCGGTGTGCGCGCCCAGGGCGTAGTCGGGCTTGATGGCCTTGGCCGTCATGTCGGGTCGGGGCGGGTGGACCCGGGGATCGACCGTCTGGCCGAAGTAGCTCCATGGCCAGCCGTAGAAGCCGCCCGGCGTGATCGCGGTCATGTAGTCGGGGACCAGATCGTCGCCGAGCGCGTCGCGTTCGTTGACCGCGACCCACAGCCGTCCGTCCTCGGGGTTCCAGGCCATGCCGACCGGATTGCGCAGACCTGAGGCGAAGACGCGCCGCGCGCCGGTCGCGCGGTCGATCTCCAGCACGGCGGCGCGGTCGACCTCTTCGCCCAGCCCGTTCTCTCCGACGTTGGAGTTGGAGCCGACCCCGACATAGAGCTTCGAGCCGTCGGCCGAGGCGACCAGGCTCTTGGTCCAGTGGTAATTGCGGCCGGCGGGCAGGTCCGCGACCTTGACCGGGACGGCGGTGATCCGGGTCTGGCCGGCGCGATAGGGGACGGCGACCAGGGCGTCGGCGTCGGCGACATAGAGGCGATCGCCGATCAGGGCCATGCCGAAGGGCGAGGTCAGGCCGGACAGGAAGACGGTCCTGGTTTCGGCTGTGCCGTCACCGTCGGCGTCGCGCAGCAGGGTGATGCGGTCGGCGCTGGCCACGCCCGCGCCCGCCTGGCCCATGACGCGGCGCTCGAACCAGCCGCGAACGCCGCCGCCGCCGCTTTCGGCGGGTTTGGCCGGGGCGTTGGTCTCGGCGACCAGAACGTCGCCGTTGGGCAGTTCATAGAGCCAGCGCGGATGGTGCAGTCCCGTGGCGAAGGCGTTGACCTGCAGGCCCGCGGCCGCGACCGGCGTCCGCCCGGGAGGCCAGCCGACGGCGGGGGCGATCTTCACCGTGGGGATGGTCTGGATATGCGCCGCCGGCAGTTGCGGGTTCGGGCCGAAACCGGCGCTCACGGGCAGGGCCTTTTCCGCGCCGCAGGCGGCCAGGGCGAGGGCCAAAGCGAGGGGCGGGGCGAGGCGGCGGCGAAGCATGGGCGGACCCTCGGCGTTCGGATCGGGCGGGAAGGCCCGGAGACCCGACATCATAGCCCCGCGTCGGATGCGCGGCGCGCGAAATGATCCGGCCTTGCGGAACGGCGCTCTTGAGCGCGTCCTGCGGCCTGCCTATCTGCGAACCTATGCCGGGAGGGCTCATGACGTCCGTGATCGCCATCGAGGGTCTGACCAAGACCTATAAGTCCGGGCTTCAGGCGCTGAAGCACGTCGATCTGAATATCCGCAAGGGCGAGATCTTCGCCCTGCTGGGGCCGAACGGGGCGGGCAAGACCACCCTGATCTCCATCGTCTGCGGCATCGTCACGCCGTCGAGCGGGACGGTGACGGCCGAGGGCTTCGACATCCTCAAGGACTACCGCGCCGCGCGCACGCGCATCGGCCTGGTGCCGCAGGAACTGACGACCGACGCCTTCGAGACCGTCCTGGCCACCGTCACCTTCAGTCGCGGCCTGTTCGGCAAGGCGTCGAACCCGGCCCATATCGAAAAGGTGCTGCGTGAACTGTCCCTGTGGGACAAGAAGGACGCCAAGATCATGACCCTGTCCGGCGGGATGAAGCGCCGGGTCATGATCGCCAAGGCCCTGAGCCACGAGCCTGATATCCTGTTCCTGGACGAACCGACGGCGGGCGTGGACGTGGAACTGCGCCGCGACATGTGGGCCCTGGTGCGTCAACTGCGTGATCGGGGCGTCACCATCATCCTGACCACCCACTATATCGAGGAGGCCGAGGAGATGGCCGATCGGGTGGGGGTCATCCTGAAGGGCGAACTGATCCTGGTCGAGGACAAGGCCGTCCTGATGACGAAGCTGGGCAAGAAGACCCTAACCCTGAATCTGCAGACGCCGATGGCGGCGATCCCGCCGGAACTGGCTGAATGGGACCTGAGCCTGAGGAACGAGGGCGGCGAACTGGAATACGCCTTTGACGCCCAGGCCGAGGACACAGGCGTGCCGACCCTGTTGCGCAAGCTGGAGGGGCTCGGCGTCGCCTTCAAGGATTTGAACACCCGCCAGAGCTCGCTGGAAGACATCTTCGTCAGCCTGGTCCACCGCGATCGGGAGGATGTGTGATGACGTTCAACGGACACGGCGCCAATCCACGGGGCGTCTGGGCCATCTATCGCTTCGAGATGGCGCGGGCGCTGCGCACCCTGTGGCAGTCCATCGTCACCCCGGTCATCACCACGGCCCTGTATTTCGTCGTCTTCGGCGGGGCCATCGGCAGCCGCATGACCGAGATCGGCGGCGTGCCCTACGGCGCCTTCATCGTGCCCGGTCTGATCATGCTGAGCCTGTTCACCCAGTCGATCTTCAACGCCAGTTTCGGCATCTACTTCCCCAAATTCACCGGCACTATCTACGAGATCCTGTCGGCGCCCGTCAGCCCGCTGGAGATCGTCATCGCCTATGTCGGGGCGGCCGCGACCAAGTCGGCGCTGCTGGGGCTGATCATTCTGGCGACGGCATCGTTGTTCGTGCCGTTGCAGATCCTGCATCCCTTCTGGATGTTGGCCTTCCTGGTCCTGATCGCCACCACCTTCAGCCTGTTCGGCTTCATCATCGGCGTCTGGGCGCAGAATTTCGAACAGCTGCAGATGATCCCCATGCTGATCGTGACGCCCCTGACCTTCCTCGGCGGGGCCTTTTATTCGATCGACATGCTGCCCGACGGCTGGCGCACGGTGACCTTGTTCAACCCGGTGGTCTATCTGATCTCGGGCTTCCGCTGGGCCTTCTACGGCATAGGCGACGTCAGCGTCGGGATCAGTCTGAGCGCGACGCTGGGTTTCTTCTTCCTGTGCCTGGCGGTGGTGGGCTGGATTTTCAAGACGGGGTACCGGCTGAAGAACTGAGGCCGCATTCCGCGCGTCACGAAACCGCCGAACTCCCTTAGCAGGTTGAGGCTCCGCCGACCCTTTCGTGATGCGCCCCGCCCGGCGCCGGAGCCCGAATGTCCGACGCCGACGACAAGCCCGTTCCCTTCGCCCGCCGCCCCGTTCAGTGGGGCCGGCCGCCCCAGACCGTGTTCCGCGTCGGGCCGCTGCCGCGCGGGGGCGCCCTGCCGCCTCAGGCCGCGGCGCCGACGCCCCGTCCTGCTGCGCCGCGCCCGGCCTCGAGCGGGGTCTTTGCCGGTTCGCTGGTGCCGCAACGCCGCGCACCGCAACCGGCCGCTGCCCCCAGCCTGATCACCGCCCCGATCCCGACGCTGTCCGAGGCTCCGCAGCGGCAGCCGCTGCGCGCCGCCGCCCCCGCCGCCCCGGCGGCGCCCGTCGATACGACGCCCAGGCCCTTGTCGCCGGTTGCGGCGCCGCTCGCCCCGGCCGTCGCTCGCGCGCCTCAAGCCGCGCCGACGCCCGCAGTTGCCGTGGCTGCGCCCAAGGTGGAGCCGTCCAGTTTCGCAACGCCCTTGGCGGCGCGACGACCCGCCCGCAGCGCTGTCAGCCGCGCGCCCCTCTACATCACCGCCGCCGCCGTGGTGGTGATCGGGGCTCCGCTAGCGACCTGGCTGATCACCCGTTCGAACAGCCAACCGACGCCCGCCGCGCCGTCGTCGGCCCGGATCGCCTCGCCCGGGCTGGAGGCCGAGACCCCCGCCGCTCCGGCGGTCCAGGCCGCTTCCGGCCTGGTCGCCGCGCCTGTCGCTGCGCCTCTGGCGACGGCTCCGACGCCCGCGTCCGCCGCGCGTTCGGCAGCCCGACCGCCGCGCCGGGCTGCCGCCGCATCGCCGGAAACCCTGGCCGCGAACACGGCCCCGTCGTCCGCCGCGACGCCGCCGGCCGGCCTTGCGCCCGTTGTGCCGGCGTCCGTTATGGCTGCGTCTGTCGTGTCTGCGCCTGTCGTGCTGGTCGCCCCGGCGCCCGAACCGGCTCAGCCCGCCGGCCCGGCGCCCACTGCTGCGCGTCCGCCTCAGACCGATCCCAACGCCCCGGTGGTCACCAAGCCTCAGCCGCTGGATTAGGGCTTGGGCGGGGGCGTCTGCTCGGCCAGGGGCGGCACGCCGGCCGCCTGGCGAACGGCGTCCGTGAGGAGGTCGCGGTCGAGCGCGCTCTGTCTGATGGGCTGGTCCCCACTCTGGACGAACTGGGTGCCGTAGATCTGCGGTCGGCCGGTCGCCAGCAGGTAGCGATCCAGACTGGCGGCGGCCAGCCTGGCGCCGCGCTTTTCGCCCTGGCTCAGGGCGGCGGTCGCCAGCGCGTGGGCCAGCAGATAGTCGTCCGGCTCCAGGCTGTGCTGGAAGATGAGGCCTGCCCGCAAGTAGTCCGCGCCGGACCTGACCTCGCCGCGCTTGAGCATCGCACGGACCTCGACCAGACGCTCGGCGTCGGCCATGACCTCCATCAGATCGATCACGCCGTCCTTGCGCGCCGCCTGGTCGGCGTTGAACAGGGCGGCGAGCGCCCGATTGTCGGCCACGGGCGGGGGCGCCTGGTCAGGACGGTCCGAAGGGCGGCAGGCGGCGAGAAGCAGCGCCGTCGCCAGGAGTGTGGCTACGAGTTTCATGCTCCTGGATAAGGGGAACGGCAGCGCTTAGCGCAAGGTCAGGTATCCGCGTTCGATCATGCGGCGCAGGGCCTCATAGACCTCGGCCAACTCCTCATAGGCGGTGCGGGCGGCGGTCAGGCGGGCGGTCTGGTCCGGGGTGACGGCCGAGCCGGATTCCAACAGGCGCAGGGCCTCGGCGGCCCAGCGGGCCCGGGCGCTGGCGGTCAGGACGGCCAGTTTCTGAAACGTGGCCACATCGACCCGCGACAGGGTCTGACCGATGACTTCGCGGTTCGAGATGAAGGCGGTGTAGTCGATCTGCTCCAGCAGGCCGCGCAGGCGGCGCTGCTCCTGCGGGTCGAGATCCTGCGGCTCGAAATGGTCGCGCGGGCGGCGGTAGCTCTGGGTCAGCACGGTCGACATCGGCGGCGCTCCACTAGGACTGCGGAGCCGAGGCTGCGCCGCTTCGGTTAACGGGTCGTTTGCGCCGCCGCCGAGATGCCCGTGGGCGCGAGTTTCAGCGGCTCGTGATCGGGCGCGCCCTGGCCGCGCGGGCAGGCCATGGGGCGATAGGTCTTGGAGTAGCAGAGCCGCGCCTCGCGGAACCAGCCGTCGGTCGTGGCGATGAAGACGCCGTCGCGCGGCAGGCCCGGGTTGGCGGCGACGAAGGCGTCGCGGATGGCGCCGGCGGTCAGGCGCGCCTCGGGGATGGCCTCCAGATCGGGCTTGTTCAGCCTGTTCCACAGCTGCGCCGCCTGTTCGAAATAGGCCTCGGGGCTGTCCCAGCCGCAGGCGCCGTGGGCGGCCCATTCGTGCTGCTGAAGGCTGGGAGACGGGGTCATGCAGAAGGTCTTGCGCACGGTTTCCAGCGGTATGCCGGAAACCGGCTTGCAGTAGCGCGGGTGCCTGTCGCCGTCGCCGTTGGGCCACAGGCCGTGCAGGGTCAGGCCGAAGCGGTTCTGGGCGCACTGATGGCGTTCGTCGGGATAGTCCTTGCCCGAGCGGCAGGCCTGGGGCGACCAACTGACGGCCAGCATGTTGAAGGCGACCGGCACGTCGGCGGCGACCTCGTCCGCGGGGGGCGTATAGGGGCGGGCGGGGCTCAGGTCGGCGGGAACGGCGCAGGTCGCGACCGCGGGCGAGGCCGTCATGACCGGCGGCGACAGGCGGGCCTCGCAGCCGGCCAGCAGCGCGGCGGCGCTCAGAACGGCGCCCCAGACGGCGGGCGAGGGCAGCAAGGTCGGCCGCATGGCGCAGGCTCCGGGTCGGACAGGACGGTTTCCGACGCCTAACCGTTAAGTCGGCGACGGTCGAGACGGAACCCGGCGCCCGCTCCGCTCATTCCACAAAGCGTCAGTGTTGAGGAGCCCCCATGCCCGACGACCGCAACGCCTTCGAGGCCGCCCTGGAAGAGGCGATCGCCCTGTTCGAACAGGGCGAGGGGCTGGATCACATGCGCTTCGACGCCCTGCTGGCCGAGATCGAGGCCCGCCGGGCGGCCCTGGTCGCCGTGCCGGAGAGCGATCCCCGCGTCGAGGAGATCCGCCGCCTTCAGGCCCGCGCCGACGAGCTGGAGGCCCGCGTCGCGGCGGGCAAGGGTTCGGTCATGGACGAGGTCAACCAGACCCTGTCGCCCCTGATGGGGCGGAAGGGGGCTTAGGGCGCCCGGAGGGGTAGCGGCGGCGATCAGCAACACCATATGGTGCGGAATAACCCTGCCCGAGGAACCGCTCCCATGACCGACGCCGCCCCCGCTCTGAAGACCCTGAAGATCGACTTCGTTTCGGACGTGGTCTGCCCCTGGTGCGTGGTGGGGCTGGGCGGGCTGACGACCGCGCTGGAGACGCTGAAGGGCGAGGGCGTCACGGCGGATGTGAGATTCCAGCCGTTCGAGCTGAACCCGCAGATGGCGCCCGAGGGCGAGAACATCGTCGAGCACATCGGCCGCAAATACGGCTCCACCCCCGAGCAGTCGGCGGCCAACCGCGTCATGATCCGCGAGCGCGCCGCCGAGGTCGGCTTTGACATGCGGATGGGCGACGACAGCCGCATCTGGAACACCTTTGACGCCCACCGCCTGCTGCACTGGGCGGGCGAGGCGGCGCCCGACCAGCAGGCGGCGCTGAAGCGCGCCCTGTTCACCGCCCACTTCACCGAGGGCCGCAACTTGACCGACGCCGGGGTGCTGACCCAGGCGGCCGAGGCGGCGGGGCTGGGCCGGGCCGAGGCGGCCGAGGTGCTGGCCTCGGGCCGCTATGCGCCGGAGGTGCGCGCCGCCGAGGACCTGTGGCGGGCGCGGGGCATCACCTCGGTCCCCGCCGTGGTGGTCGAGGGGAAATACCTGATCAGCGGCGGCCAGCCGCCGGCGGCCTTTGAAGAGGCGCTGAGGAAGATCGCGGCGGAGGTTTAGGGGCCGCGCTCAAGCAGCCCGAAGGGCGTTAGCGCACTAAGACTCCTTCTGAGAAGGTGGGCGAGCGAAGCGAGGTCGGATGAGGGGTTGCGCCCCCGTCCGGCCTTTTGCTGTTTTTGAGGGCGGCGAGACCCCTCATCCGGCCCTTACGGGCCACCCGTCGTCAGCTCGCGGTGCGAGCTTCCTCCACCCGCAAGGGGAGAAGGATCAGGCAGCGGCGGCTTCGCTTCCAGAAAAACAGAGTCCAATTCGTCTGAATCGTCTGAAATCCGCCCCTCGGGATCGAGGCGGGCCTTGAGGGCGGCCATGCGGGCTTCGATGGCGCGGCGGCCGGCGTGGTCGTCGGGGGACAGGAGGGCGGCGTCGCGGGCGACCTCGGCGACGGCTTTCAGGTCGGCGTCCAGCGTGGCGGCGGGATCGGGGGCGGGTTCTGGCGTGAGGGCGGCCAGCAGGGCGGGGTCGGTCAGGGCGCGCCAGGTGCGCAGCCAGGAGGCGGCCTCGACGGCGCGGCCGCGCTGCAGGGCGCGGTTCAGCCGCATCAGGGCCTGGGCCGCCATCTGGGCCAGGTCGGGGGCGGGGGCTTCGGGGTCTTCGTCCTGCGGATCGGGCCAGACGTCCTCCATGTCGCTGCGGCGCCAGCCCTCGCGCGCGGCGCGGGACCGCAGGGTTCCCAGCTTCAGGTCATAGCGGGCGCAGACGGCCTCGGCCGGGTCTCCGGCCAGATAGTCGCGCCGCGCCGCCGCCCAGGTCCGCTCCGAGCGGACGCGATAGCCAGTGTCGCCAGTGGGGTCGCCGGTGGGGTCGCCCATGAGGTCGCCCATGACGCCATCGGGGGCCTCGGGTGCGGCGCCGCCGCCGAGAGGCGGGCCGTCCGCCCCGGCGGGCGCCGTCGGGTCGGGGGCCGTCGAGGGCCGGACATGGTCCGGGATGTAGGTGACGTCGCCGAGCTCATCCTGCTCCCACCGCCCCGAGGCGATGATCCGGGGCTCGCCCTCGTGCCAGTATGCCTCCCGCGCGTCGTCCATCTCGCCTCCTCCTGCCTGCGGGAAGGAGGTTGGCGGACGGGTGCGTCAGGATCGGACGGGGGCTGCTCGGCGGAGCCGGTGAACGTCATTCGTCAGCCCCGCCCGATGTAGATCAAACTACGCGCAGGCGAACGACGGGCGCGGCTTCTTGCCTCAAGTAGCCGCGTGGTAATGCTGCCAACGATTCGAGATCAGCCGCTTCAAGGCCTGTTCCGTCCAAAATTTCCTGTCGAGTGAACGCCTTGCTTTCGATCCCCAGTTTCACAGCCTCTGCGAGGGCAACAGGGATTTCGAACGGGATTTCATCATCAAGCGGCTCGGCTTTTCTCCAGCCTCTTGCGCTCAGGTATTTGAAGAGCCGTTCTTTATACTCCTCACCGAATGCGCCCAACGATGACGCTCGCATGATCATCCCAGCGATGGAGACACGCCATTTCCGCTTCAAAGAAACGAAATGTTCCAATTCAAGCCTGGAGATGTCGCGGGCGAACGTTTCTGCTGGAAGCAAAAACGCGCTGGCGAATTTGTGAGCTTGCCGCTCCATCTCCGCGTACTCGGCCTTGTTCAAAAGGGCCGGTTTAACGCCGCGATGCATAACGAGATGCCCCAACTCATGCGCGGCATCAAAACGTGACCTTACTGCCGACGCCTTATCAGCGGAGAGCAGAACAACTGGTCTGTGGCAATCAAGGGACCAAGCCGATACGCCGTCCATTTTGACGCCCCCGAGTTCCTCGCGAACTACTAAGGCTCCAGCATTTTCTAGTACTGCGACAACATCAGCGATGGGGCCTTGGCCCAACTGCCAGTGCAACCGGCACTCAGCGGCCGCATCTTCAATCGCCGCGTCGTCAATCTGGCCGAGTGTGCCGAGGTTCAGATGGGGAAAATCTACCTCAGCGAAGTCAACCCATTCAGCTAGGTACTGTTCTAGGAGTTCGGCCCAGCGCAGGCGGGATTTGGACTTCTTTTGAAGCCCAACCGTGATGCTCGCATTCGAGCGGAAAAAATGATCAGTGCAAGCAGTGCCTGACTGCTCAAACAGCGTTGCCCTTACGCCCAGCGCGACCGACAGACGAGAAATGGCATCCCAATCAGGGTTCTGTCTGCCAGTCTCCCAAGCGGAAACGGTAGATGAATCTCGCCCGACAATCTGGGCAAGCGAGGTCTGCGTAAGGCCACGGGCGAGCCGCGCCTCCTCCAGTCGTTCCCCGTTAAAGGTGAGTGCGCCTCGCGCCATAAAATACCTAGCAGTTACAAATTGGTACCGGGGATTAACCCTCGGTACCCGTATCTTCGTCTGATCCCGTTGAGCGGCGGATAGCGCGCAAACGCGGGATCCGTCGATCAGCGACAGGTGTTTCGGCCCAGTCGGCTTCTTCGTAAAGCCCCCGCACCGAATCCATGGACTGATAGAAGTGCCACGACCTGAGCGACACCGTCGGTACGCCAAAGAAGATGCCCCCGGGCAGACTCTGGTCGGCGTCTCGATGAGGCTTCGCCACAAGGATCATCGCGAAGCGATAGCCATCCAGCGGAGGCTCGTCCTCCTCGGTTTCCAGAAGGCTTAATTGAACAGGATCAAGTGCCGCATTGAGCTTTGCCAACTCCAGCCGTGCTTGGGATCGGCGAAGATTGTCCAGGGAGTCGGTGATGGAGGTCGCAATGATGGTACCCCCCATCCGAACCAGCGACATGGGATATCGGGAAGTGCCGATGCGAGCGGTCATTTGCTCTGCACCGAGAGACACGGCTGCATCAACCACTCCGCGTTGGACGGCGTAGTGACGATCCGTGCCGCGGGCATAAGCCATTTGCTCGGGGAGCACTCGCCCATCCATCGTCGCGCGTCGATGCGATGATGCGAACGCACCATCGATACGTTCAGGCACCTGCGAGAAGAACGCGCCCGGAATGTCGGATCGGATTACTCGCGAGAAAAAGCCCATTAGCCGCCTGCCTGTTTGCGCCAAGCGGGAAAATGACGCAAAATTCTGCGCGAAGCAAGTCTAATGATCAAATCATTGCGTTTCTGAGCGAAGGCACTCCTTTATCTTTGGCGCGATGAACTTCCCCGACCGTTCCTCGCGCGTGCCGGTCTTGGCGATGGTATCGGGGTCGATGCGGGACTTCATGGTTAGCGCTCCGCGCAGGGGTAGGACGCGAGGCTAATCGAAGCCGCCTCGCGTCCATAGTCCTGATCCCGGCGTGGGCCGCGCCGGTTAGACCTTCACCTCAATCGCCGCGCCGCCCGCCCGGAACTTGGCGCTCATTTCGGCCATGCCGGCTTCGGCTTCCTGAGCGGCGAGGCTGGCGCCGGCGTCATTTTGCGCCAGGGCGTCGCGGCGGATGTCCTGGCTGATCTTCATGCTGCAGAACTTGGGGCCGCACATGGAGCAGAAGTGGGCGGTCTTGTGCGCTTCCTTGGGCAGGGTGGCGTCGTGGTATTTGCGGGCGGTTTCGGGGTCGAGGCCGAGGTTGAACTGGTCCTCCCAGCGGAACTCGAAGCGGGCGCGTGAAAGCGCGTCGTCGTGCATGCGGGCGGCGGGGTGGCCCTTGGCCAGGTCGGCGGCGTGGGCGGCGATCTTGTAGGTGATGACGCCGTCCTTGACGTCCTGACGGTCGGGCAGGCCCAGGTGCTCTTTCGGCGTGACGTAGCAGAGCATGGCCGTGCCGAACCAGCCGATCATGGCCGCGCCGATGGCGCTGGTGATGTGGTCGTAGCCGGGGGCGATGTCGGTGGTCAGCGGGCCCAAGGTATAGAAGGGCGCCTCGTGGCAGTGCTTGAGCTGCTCATCCATGTTGGCCTTGATCTTGTGCATCGGCACGTGGCCGGGGCCTTCGATCATGACCTGACAGCCCTTGGCCCAGGCGATCTTGGTCAGTTCGCCGAGGGTGCGCAGTTCGGCGAACTGGGCCTCGTCATTGGCGTCGGCGATGGAGCCGGGGCGCAGGCCGTCGCCCAGCGAGAAGCTGACATCATAGGCGCGCATGATGTCGCAGATGTCCTCGAAGTGCTCGTAGAGGAAGCTCTCCTTGTGGTGGGCCAGGCACCACTTGGCCATGATGGAGCCGCCGCGCGAGACGATGCCCGTCACGCGCTTGGCCGTCATCGGCACGAAGGGCAGGCGCACGCCCGCGTGGATGGTGAAGTAGTCCACACCCTGTTCCGCCTGTTCGATCAGGGTGTCGCGGAACACCTCCCAGGTCAGGTCCTCGGCGACGCCGTTCACCTTCTCCAGCGCCTGATAGATGGGCACGGTGCCGATGGGGACGGACGAGTTGCGGATGATCCAGTCGCGGATGTTGTGGATGTTGCGGCCCGTCGACAGATCCATGACGTTGTCGGCGCCCCAGCGGGTGGCCCAGACCAGCTTGTCCACCTCGTCGTCGACGCTGGAGAGAACGGCCGAGTTGCCGATGTTGGCGTTGATCTTCACCAGGAAGTTGCGGCCGATGATCATCGGCTCGACTTCGGGGTGGTTGATGTTGTGCGGGATGATGGCGCGGCCGCGGGCGATTTCCTGACGCACGAACTCGGGCGTCACGAAGTCCGGGATGCTGGCGCCGAAGTCTTCGCCGTCGCGGATGCAGGGGGCGTTCTGCTCGCGGCGCAGGTTCTCGCGGATGGCGACGTATTCCATTTCGGGGGTGATGATCCCGGCTTTGGCGTACTCGTATTGCGTGACGGGGCGGCCCTCGACGCCCTTGAAGACGTGGTGGTGCGAGGTGTCGAAGCGGGGGGCCAGGTTCTTGCCGCTGGCGTGGCCGTTGTCCTCGGGTTTGACCTCGCGCGGATTGGCCACGGGGGCGATGTCGCCGCGGTCCAGCTGCCAGCTGGATTTGACGCGGGGCAGGCCGCGCTTGATGTCGATGGTCGCGGTCGGGTCGGTGTAGGGGCCGGAGCTGTCGTACATCGTCACCGGCGGCTCGTTGGCCGAGGGGTGGACGGCGACCTCGCGGAAGGGGACGCGGATGTCGGGGTAGAGCTCGCCCGCCACATAGACCTTGACGCCCCCGGCGCGCGGGCCGGTGGGGATGCGGCCGGTCTCGGCCTCGACGGCCTTGCGGGCTTCGGCGAGGGGCAGTTCGATATTGGGTTCTGCGGGCGTGGTCGGAGTCGGGGTGACGGCGATGTTCATGGCGGCCTCTGTGCTTCAAGAGGTCCGCCGACGTCGGGCGAGGCGGTCCCATGGCGTAAAGCCGCCAGCGACCAAAGCGTTTCCCATCCCTTCGCCGGCATGACCCGGATCAGGTTCGACGGGTCAGAGGAAAAACCTCAATCTCAGCCGCTCAATTGCGACCCCCCGGAGAACGGCGCGAACCTAGCCGGTTCCGCGTTGGGGTCAAGCCGATGGCGCAAGAGGGGAGGGGGGCGGCCCGGCTTCTCAGTCGGGGGGGCGTTAAGGCCGGGCCGCCACAGACGTCGTCGGGGTTGGGGGGCGTCCGACGGGTCCGATCACATAACCACGGACCCCAAACTTGGTTCCGCAAGAATTTGCGTGTTAGCCATGATTATTGAACCGGAGCCCCCGACCATGCATCTCGCCCGCTTTCCCCGCGTCCGCCTGGCCCATCTGCCGACCCCGCTGGAGCCCGCGCCGCGGCTGTCGGAGGCGCTGGGGATCGACCTCTGGATCAAGCGCGACGACTGCACCGGCCTGGCCGGCGGCGGCAACAAGACCCGCAAGCTGGAGTTCCTGCTGGGGGACGCACTTGAGGTCGGCGCCGACACCCTGGTGACGCAAGGGGCGGTGCAGTCGAACCACGTGCGCCAGACGGCGGCGGCGGCGGCGGCGCACGGCCTGAAGTGCGAGATCATCCTGGAGGAGCGGACGGGTTCTACGGCGACGGACTATGTCGAGAACGGCAACGTCCTGCTGGACCGGCTGTACGGGGCGGCAGTCCGGCGCGTGCCGGGCGGGGCCGACATGGCGGCCGAGCTGGAGAAGACGGCGGAGGCGGTGCGGGCGAAGGGCGGCAAGCCCTATGTCATTCCGGGCGGCGGCTCGAACGCGGTCGGGGCCCTGGGCTATGTCGACTGCGCCCGCGAGATCGTGGTGCAGGCGGACGAGCTGGATCTGGCGGTCAGCCGCATCGTCACGGCGACCGGCAGCGCCGGGACGCACGCGGGTCTGGTGGCCGGTCTGGCGGTGATGGGGGCGGACATTCCGGTGCTGGGCATCGGGGTGCGGGCGCCCAAGGACAAGCAGGAAGCCAATGTGCTGAAGCTGGCGCGGGAGACGGCGTCGCTGCTGGGCCACCCCGACCGGGTCAAGGACGAGATGGTGGTGGCCGACTGCGACTATGTCGGGGCCGGATACGGCCTGATCGATCAGGCGGTGATCGAGGCGCTGAAGCTGGCGGCGCGGACCGACGGCCTGCTGCTGGACCCGGTCTATACCGGCAAGGCGATGAAGGGGCTGATCGCCCTGGCCAAGGCCGGGCGCTTCAAGGACGAGACGGTGGTCTTCCTGCACACCGGCGGGGCGCAGGGGCTGTTCGGTTATCAGGGCGAGCTGGAGCCGATGATCGGGTAACGAGGCGGCGGGGCCGGGACGGCGCGCAAGCGAGCCCTGAACCGCCGTCCCTTCGATCAATCAGGCGGCGGCGCGTCGGCGCTGAAGATGCAGGGCCGCGCCGCCGGCCAGCAGGGCGCCGAACAGGATCATCGCCCATTCCGTAAGCGTCGGCACCTGGGCGGGCGGGGCGGCCACCGCGGTGTCAACGTCCGCCGCGCTGTTGTTGCCAGGGGTCGGGTCAGTGGTCGCAGAGGTGATGGTGGCGGTGTTCGAGAAAGCGCCGACCGCTGCCGGGGACAACTGCGTCGTCAGCGAGAATGTGGCCGAGGCGCCGCTCGCGAACCCTGCCGTCGAGCAAGTGACCGCCCCGCCCACGCCGACCGGGGGCGTCGTGCAGGTCCATCCGCCAGGTGCGGCCAACGAAACAAACGTCAGCCAGCCGGGAAGGATGTCGGTAACCATGGCGCTCGCCGCCATGTCCGGCCCCGCGTTGGAGGCGGTGATCGTATAGGCGACATTCGAGCCCGCCGTCGCCGTCGTCTGGCCGTCGGTCTTGGTGATCGACAGGTCGGCGCTTTGCGCCGCCGCCGTCGTCGCCGCGGCCGAGAGCAAGGCTCCGCACACCACTCCGATATATCGCTTCATCTTCTGCCCCTCCCGTGGATGCGGCGACGACTCCCATGCAAGGCGAAGCGCGTCAATGTGAAGCTTGGCGTGGGGCGGGCTCTAGCCGGGCTGAAAAAATCTCTGGCTGTGAGCGGAGGAAGCTTCGAAGAAGGCGGCGAGAGCCGGAGTGAATCCACGCTTACGGTCGGTCGGCGCTGAAGGTTGAGATGAGCAAGATTCTGGGCGTTCTGGGGGGCATGGGGCCGGCGGCGACGCTGGGCTTTCTGGCGCGGGTGCAGGCCCTGACCCCGGCCAAGGGGGACGAGGACCACATCCGCGTCCTCGCCGACATCAATCCGCAGGTGCCGAACCGGCATAGCCAACCCGAGGCGGCGGGTCGGACCCTGGGCGAGATGGCCGTGCGGCTGAAGGCGGCGGGGGCCGAGGTCCTGGCCATGCCGTGCAACACTGCCCACGCCCATGCCGAGGCGATCCGGGCGGCGGGTCTGCCGTTCATCGACATGGTGGTGGAGACGGCCAAGGCGGCGAAGGGTGCTGGCGCGACCCGCATCGGGGTGCTGGCGACGCCGGGGGGCGAGGCGCTTTATGCCGAGGCCCTGGCGGCCGAGGGCGTGGAGATGGTGCGGCTGTCGGAGGCTGCCCGCGCCCGCTTCATGACGGTGGTGTTCGCGGTCAAGGCGGGCGACGTCGGGCCGAAGCAGCGCGCGGCAATGCGCGACCTGGCGGGGGCCCTGGTCGCGGCGGGGGCCGAGGGCGTCATCGGCGGCTGCACCGAGGTGCCGCTGTTGCTGGATGCGACGGATGTGGCGGTGCCGCTGACGGACTCGGCCGAGGTGCTGGCGAGGGTGTGCGTCGAGGCGTGTCTGTAATTTGCCCTTCTCCCCTTGCGGGAGAAGGTGGCCCGGTAGGGCCGGATGAGGGGTTTTGCGACGGGTGACGGGCTGTGAAGTTGAGGGCGGTGCGACCCCTCATCCGTCTGGCTTCGCCAGCCACCTTCTCCCGCAAGGGGAGAAGGATAGGGGCGCGGCGGTTGCCTCGCGCGCCGTCACGCGGCACACCGGCTGGGTGAAACAGTCTCTCATCATCGATTGCGACCCCGGCGTGGATGACGCCACGGGGTTGCTGACCGCCTTCGCCTCTCCCGCGTTCGACCTGCTGGCCGTGACCACGGTCGGGGGCAACGTCAGCGCCGAGAAGACCGCGCGCAACGCCCGCATCCTGCGCCAGATCGCCGGGCGCGAGGAGGTGCCGGTCTTTGTCGGGGCCGAGCGGCCTTTGCGGCGCGAGCCGGCGGGGGCCGGGGAGTTCCACGGGGTCGAGGGGCTGGGCGATCTGACGCCGTTCGAGCCGGAGGCGCCGGCCGGCGAGGGGACATCCGCCGAGGCCATCGTGCGGCTGGTGATGGAACGGCCCGCCGGGTCCGTGGCCCTGGCCGTCATGGGGCCGATGACCAATCTGGCGCTGGCCATGCGGGCCGAGCCGAGGCTGGCGGCGCGTCTGGGGCAGGTCGTCGTCATGGGCGGCGCGCGCAGCGAGGGCGGCAACATCACCGCCAGCGCCGAGTTCAACATCTGGGCCGACCCGGATGCGGCGGCCGAGGTCTTCGCCTCGGGGTGCCGGATGATCGTCATGGGGCTGGACGTCACGCATCAGGTGCGGGCGACCGAGGCGCGGATCGCGGCCATCGAGGCGGTGGACACGGCCTCGGCGCGGACGGCGGCGGGGATGCTGCGCTTCTCGCAGCGGACCGAGCGCGAGATCGTCGGCTGGGACGCCGGGCCGCTGCACGACCCCTGCACCGTGGCCTGGCTGCTGAAGCCGGAGCTGTTCGCGCTGGCGCCCTGCCGGATCGAGGTGGAGACGGAGAGCGAGTTGACGCGCGGGCATACGGCGGTGGAGTTCCGCGTCGAGGCGGCGGCGGCGCATCATTTCTGGGCGACGAAGGCGGATGCGGACGGGGTCTTCGCCCTGATCACCGAGAGACTGGGAGCGGGTCAATGAGGATCACCGTCGTCGGGTCGATCAATCTGGACATCGTCGCCTCGGCCCCCAGCCTGCCGGCGCCGGGCGAGACGGTGACGGGGGCGACCCTGGCCCGCCATCCGGGCGGCAAGGGCGCCAATCAGGCCCTGGCCGCGCGGCGGCTGGGCGCCGAGGTCAGTCTCATCGGTCGCGTGGGCGAGGACGAGATGGCGGGGGCGGCCACCGCCCTGCTGCGCGCCGATGGCGTCGATCTGTCCGGCGTCGAGACGGATATGGATGCGCCGACGGGGGTGGCCCTGATCGCTGTCGATCCCTCGGGCGAGAACCAGATCGTGGTCGCCGCCGGGGCCAATCACGCGGTGACGCCGGAACAGCTGCCGGCGCGCATCGAGACCCCGTTGATCGCCCAGCTGGAACTGCCGATCGAGACGGTCGAGGCGGCGGTGGGGCGGGCGACGGACTTCGTCTGCGTCAACCTGGCGCCCGCCGCTCCGGTGTCGGAGGCCCTGCTGCGGCGGGCCGATCTGATCGTGGTCAACGAGACCGAGGCCGCCTTCTACGGCGACGCCCTGCACGCGGGCGGCGGTCGGGTGGTGGTGACCAAGGGGGCGCGCGGCGCCGCCATGTATCAGCGCGGGGTGGAGATGGCCTGGGCCGTGCCGCCGCGCGTGCACGCCATTGACGCGACGGGGGCGGGCGACGCCTTTGTCGGCGCCATTGTCGTGGCGCTGCTGGACGGGATGACGCCGGATGCGGCGCTGCACTTCGCCTGTGCGGCGGGGGCGCTGGCCGCCACGCGGCCGGGCGCGCAGCCGTCGCTGGGGACGCGCGATGAGGTCGAGGGGTTGCTCAATGACTGAAGTTGCTAGGCCAAATCGGGTTCTTCAGGTTTTCAAGGGACGGACGAACCGGCGTCTTTACTGGCTGCTGATCGGGGGGATCGTCGCCCTATTTGTCGCAACAGCGCCGCTGCTTTCAGTTTATGCGGGCTTCGTGACGCTGCCCTTGTGGCTGCTGGTCGCCGGGCGGCGATTGCATGACTTCGGACGGACGGCGTGGTGGGCGCTGATTCCGTTCGGGGTCGGGTTCGCTCGCGGGTTGCTGGGAGACGTTCTGCCGATTTCCGAGGCGCAGTCGACTATGGCCCTGGGGCTGCTGTCGATCGCGGTTGCGTTGGTGATCGGCATCTGGCCCGGCGACGCAGAAGCAAACCGCTTCGGTGCTCGCCCAGGGCGATCCCTGGCGGATATGCGGGCCTAGAACATCGCCCACTGTCCGTCCGTTTGAGGGGACGGAAGACCAATCAGCCGCCGCGCTCCGTATCGCCTCGCCCTCCCCACCCGGTCGCTGCGCGACCACCCTCCCCATGAAGGGGAGGGAGAGGGGGCGTGTTCAGCGCTCGTCGTACTGGCGCAGCAGGAGCAGGGTTCCGACGGCGGTCAGGGCGCCCAGGGCGAAGGCGGCGACGAGGGAGCCGGTGGCGGCAGCGGTGGACACGGTGACCGGGCGCTTGGCGTACCATTCCACGATCTCGCCGGCATGGGCGTGGTCGAGGCCTTCGTCATAGGCGTCGTCCAGATAGGTGTCGTCGGCGGCCATCGGCGTCTCCTAATTACAGGCCTGCGCTAAATCCCCGGCGCAGTCGGGCGGTTCCCAGTCGTGACAGAGGATCGCACATCCAGTAAAGGCCTCGCCTCACGTTTCAGAAATCGGGCAGCGAGATTCATGGCCGGCCACTCGAAATTCAAGAACATCATGCACCGCAAGGGCCGCGCCGACGCCCAGCGCTCAAAGCTGTTCTCCAAGCTGTCGCGCGACATCACCGTGGCGGCCAAGGGCGGAATGCCCGATCCGGCGCTGAACCCGCGTCTGCGTCTGGCGGTCAACAACGCCAAGGCGGAAAGCCTGCCCAAGGACGTCATCCAGCGCGCCATCAACAAGGCCGCCGGCGGCGACGTCGATACGATGGAAGAGGTCCGCTACGAGGGCCGGGGCCCCGGCGGCGTGGGCATCATCGTCGAGGCCCTGACCGACAACCGCAACCGCGCGGCCTCCAACATCGGCGCCGCGTTCAAGAAGAACGGCGGGGCGCTGAGCGAGATGAACTCGGTCGCCTTCATGTGGGATAAGGTCGGCCAGATCATCTACAAGGCCGAGGCCGGCAGCGAAGACGAGGTCATGGAAGCCGCCATCGAGGCCGGCGCCCAGGACGTCGAGAGCGACCTGGTCAAGCCGGACATCTATGAGGATGCGCCGGGCCACACCATCTGGACCGCCTTCGAGGACCTGAACGAGGTGGCCGAGGCCATGTCCAAGGTGCTGGGCGACCCCAAGTCGACCGCCATCGTCTGGAAACCGCAGTCGGAAGTGCCGGTCACCGGCGAGGCCGTCGGCACCCTGTTCAAGCTGCTGGACGCCCTGGACGCGGAAGACGACGTGTCGTCGGTCTATTCCAACGAAGACATCTCGGACGAGGACGCGGCCAAGTACGCGGGCTGATCCCTAGACGGGGCAGGTCTCCATCCAGTCCTGACCCGGCTCGGCGGCTCTGAGGTCGCCGAGCGTCGGGATGTTGCGCTCGGCATCGGCGCTCACGACGAGGGTGGACATGGCCGAGGCCGTGGGCGCCTCGCGGCGATAGATGCTGAGGGCGAAGGGGACATGGCCGGGCGCTTCCACGCGCCAGACGCTGTTCGATTCGCCGTCGCCCGGCGCGTAGCAGCCGATGGGATCGACACGGGCGCGGCGCACCCGCAGCGCCTCGACCGGATCATAGGGCCCGGGCTCCCCCGTCGCCGACCAGTTGAAGATGATCCGCGTCGTCGGCGTGCGCGTGACCTCGACATCGAGGCCCGACAACTGACCCTCTGACGGCGAAGTCCAGCGGACGATCGACGCCCGCCGCTGCACGTCGGCCGGGTCGAGCGAGGACGGGGTTCCGGCGACGAAGACCGACAGGATCGCGTCGACCATCGGATTGGCGCGATTGACGGTCGCCCATTTCTCGGCGCAGGCGCCCTCGGCATAGCTCTCCATGCCGACGGTTTCGGCCAGGGCCATGCTGCAGCGCTCCATGAACTGCTCTCGCGTCTCCTCCTGGAAGGCGGCGGCGGGCGTCGTCACGGCGGCGGAGAGGCCAAGGCCTAGGCCGGCGAGGGAGGCGACAAAGAGGGCGACGCGCATGGCGGCTTCCTTTCGAGTATCGCAGATCGGCGGAGGATGCGCCTCGACGCTTGAAGCAGCAAGCGGAGCCGGACCATCGGCAGGGGCCGGCTTGTGTGGGACGGACGCGGCGCTAGGTTGCGCGCCTCAAAGGGGGCGGCATGACGACGGAAGAAGACCAGCCGGACATGGCGGGCGGCCCGCAAGGGCAGAGGTGGGTCGAGCCTGCGGTTTGGATCGGATGTGTGGTCGTGATGGCGGCTGCGGCCTGGGGCGTCGCTTGGGCGCTGGAGGGCGCGCAGGTCGAGTGGGAGGTTCTGGCGCCCGCTGCGCCCGAGGTCTCGACGCCCGAGGGTCTGTTGCAGGTGCGTCAGGCGCCGCCGTCGGACGGAGAAGGCGAAGTCATGGGCGAGACGAAGCCTGGGGGATCGGGAGATCGGCCCGTGGTGATCGTCAATCCCGAATGGGAGATCCAGCCGCAGCCTGTCTACCCCAATATGGCGATGCTGTTGGGCAAGATGGAAGGGGTGACCAGGGTCCGGTGTCGGACGGGCGAGGATGGCTCCGTTTTCGACTGCAAGGTCAAGGAGGAGCGGCCTCGAGGCGTCGGCTTCGGGCGTGAGACGGTCAAGGCGGCGGAACGGGCGCGGGTTCGGCCTCGAACCGTCGACGGGGCGCCGAGGCAGAGCGCGATCGAGTTCACCACCCGCTATCATTTGGATTGAGCGCGAAGGCGGCGGTCTTGCCGGGGGCGACGGCGCGGTTCACGGTGGCCGGTCCTGTGCAGTTCGAGGGACGGATATGGTGATGGATTGGGGGCTGATCGCGCCGGTGGCGGCGGCCATGACGGCGGGCGGTCTGATCGGGATCGAGCGGACCTATCACGGGCATCCGGCCGGGTTCCGCACTCATATCCTGGTCTGCATGACCTCGTGCGTGCTGATGCTGGCGGCCATGCACCAGTCGTCCTGGGGTTTCGCCCTCCTGCCGGATCAGAGGCTGGTGATCGACCCGACGCGGATGGCGCACGGTATCCTGACCGGCATCGGCTTCCTGTGCGCCGGGGTCATCTTCCGCGAAGGCTTTTCGGTGCACGGCCTGACCACGGCGGCGTCGCTGTGGACCACCTCGGCGGTCGGGGTGATGTTCGGCGTGGGCATGTGGGACCTGGGGCTGATCGCCGGGGGCGCGACCCTGCTGGTGCTGGCCATCCTGAGATTCCTCGACGCCCGCCTGCCGCACGTCGGGGTGATGGACGTGACCCTGCGCTGGATGCGGGAGGCGGTTCCGGGCGAGCCGACCCTGCGCGCCCTGCTGGACGACAGCGGGCTGAGAGCCGTGCGCATCGGCCACGTGGTCAGCCACGACGGCCTGTTCCACGAACACCATATCAAGGCGCGCGGGCCGATGCCGCTGAACGTCGCCGGCCTGTCGACGCGGCTGGGTCAGCAGACCGGGCTGGCGGGGTTCTCGGTCATGCCCAGGGACGATTGAGTTTCTCCTCCCCACGCGTGGGGAGGAGAGGGCGAAGATCGAGGCCGGTCATTGTTCGTCAACCTCGTTTGGGGCATGACTAGAACGAATGACGAACGTATCGACTCGAATCCTGGGGCTGGACCCCGGTTTGCGCCGCACCGGCTGGGGCGTGATCGAAAGCGAGGGCAGCCGCCTGCGCTGGATCGCGCACGGGGTGGTGGCCCCGCCCGAGAAGGCGCCCTTTCCTGAACGGCTGCTGCATCTGCTGGAGCAGGTGGGCGAGGTCTGCGCCGCCTACAGCTGCGACGAGGCGGCGATCGAGGAGGTCTTCGTCAACATGAACGGGGCCTCGACGCTGAAGCTGGGTCATGCGCGGGCGGCGGTCATGCTGGCCCCGGCGCGGGCGGGCCTGAGCGTGGCGGAATACGCCCCCAGCCTGGTCAAGAAGGCCGTGGTCGGGGCCGGACAGGCGGACAAGAGCCAGGTGGCCTTCATGATCAAGCGGCTGCTGCCCGCGGCGGGGGATGTGAAGGCCGACGCGGCGGATGCGCTGGCGGTGGCGATCACCCATGCGCACCATCGGCGGAGTCTGAGTCTGGGCGCGAGTTTGAGGGGCGCGGCATGATCGGGCGGTTGCGCGGGGTTCTGGCCGAGGTCGGGGAGGCGGAATGCCTGATCGACTGCGGCGGGGTGGGCTATGTCGCCGTCTGCGGGGCGCGGACGCTGGGGCGTCTGCCGGCGCCGGGCGACGAGACGACCCTCTATATCCATAGCCAGTGGAGCGAGGACGCGGGGCCGCGTCTCTATGGCTTCCTGACGCGCGACGAGCGGCGGGCCTTCACCGTGCTGCTGGCCATTCAGGGCGTGGGGCCGAAGGCGGCGCTGAGCGTGCTGGACGTGCTGCCGCCGGGCGAACTGGCCGGCGCCGTGGCGCGCGAGGACAGGGCGGCGGTCGGCCGGGCCAACGGCGTGGGACCGAAGCTGGCCCTGCGCATCGTCACCGAACTGAAGGGCAAGGCCCTGGGCGACGGGCATTTCGCTCCGAACGCGCCGGGCGTCCACGCCGTCGCCGCCCCGCCGCCGCCGAGCGTGACGGGCGAGGCGGTCGCCGCCCTGCTGGGGCTGGGCATCGCCGAGATCAACGCGCGCCGGGCGGTGGATCAGGCGCTGATCCGGCTGGGAGACGAGGCGGAGCTGCCGGCGGTGATCCGCGCGGGCCTGCAGGAGCTGGGGCGGTGAGGGGGGCGAGCGTTGATCCTTCTCCCCTTGCGGGAGAAGGTGGCAGGCGAAGCCTGACGGATGAGGGGTTGCGCCAGAGCCGAAGACAGCCAGGACGGATTGGAGGTCGCGAAACCCCTCATCCGACCTCGCTCCGCTCGGCCACCTTCTCCCGCAAGGGGAGCAGGGCGATGGAGGCCGCATGGAACGGGTGATCTCCGGCGACGCCGCGCCCGGCGAGCAGCATGACCGCGCTCTGCGGCCGCAGACGCTGAACGAATTCGTCGGTCAGCAGCAGGCCAAGGGCAATCTGAAGGTCTTTATCGACGCGGCGCGCGGCCGGTCCGAGGCGCTGGACCACGTCCTGCTGTTCGGGCCTCCGGGGCTGGGCAAGACGACGCTGGCGCAGATCGTGGCGCGCGAACTGGGCGTGGGCTTTCGGGCCACGTCGGGGCCGATCCTGGCCAAGGCGGGCGATCTGGCGGCGATCCTGACCAATCTGGAACCGCGCGACGTCCTGTTCATCGACGAGATTCACCGCATGTCCCCGCTGGTGGAGGAGATCCTCTATCCGGCGATGGAGGATCATGTGCTGGACCTGATCATCGGCGAGGGGCCGTCGGCGCGTAGCGTGCGCATCGACCTGGCGCCCTTCACCCTGGTCGGGGCGACGACGCGGGCCGGGCTGCTGGCGACGCCGCTGCGCGACCGGTTCGGCATTCCGCTGCGGCTGGAGTTCTATTCGCCCGAGGAACTGACGGCGGTGATCCGCGGCGCGGCGCGCAAGATGGGCGTGGCGATCAGCGACGACGGGGCGATGGAGATCGCGCGTCGGGCGCGCGGCACGCCGCGCATCGCCGGGCGTCTGTTGCGCCGGGTGCGCGACTTCGCCGACGCGGAAGGGGCGGCGACCATCGACCGTCTGGCGGCGGCGCGGGCCTTGGCCCGTCTGGAGGTCGACGAGGCCGGGCTGGACAGCCTGGACCGGCGCTTCCTCAAGGCCCTGATCGAGAACTACGGCGGCGGGCCGGTGGGCATGGATACGCTGGCGGCGGCCATCGCCGAGGCGCGCGACGCGGTCGAGGACGTGATCGAGCCCTATCTGCTGCAGCAGGGCTTCATCCAGCGCACGCCGCGCGGACGCATGGCCTGTGCGCGCGCCTATGAGCATCTGGGGCTGGAGGCGCCGAGGGCGCCGGTCGCGCCGCCGGCGGATCTGTTCGGGAAGTAGCCCTTCTTCCTTCTCCCCTTGAGGGAGAAGGTGGCCCGTCAGGGCCGGATGAGGGGTGTCGGCGGGGCGTTCAGACGTGAGGCGGTGTAGGAATCTCCTCGCACCCCTCATCCGTCATCCCCCGGGACAAGCCCGAGGGCTGCCACCTTCTCCCGCAAGGGGAGAAGGGAAGCGCAAGCGATTCGCCAAAGGGCTTCACCCCTCCTCCAAACCCGGCCATGCTCCATGGCGAAGGGAGACGGGCGATGGCGCGAGGCGGGATCAGGACGGACCGGGCGATCATCCTGCTTGGCGCGGCGGTGCTGCTGCCGGCCGGGATCAGCGTCTTCGCCCTGAGCCAGGGCGCGCGGTTCGGGCCGAAGCAGGCGACGCCGGCCGAGCGGGCGCTGATGCAGGTCAAGGCCCAGATGGGGCCGGGCGCCGAGGTGCGGTATCTGGAGAACGGCAAGCGCCGCGCCGTCTGCGGTTACGCCGGGTTCGCAGGCGAGCGGCGGGCGGTCGCCTTTGTTTCGCGGCCCAATCGCATCCTGATGGGCGACGATCCCCTGGGGGCCGAGTTCGCGGAAATGAAGGCCCAGTTCTGTCCCGGCTTCAATCCGCCTCGACCGACGGCTAAGGCCTCAGCAGCGAATTCCGTTCAGGGCTGACCGATGACCGACCTTCCCACCGCCGGCCGCTTCGACGGGCAGGATCACCTGCTGCCGGTGCGAGTCTATTACGAGGACACGGACTTCACCGGTCTGGTCTATCACGCCAACTATGTCCGCTATTTCGAGCGCGGGCGGTCGGATTTCCTGCGGCTGGCGGGCGTCGGACACGTCGAACTGCTGGAGCAGGACGAGCCGCTGGCCTTTGTCGTGGCCGAGATGAACATCAAATACGCCAAGCCGGCGCGGATCGACGACGCGCTGGTGGTGCGGACCCGCTATGAGGCCATCAAGGGCCCGCGCCTGATGATCCGCCAGACGGTCGAGCGCGCCGGCGAGGTGCTGTGCCGGGCCGATGTGACGGCGGTCTGCATCCATCTGGACGGGCGTCCGAGGCGGCCGACGAAGCGGTTGGTCGAGCTGGTGACGCCGTGGTTGGCGGGGGAGGGGGCGTAAACTTCGCTTCTCCCCTTGAGGGGCCGGATGAGGGGTTTGGCCACGCCGGATGACGTCGGCCAGTTGAGCGTCGTGCAACCCCTCATCCGACCTCGCTCCGCTCACGCTAACGCCTTCGGCTGCTTGAGCGCGCGCTCCCGCCAGGGGAGAAGGGTCTTTCACGCTGCCGCCTTCGGTTGCTTGGGCGCGCGCTCCCGCCAGGGGAGCGGAGTGTCACCGGTCCTCGCCGTTGCCGCCCGAGGCGTGGGCGGGGCCGCGGAAGACGGCGTTGAGGAAGAGCGGCTTCAGGCCTTCGAGGAAGGCGCGCATGGTGACGTCCTGGGTGAAGGCGACGACCTGGCCGCGGCCGAGTTCGGAGGCCATGGCGACGGGCTTGTAGGCCAGCTGGCGACGGTTCTCGGCCCAGAGCTGACCCGAGGCGAGGACGCTGTCGGGCCCGGCCAGGCGCACGACGTTGGTGCCCTGGTCGCGGGTCAGGGGCGTGTAGATGTCCGAGCCGCGCACCATGACGCTGAGCTCGTGCGCGACGCCGGCGCCCAGCCAGTGCTCCTGATCCACGACGGCGTGGGCCAGAACCCCGGCCACGGAATCGGGCGAGCCGCCGTGGTGGCCGGTGCGATCCAGATAGTCGGCGTCCGAGGGGATTTCGGTTCCGGCGACGGTGGCGCCGGAGCCCTCGGCCTTCTTGTCGCCGTCGGGGTCGACGGCCGTCTCGCGGCGGCTGTCCAACAGCTTGGCGTCGGGATCCGTCAGCAGACGGGTGGCCGAGCCGACGCCGATCAGGACGCCGCCGTTCCGGACCCAGGCGCGCAGATTGGCGACGCCGTCCTCGCCCAGGATCTTCTCGTAGTTTCCGCCCGAGGGCAGGATCAGCACTTGATAGCGGCTGAGGTCGGCGCCCGACAGGCGACGGGTGCGCACCGCCGTGACCGGCCAGCCGTATTCGCGCTCGAGAATATGCCGGATCGACCCGGCGGACTCGGCGTCGGTCGGGTCGTCCCAGGCCATGGCCACGCGCGGGGCCTTGATGAGGGTCGCCTCGTCCGAGCCGACGTTGGGACCGCTGGAAACCCAGGAGGTGGCCAGGGCTGTGACCTCGGCCCCGCTGGCGGCGGCGATGCGGTGCACGCGCTCGTCCAGATCGGCGGGCGAGCCGGCGCGCGGCACGATGAAGGCGCCGCCCGCATAGGGTTTGCCGTCCAGGGTGAAGGGCTTCTCGATCGAGCGGACCGGCAGCTTCTCTTTCAGGGCGGCGGTCAGGAAGCGCATCCCCGCAGTGCCCGGATTGATCGCATAGCCATAGGTCGCCTCCGCCCCGGCCACCGCGACCGGGCGGATCAGTTCGGGGCCGACCGCCGTGGTCTGGACCGAGGGCGCGCCGGCGCACTTCTGGGTCGGGACGTTGAACAGCAGCGGCATGGACCAGCCGGTCAGATCGTAGATCTCGTCGCCCAGGCCGCGCGCGCGGCGGGCCTCCTGTTCGGCCAGGAATTTCGGGTCCAGCGGCACGTCCCTGGCCAGCAGGGTCTCGGCCATGCGGCGCTGGGGCTGGGACAGGTTCACCACATAGTCGCCGGCGCGATAATTCTGACCGCAGGCGGAGAAGGACGCCGTCGCGCGACCGACTTCTAGCCCTGAGCGGACCAGCAGCCCCGCCAGCTTGTCGGCGGCGGCCGGGTCGGCGGCGCCGGAGCGGGAAATGACATAGGCGCCGCGTCCGCCCGCGATCCCGTCGCGGTGGAAGGCGTAGAAGTCGCTCAGCAGCCGCTCGCGGTCGCGGGCGGCGGTCTCGATGGTCGACAGGGTGGCGGTCAGGTGGCCCTTGACCGTGTCGGCGTAGGTGATGACCTCGCCCGTGCGGCGGCGCGCCATCAGGCCGCGCGCGGAGCCCTGCTCATAGGTCATGGAGACGGCGCCGAAGTAGGCCGGCCAGCCGTCGCCGTAGCCGGGGTAGAAGGCGTCGAAGGTCTCGCGCGTGAAATAGTCCAGCCCGGCCTGGTCGAAGCGCGCCCCGTTGTTGCGGCCAAAACGTTCGCGGGCGTCGAGGATCGGCGGATAGATCCACGGGTTCAGCGGCTGGGCCTCGGGCGGGAAGAAGAAGCTCGAGTCCGTGCCCATCTCGTGGGAATCGACCACCACCTGGGGGCGCCAGTCGCGGATCAGGGCGGCGTGGCCCTGGGTTTCCGGCTGGGACTGGATGAACCAGTCGCGGTTCAGGTCGAACAGGTTGTGGTTATAGCGGCCCGACGGCCAGGGCTCGGAGCGTTCGGCCGACAGGGGGTCGGGGTTGGGCTGAAGGCCGAGGCCCGCCTCGAAGCCGTTGATGAAGCGCTCGCGTCCGTCGGGGTTCTGGGTCGGGACGAAGACGACCACGGCGTTCTGCATCCAGCCCTGCGCCTCGGCGTCGGAGGCGTCCATCAGGCGGCGCGCGGCGGCCATGGCGGCGTCGGCGGGACTGATCTCGTTGCCATGCACCGAATAGGCCATCCAGACGATGACCGGGGTGTCGGCGATCAGGGCGCGGGCCTGGTCCGGCGAGGTGCGGCGCGGATCGCCGAGCGCCCGGGTCGCGGCCTTGATCGCATCCAGCCGGGCGATGTTGGCGGGCGAGCCGACGGCGGCCCAGAATAGGGGGCGGCCTTCCCAGGTCGTGGCGTAGTCGCCGATGACCATGCGGTCCGGCGCCGAGGCGCGCAGGGCCTCGAAATAGCGGCGCACCT
Source organism: Brevundimonas sp. 01N35 (assembly GCF_056399785.1). Classification (NCBI taxonomy): domain Bacteria; kingdom Pseudomonadati; phylum Pseudomonadota; class Alphaproteobacteria; order Caulobacterales; family Caulobacteraceae; genus Brevundimonas; species Brevundimonas sp. 01N35. Next base: position 289,226 of record NZ_JBFTRZ010000004.1, read on the forward strand.
CGGCGGCGCGGGTGATGCGCGTGCCCGGCGCATGACCCAGCACGGCCTCCTGCGTCGGCGGCGTCTGCCGCGCCAGAACCGGCGTGGCCGAGGCGGCCAGAACAAGGCTGAGCGCGAGCAAAGGACGCGCGGCGAGACGACGTGACATGAGAACTTCCCCCTGGTGACGAGCAGCTTAACCGCCGTTTCGCCAGGAAGGGAAGGCGGGGCTGTCAGGACCAGTTAGGAGCGGCGCAATTTACCCGTTCGACCTTGCTCGAAGCGGGCCTGCCCAACGTCTCGTGAGGGTCGGGTGCGGGCCTCGGCTTCGACGCTGAAAGCGGACATCGGCTTCCACGCCAGAAAGCGGACGCTGCAAACGTCAGCTAGGGGTGGGAAGCTGCCGTCTGACTGATAGAGTCCAAGCCATGAGAAGATCATATGTCTTGCTCGCTCTCGTCGGCACCCTGACGGCTTCGTGCGATCATTTTGGCGGCATCGACGCATACGCACCCTTGGCTGGGCTTCCAGACACGTCC